>SFDG01000009.1 GCA_004558305.1 Phocaeicola plebeius
AAAATCGCCGATGCGGGAAATGGCTGCATAAACAAACTGCCGAACTGTATCTGATATGAAAAGAGGATGTGCCTGTTTTGACACACCCTCCTACAGTTTCGTCATTGGTAACTGGGGAGGGTATGTCATCATCAGTCGCATTCCTCCAGCACCACCACCATCTTCACCTTCTCCCCTTCCAGTCCATCGGCGACCGAATCCGTATCCCTATCCGAGCAGGACGGCCTTCGCCGTTCCGTCACGAAGCGCGTTAAGAGATGTATCAACCTACGTTGAGCGATGTAGTAACCTTTGTGAAGAGATATCACAACCTACGTTGAGCGATGTAGCAACCTTGGTGGAGCGATGCGCAGATGTCCGTCGGAGGGAATATTCCTTTGATACAGGTGCAAATCAGGGAATGCCTTACCATGGGGGAAAGGGTGCCCTGTGCCGGACTAATACAGAGTTCATTACTCCATGGATCAAGATATTTGCTATTCCAACTAAAGGTTCCGTACGAGAAGAAGGAAAGGACATCGGAGAAGGTGACAGTGGCCACCAGGCCCTCAGTGCAGGACTCCTGCCGCCGCTACCATCGCCAAAAAGTGTTTTGTCCTCATTTTATATTTGGTAAATAGTTATAATCCCTTAGTTTGTCCCGAATCCTGCTCCAAAGGCAGGCTGTTTTTCCCAAACCTGCAACGAAGCGTCCAAAAAAATATTCATTTGCTTGGCTTTTATATCCAATAAAATCGTAACTTTGCACAAACTAACATCATTTGCAATGAATCACGAAAGCACACTAATGAACCGGGCAGCCGACAATATCCGCATTCTGGCTGCCTCGATGGTTGAAAAGGCCAAATCCGGCCACCCAGGCGGTGCCATGGGCGGTGCCGACTTTGTCAACGTACTCTTCTCGGAATTTTTAGTATACGACCCCGAAAACCCGAAGTGGGAAGGCAGAGACCGCTTCTTCCTCGACCCGGGACACATGTCGCCCATGCTCTACTCGGTGCTGGCCCTGAGCGGCAAGTTCACCCTGGAGGAGCTGAAGCAGTTCCGCCAGTGGGGCAGCCCGACACCGGGACACCCCGAAGTGGACATCGAACGCGGCATCGAGAACACCTCCGGTCCGCTGGGACAGGGACACACGTTCGCCGTGGGCGCAGCCATCGCCGCCAAGTTCCTGCAGGCACGGCTGGGCGAGGTGATGAACCAGACCATCTATGCCTACATCTCGGACGGCGGCATCCAGGAAGAAATCTCGCAGGGTGCGGGACGCATCGCCGGCCACCTGGGACTGGACAACCTCATCATGTTCTACGACTCGAACGACATCCAGCTCTCCACCGAATGCAGCGAGGTGAGCACGGAAGACGTGGCCCGCAAGTACGAGGCCTGGGGATGGAAGGTGACGACCATCGACGGCAATGACCCTGACCAGATCCGCACGGCCCTGACCGAGGCGAAAGCCGTGACCGGCCAGCCGACGCTGATCATCGGCAAGACGGTGATGGGCAAGGGAGCACGCAAGGCGGACGACTCCAGCTACGAGCGCAACTGCGCCACGCACGGTGCACCCCTGGGCGGCGACGCTTACGTGAACACCATCAAGAACCTGGGCGGAAATCCGGAAGACCCGTTCCAGGTGTTCCCCGAAGTGGCCGCCCTCTATGCCGGCCGCCGCGAGGAGCTGAAGGCCATCGTGGCCGAACGCTATGCCGCCAAGGCAGCCTGGGCGGCTGCTCACCCCGAACTGGCGGCGAAACTGGAGGCCTGGTTCTCCGGCAAGGCACCGCAGATTGACTGGGCGGCCATCGAACAGAAGGCCGGTGGGGCCACACGCGCCGCTTCGGCTACCGTACTGGGCGTGCTTGCCACACAGGTAGAGAACATGATTTGCGCCTCGGCCGACCTCTCCAACTCGGACAAGACGGACGGCTTCCTGAAGAAGACCCATGCCCTGGCGAAGGGCGACTTCAGCGGTGCCTTCTTCCAGGCAGGCGTGTCGGAACTGACCATGGCGTGCTGTTGCATCGGTATGGCCCTGCATGGCGGTGTCATCGCTGCCTGCGGCACGTTCTTCGTGTTCTCTGACTATATGAAGCCTGCCATCCGCATGGCAGCCCTGATGCAGACGCCGGTGAAGTTCATCTGGACGCACGATGCCTTCCGCGTGGGCGAAGACGGCCCGACGCACGAGCCGGTGGAACAGGAAGCACAGATCCGACTGATGGAAAAGCTGAAGAACCACCAGGGACAGAACTCGATGCTGGTATTGCGTCCGGCCGACGTGGAGGAAACAACCCAGGCCTGGAAGCTGGCAATGGAAAACACGTCCACCCCGACGGGACTGATCCTCTCGCGCCAGAATATCGCCAACCTGCCGGCCGGCAACGACTATGCGCAGACGGCGAAGGGAGCCTACATCGTGGCCGGTTCGGACGAGAACCCCGACGTCATCCTCGTGGCTTCCGGCTCGGAAGTGTCGACACTGGAGGCCGGCACCGAACTGCTCCGTCAGGAAGGCATCAAGGTGCGCGTGGTTTCCGCTCCTTCGGAAGGGCTGTTCCGCAACCAGTCTGCCGAATACCAAGAGAGCGTATTGCCCGCCGGCGCGAAGATTTTCGGCCTGACCGCCGGACTGCCCGTCAACCTGCAGGGGCTGGTGGGAGCCAACGGCAAGGTGTGGGGCCTGGAATCCTTCGGTTTCTCCGCTCCCTACAAGGTGCTCGACGAGAAGCTGGGCTTCACTGCCGAGAATGTGTATAACCAAGTAAAGGCCATGCTCTGATGGAAAGAAAGACAATCGGACTGGCCTCGGACCATGCGGGGTTCGAACTGAAACAGCATGTCATCGCCTGGCTGGAAGCCAAGGGATGGGCCTACAAGGACTTCGGTACCTACTCCAGCGACAGCTGCGACTATCCCGACTTCGCCCATCCGCTGGCACAGGCCGTAGAAGGCGGCGAATGCTATCCGGGCATTGCCATCTGCGGCAGCGGCGAGGGCATCAGCATGACGCTGAACAAGCACCAGGGCATCCGCGCCGCCCTCTGCTGGCGGTCGGACATCGCCCACCTGTCGCGTCTGCACAACGACGCGAACGTGCTGGTGATGCCGGGACGCTTCATCGATACGGAAACGGCGGACGGCATCATGGAGGAGTTCTTCGCCACGGACTTCGAGGGCGGTCGCCACGAAAAGCGGGTAGCCAAGATTCCGGTGCGCCGGTAGGCCACTGCCGCTACCCCCCGACTGAAACACAAGGGCACAAAGACACAAAGGTTTTCCGGACGGAAAGGCCGGCGTGTCTTTGTCTCTTTCGTTTTTGATTACTTACACTTATAGTACTATGTTTTTTATGAAAAGACTATTTCCACTTCTGTTCGCCTGTCTGCCGCTGATGGCTGCTGCCCAGGACGACAAGAACGACTCGACCGACCCGCGCTACCTGGCGGGGGCCGTCACCTACTCTACCGATGGGAAAGTGGAGTTCACCCACGACATCAAAGCCGCCACGCTGAGCAAGGAGCAGATTTTCTCGCTGATGAAAGACTGGGCGGAGAAACGCTTCCGTCCGGACGGCAAGCTGTCCAGCAAGGTGGTCTATACCAATGCGGCCACGGGTGACATTGCCGCTGCCGCCGAGGAATACATCGTCTTCAACTCATCGGCCCTCTCGCTGGACCGCACACGCATCTACTATCAGCTGCTGATGCACATCGGGGAGGGCGACTGCCACCTGACGATGACCCGCATCCGCTACTGGTACGACGAGAACCGCGACGGGGGACAGCGCTATACAGCCGAGGAATGGATTGGGGACGACATGGCCCTGAACAAGAAGAAGACAAAGCTGGCGCCCATCTGCGGGAAGTTCCGCAAGGGGACCATCCAGCTGAAGGACGAGCTGTTCCACTCGGCGGCTGTAGCCCTGGGCCAGCAGTTGCTGAGCCAGGCGGGGGCTGCCGCACCCGTACAGCCGGCTCCGGCCCCGCAAGCGGTGGCTCCGCAGACCGTTCCGGCAGCTCCGCTCACTCCGGCCACTCCGCTGAACGCTTCGGCAGAACTGAAGGAAACGACCGTCGACCTCCTGCCGGCGAACCTGGAGGAGGTGGCTGCCAACGGACGGCTGACACTGACGGCTGCCAACGGGGAAGAGATTGAGCTGAAGGCTGCCTGCTGGGGTGGTTTCGGCAAGCTGTTCAGCAAGAGCGTGGCTTACCTGCTGCTGGACGAGAGCCGCATCGCCGCCACTGCGCTGATGGAGCAGAGCGACACGTACAAGATTTCGTTCTACACGGCGGGGCAGACGCAACCGTGCGTCGTGGTGGAATGCAAGAAGTCGATGGCGCAGAAGATGTCGGCTGCTGACCTGGAGTCGCTGCATATCCAGGCGGATGCCTCGAAGTCGTACACAATGTACATGGGCGAGGTGCAGCGTGCGCTCCTGCGGTGAGTTCTTTATTCAACACAGAGGCACGGAGGGCACTGAGTTATTATATTTTATAAACACAAAGAAATAAAGGCACAAAGGATTATTTTATTCAAACATCATCTTTGTGCCTTTGTTTCTTTGTGTTTAAGAACAATTAGACAGAACACAAAGACACAAAGGGACGAAGGATTATTTTCTTCAAATATCATCTTTGTGTCTTTGTTTCTTTGTGTTTATAAAAATATATAACTCTGTGCCCTCTGTGCCTCTGTGTTGAATCTGACGAAAAATTACTATCTTTGTCCCCGAATTTACAACGAACATAACCATGATCCACGAATACCAACTCCGCATTCTGCCCGAACAGGCAGCCAGCGAACAGGCACTGAAGCAGTACATCGGCCGCGAAAAAGGACTGGATGTGCGCACTCTTACGGCGGTGCGCGTGCTCAAGCGCAGCATCGATGCCCGCCAGCGCACCATCTATGTGAACCTCACCGTACGGGCATTCGTCAACGAAACGCCCACGGAGGAGGAATTTGAACGTACTATATATAATAAGGTGGAGGGAAAGCCCGCCGTCATTGTGGTGGGGGCCGGACCCGGCGGACTGTTTGCCGCCCTACGCCTCATCGAACTGGGACTGCGCCCCATCGTGGTGGAGCGGGGAAAGAATGTACGGGAACGCAAGGAGGACCTGGCCCGCATCAGCCGCGAGCACAAGGTGAACGCCGAGTCGAACTACAGCTTCGGCGAAGGCGGGGCCGGTGCCTACTCGGACGGAAAGCTCTATACGCGGAGCAAGAAGAGGGGGAACGTGGACAAAATCCTAAACGTGTTCTGCCAGCACGGCGCCAGTCCTTCTATCCGGGTGGATGCCCATCCGCACATCGGGACGGACAAGTTGCCGCGGGTCATCGAGAACATGCGCAACACCATCCTGGACTGCGGTGGCGAGGTGCATTTCGAGACGCGGATGGACGCGCTGATCATTGAGAACGGACGGGTGGAGGGCATCGAGACAAGCACGGGCCGGACCTTCCGGGGACCGGTGATCCTGGCAACGGGGCATTCGGCCCGCGATGTCTACCGCTGGCTCTATGCCCATCGGGTACCCATCGAGCTGAAGGGACTGGCCGTGGGCGTTCGGCTGGAGCATCCGTCGCTCCTCATCGACCAGCTACAGTACCACAACAAGAACGGGCGGGGCAAGTACCTGCCGGCTGCGGAATATAGCTTCGTGCAGCAGGTGGGCGGACGCGGAGTCTACAGCTTCTGCATGTGTCCTGGCGGTTTTGTGGTGCCGGCGGCCAGCGGTCCGCACCAGCTGGTGGTGAACGGCATGAGTCCCAGTAACCGCGGCACGCAGTGGAGCAACTCGGGCATGGTGGTGGAGCTGCGTCCGGAAGACCTCTCCCACCCCGACCTGGCCTTCCAGGCTCCCGAGGTGATAGAAGGGTCGGCAGAGGCGGCCACGCTGCAGCTGATGGAGGAGAGCCGCACGGACCACGGGGATGCGCCCCATCCGCTGGCGATGATGCGGCTGCAGGAGCAGCTGGAACAGGCCTGCTGGCAGCAGGGAAACCTGCGGCAGACGGCACCGGCACAGCGGATGGCCGACTTCACCCGGAAGAAGCTGAGCTACGACCTGCCCAAGAGTTCGTATAGCCCGGGACTGGTGTCCTCGCCGCTGCACTTCTGGCTGCCGAAGTTCGTCAGCGAGCGGCTGAGCCAGGGTTTCCAGCTCTTCGGGAAGAGCCAGCGGGGCTTCCTGACCAACGAGGCGATGATGATAGCAGTGGAGACTCGTACCTCGTCGCCGGTGCGCATAGTGCGCGACAAGGACAGCCTGCAGCACCCGCATGTGGAGGGTCTGTTCCCCTGCGGCGAGGGGGCCGGCTATGCCGGCGGCATCGTGTCGGCAGGTATCGACGGCGAACGCTGCGCCGAAGCGGCAGCGGCTTATCTGGGAAGGAGCTGAGCCATGCGACCGGAGATTGCCATTCTGGAGCCGAACACGCTGACGGCCTTGGGACTGCGGACCATCCTGGAAGAGATGCTGCCGGCAGCGGTCATCCGCGTCTTCGCCTCCTTCTGCGCCCTGACGGACGACACGCCGGACATGTATGCCCACTACTTCGTGGCTTCGCAACTGTTCTTCGAACATACGGCATTCTTCCGCGAACGGCAGCGGAAGACGATTGTACTGACAGCCGGGGAGACACCGCTGCTGAACGGCCTCCCGACCCTGAACGTGCTCCTGCCGCAGGATGCACTGGTCAAGGCTATCCTGGAGCTGCAACGGCGGGGCCATGAGCGGTCGCATCCCGCCGCCGCATCGGCTGCCGCGCAGGATAACTGCCGGGAACTGTCGCCCCGCGAGCAGGAGGTACTGGTGCTGGTGGTGAAAGGACTCATCAACAAGGAGATTGCGGAGAAGCTGAACATCAGCCTGACGACCGTCATCACGCACCGCAAAAACATTACGGAGAAGTTGGGCATCAAGGCTGTGTCGGGACTGGCCATCTATGCCGTGATGCACGGCTACATCGAGGCGGGCAGCATCTGATAGGGGACTGTCCGAGAAGTATGGAATAGTACTCTCGGAGTTCTCGGACAATCCGTCTTAAGTCTATGCCCCCTGTAAATGGTGAATCGTACGCAGCGAAACGCAGAGCATCACCAAAGCGCTGACACCGTCGATAATCGGTGCCGACAAAAAGATGGCTTGCACGGGTGGGAGCACCCCCAAACGGGGAAGCAGCACAATCAAAGGGACAGAAAGTAGCAAACGGCGAAAGACAACCAGCCCGATTGCCAGCCTGACTTGTCGCACGAAGCGCAAGGTATTCATGCAGACAAAGGGAATACCCATCAAGAAGCCCGCCAAGAAATAGGTGCGCAGATAGCGACTTGCGAAGGTAGCAATCTCCGCATCGTTGGTGAACAAACGGCAGACACCACCTGGAGCCACCATCATCACTAACCAAATCACAGAGCAGATGGCAATGCTCCAAGTTATCAGCAGATGGGCGCATTGCCGCACCCGCTCGAAGCTACGCCTCCCAAAGTTGTAACTCATCATGGGCTGCATGGCCATGCTCAATCCCATGATGAGATAGGCAATGATATGACCCATCGCGTAATAGACCGCCATTGCACCTACCGCTACATCGCCCCCGTAAGTGGAGAGGCTTGCATTATAAAGCAGGCCGACCAAGGCCTCGCAAGCCATCGCAAGGAAGGGAGCAAACCCCATCCCGAGGCATACGCCCAGCCACTTTCGGTCTATCCCCAAATGGATAGCGGTCAACCGGATGGGATGATGCGAGAAGAAAAGGTGTCGCACCACCTGCAGGGCCGAAACCATCATACTGAGGGTGGTCGCCAAGGCCGCACCTCGCAATCCCCAGCCAAAGCCGAAG
The DNA here is from genome assembly GCA_004558305.1 of Phocaeicola plebeius. Lineage (GTDB taxonomy): Bacteria > Bacteroidota > Bacteroidia > Bacteroidales > Bacteroidaceae > Phocaeicola > Phocaeicola plebeius_B. The sequence continues at coordinate 7,852 of SFDG01000009.1, forward strand.
ATGAACAATGGGTCGAGCAGCAGGTTGAGCAACACCGACATGCCAATGATACGCATCCCCAGCTTCGTCAACCCCTGTCCCGTGAGAAACTGCGCCATTCCGATGGTCAGATTCGTTGGGAGAATGCCCCATGCAATAATCCCCAAATAGGTTTTTGCATAGGGCATCATCTCCGAACTGGTTCCGCAGCCGGCCAGCAGCACTTCCTGGAAGAAACCGATACCGACAGCGAGCAGCAGGCTGATTGAACAGAGAAACGAGAGGCTGGTTCCCACTACCCGATGGGCCTGCTCCACTTTCTGCTCACCGAGGAGGATGGCCACCCAAGGAGACCCTCCAGCCACTAACGAAGCAATGGCTGTCGTGAAAAGAAGAATCGGCGTGGAGAGACCGATGGCCGTGAACGATTCGCCGCCACAGCCCTCGATGTGCCCCACATACATGCGATCCAAGAAATTATTGGCCAAGATTGTCAACTGCCCGATAATAGCTGGGATAGCCATCTGCCGAAACAGTACAGGGATTGGCTCCGTCCCAAGATGAGTCATGTCCTGTCGGGGAGTTGTTCCTTGGTTACCTCTTTTCCAAATCGCCATAGATCTTGTCGTTGATAATTTGAATAAAGGCGGCCTCACGGCAAATCTCCTCGTGATCGCAGTCCACGTCGATGATTTCCAACTGACTGGCATGTTGCCGCCAAACTTCCAAATTCTCCTCCTTCGCATAAAGCCGTTGAGTGGCGTTGAACAGCACCAGCGGGCCAGGATAGACAGGGAAGGTGGGTGTCTTGAGCATCACGCTGAGCATCGTCGTCAACCGCTCCTTGAAATAGGGTTCGCGCACCAAAGCAATGAAACGCTTGAACTTCTCAGTGATAGCCAGCACTGAGTCAAACAAATAGACATGAGGCAGCTGCCCTGTGTGCTCATAAAGTTTATTGGCCAGAAAATAGGCCATCACGCCCCCAAAGGAGGCACCCACCACTGCCGATACCTGAGGCTTCTCTGGAAAGAAAACCTCGTAGAGCGCATAATAGAACTCCGAGATTTCCTCCAAACTCTCGTTGAGGAAGATGCTTTTGTAATGATCGGGCAACGGCTCGATGACCAACACAGAGAATCGCTCGCACCATTCGTCCAGTCGGGGAACTACGTTAGTGGCCAAAGAGATGCCATGCACATAGAGCATCACCGGCTTCTCTGGATGATAGCCATCCTGCCAATAAAACATCACGCCGTTTGTCTTGCAGAGTGCCTGGATGCTGTGAAAGCGGGCGATGTCAGTAGGGCGAAGCTGGAAGCCCTGCTTGTTGGCGAGTACCATCAGCTGATTACTCAACGGGACGGTCAGGCCAAACTCACGCAAGTCGTCTGTCATCGAAAAGTCATCCCGCCCCAATAGCTGGCAGGCAATTTGATAAAGGATGCGCTCCTGTAGGGTGAACTCGGCATCCCCTGTCGCGCGCATTTGCACCAATTGAGAATCCATCATATCGAAATATAGTTTATAGTTAAAATATGCTTGTTTATAATCGGGTATAACCGCCCCGTTCAATGGCCAATCCCCAATGCCGGTTGACAAGGTCGATTGTTTCTGATGAGAAAGTGGGATAGGTACGGGACTTGTAGCTGCGTGACTCCTCGACATAGGCATGCATGGCAGCTTGCGCCTGCTCCCATCCGGGCAGGTTCAATCGCTCATAAATCGCCTCGGCTTGCTGGAGCGGATGGGCCACGAAATCTTCGAAGCGAATCTCTAACAGGTTTCCCTCGGGGATGAGTTGCTTCTGCTGTTCATAATGGTCGATGATGATTTTTTTATAGGAGGCCAGGACATTAGCCGATAGTTCCTCCTTGCTGATCCGCTGGAAGGACAGGGTCTCGAAGGTCGAAGAGAAATGGGATATATTGGAGGAATAGATGAAGTAGGGATTGCGAGCAATATAGATGAATTTGGCATTGGGGAAGAGTTTCAGCAGCATCGGAATGCGTGCAGAATGGGCGGGACTTTTAGATAAGAACCGTTTGGATTTCAAGCCATCTTTTTTCCCCCCCCCAGCAATCCACTAAGGAGGAACGAATCACGCGAAGCAATGCTTGCTCAAAGGCGTTGCGCTCCGCATCTGTAGCTTCTTCAAAGCTGGTGTAGCGATCCAAGTAGTGACTCCACTGCTGGGGAAAATACTCGTGCAAAGCGAAAGTGTAGGGAGTAAGGCCCACGATTGCCTGCTCTTCCTCTTGCGGCAAGTCCAACGCAATCGACATCTGATCGACCCGCTTCTTGGGACGACCGATTGAACGAAGCCGTTTAAAAAAGTGCTGCCCCCACAGCACAAGATGCGGGAAGCCTGCATGATAATTGGTCGTGAACGCAAACTGGGGATCCTTGCTCAGCAGGGTATGCAAAAAGGTAGTGCCACTGCGGGAATAGCCCAGGATGAAGAGGGGGTCCTGTCCGATGGGCAAATGTGCAATCCGCTGATAGGCACAATCGCCAAAATGATTGAACAGGCTGAAGAAACGGCAATAGGCCGTCGATTTCGCAAACCTGCCTTGTAAACTTTCATCAATCTCCACGCCTGGGAGATAGTTTTTCCGTTCTCGGATATCCATGCCAAAGAATGAGATAAAGTCTTTGGCATGGGATGGATTTTTAGGTTGTTGAGTCATTGTATATTATTTTATGTTTATAAAACGCTTCTTTTGAGGCAAGCAATGATTAAGTTTACATCCAATCAAGCCTGTTCAAGGCTTTCACTGCAAAAGTAGTATATCCTTCACTTGACTCCAAATTTTCAAGCAGCATTTTCTGTAGCAAGTTCATTTTTTCCTAACTAAAATCCTCATATATGAGGATTGTACGTCCCGACGGATTGCACTTACTTTGCAACCGTATTCTTAAACATCTGAAACGACATGAAACGACGTACTCTCCTTACCCCACTGATGGCGGCGTGTGCTACTGCTGCCATCGCAGGACCAACTACCGAAAAGGGTCTCATGACCCATCCCAAAGATACGACCAAGGTAATCGACATCGAAGAAGTGGTGGTCATCGCCACCCCGAAGGAAAACAACCGCCTCCGCCAGCAGGCACTCTCGGCCACCTCGTTCTCGCAGGCCGACCTGCGGAACAAGGCCGTCGCGTCCATCAAATCGCTCTCCGGACTGGTGCCGAACCTGTTCATCCCCGACTATGGCTCGAAGCTGACAACCTCGGTCTACGTGCGGGGCATCGGCTCGCGCATCAATACGCCGGCAGTGGGACTGTATGTCGACAACATCCCCTACATCGACAAGTCGGCTTTCGACTTCAACTACTCAGACATCGAGCGCATCGACGTGATGCGCGGCCCGCAGGGTACGCTCTACGGACGCAACACGATGGGCGGACTGATTCGTGTGTTCACCAAGTCGCCGTTCTCCTACCAGGGAACAGACCTGCGCCTGGGGGCAGCCACCCACAACGAGTACAGGGCCTCGCTGACGCACTACCACCGCACGAACGAACAGCTGGCGTTCTCCACGGGCCTGTTCTACCGCCACGACGGAGGATTCTTCCGGAACCGATGCACGGGAAAGCGGGCCGACACGAGCGACGAGTTCGGCGGACGCATCCGAGCCATCTACCTGCCCGACGAGAACACGAAGCTGGACTTCAACATCAACTATGAATATTCGCACCAAGACGGCTACCCCTATGCCTACACGGGCAAGGTGAGCGGCGAGGAGGACCGGAAAGACTTCATCGGCACCATCTCGTACAACCGGAAATGCGGCTACAAACGGAACCTGCTGAACGGGGGTGTGAATATCGAGCACCAAGCCGACCACTTCGTACTGAACAGCGTGACGGGATTCCAGTACCTCAACGACCAGATGGACCTGGACCAGGACTTCACCGAAGCGGACCTTTACACCATCCGGCAGCGACAGAACTCGAAGACCCTCTCACAGGAACTGGTCCTGAAATCGAAACCGGGACAGCGGTGGCAGTGGACGACCGGCGTGAGCGGCTTCTACCAATGGCTGCACACAGACGGACCCGTACACTTCCAGGAAGAAGGTATCGATCGCCTCATCGAAGGACCGGTGAACGGCATCTTCGGGGGCCTGCCGCCCTCGGCTCCTACATTGGGTCTGCACATCCAGACCCGTCCACTGCCCGTGACAGGGGACTTCGAAACCCCTGTGCTGAACGGAGCCATCTACCATCAGTCCACCTTTAACGACCTGCTGGTGGAGGGACTCTCTTTCACGGCGGGACTGCGGCTGGACTACGAGCGGCTCAAGATGGACTACCAGTCGGCCTGCGGGCTGGACTTCAACTTTAACGTGACGGCTCCTTATCTCCCCAACGGCATCAGCCGTCCGCTCCAAGCGGCCACGGAACTGACGGGAAAGGAATCGACGGACTATACACAGCTGCTGCCCAAGTTCACCCTGCAATATGCATGGAACCCGCAGAACAATGTCTATGCCACGGTGAGCAAAGGCTACCGCTCGGGGGGCTACAACATCCAGATGTTCTCGGACTTGCTGCAGGGAGGCCTGCAGACGGCCATGATGGATGCCGTCCGCAATGACGAGGTGCTGGGGCGGTTCGCGTCGATGATGCCGGACCTGCCGGCGGCGGAGGTGAACGTGAAGGAAGCGACCTACTACCGGCCGGAATATTCGTGGAACTATGAGGCGGGGGCACACCTGACGCTCTGGGACAGTCGTCTGCAGGCCGACCTGGCCCTGTTCTATATGGATACGCGCGACCAGCAGCTGTCCCGCTTCGCCGACAGCGGCATGGGACGCATCACGGTGAATGCGGGAAAGAGCCGGAGCCTGGGCGGCGAGGTGGCCTTGCGGGCCCAACTGACGGATGCATTCAGTCTGAACGGAAGCTACGGCTACACGTACGCCACCTTCACGGACTACCTGACCGACGACCAGACTGCGGCGGGGGAAACCGTGGAAGTGGACTACAAGGGGCATTATGTGCCGTTCGTGCCGAAGCATACGCTGACTGCCGGTGCCCAGTATGTCTTCCGCCTGCGCCGAAACCGGCTGTTCGACCGCATCACGCTGACCACCCACTACAAGGCGGCGGGACGCATTTACTGGACGGAGGCCAACGATGTGAGCCAGGCCTTCTACGGCACCCTAAACGGACGGGTAACGTTCAGCAAGGGCAAGGGAGAAATCGCCCTGTGGGTACAGAACGCGCTGAACAAGGATTACTGCAGCTTCTACTTCGAGACCATGAACCGGGGATTTGCCCAGGCCGGACGACCCGTACAAGGGGGTGTAGAGGTGCGCTGCTGCTTCTGACTTGACACAGGTCAAGAAAACAGGAGAAAAGCGCAAAAACATGTTCTAAAACATACGTGAAATCAAAAGATGTCGTACCTTTGCATCGGAAACAAAAGGAAACAGGTTCTATAGAACAAAACTAAACGATTAGAATATAGGTAAGTTTTAAGGTAAAATTCAGGATTGTGGCCTACCGTGAGGCTCGCCCCTTCCGCACACATTATTAACTAAACAAGAAGAAAGGATAACAGTATGAAAAAGGTAAAGAACATTTTCCACAAGATGGTCAACGCTGACCCTAACATTTGGGGTGTAGTTATGTTGAACGATTCGCAGAACAAGTAACGTAGTAATTATACATCATCCAGTTACTCCCTTGTCACTGGAGGAGAAAAAAGAGAGAGTAGCAAAGCGGCGGTCTTCTAAGAGAAGGCGGCCGCTTTTGTCTTTTTAAACACAGAGGCACTGAGCGTTTTTAGGGAATAACACAAAGGCACAAAGAAAGGAAGGAATTATTTAATACAGAGGCACTGAGCGCGCTGAGGTTATTTTTTAGAAGCACCCCCTCAAATTGTCATCCTGAACGCCAGTGAAGGATCTGTGACACAGCGCAGCCGTTTCAGCGTGCGGTAACAGATGCTTCACTGGCGTTCAGCATGACAATTAGAGAAGAAGAAAAAGAAAGAAAAAATCCCTTTGTGTCTTCCTTTCTTTGTGTTGAATAAACCACTATACCACTCACAAAAAAAAACTGTGCGCTCTGTGACTCTGTGTTTAACTATTCCCGAAGTATTGCCCCATTAGCCAATCTATTGAGAAAATAAACCAGAATCTACCCCTTCATCTCCAAAAATCACCCTATATTTGCGCACATTGAGAACAAATAAACCTACTGTCGAATGAAAAAACACCTCATTTATGCATGGGCCGCGTGCTGCCTCAGCTACACCGCCGCCGCACAATCCGTCTCGTATGCCCAGAAGATGGTAGAATCCCACGGCATCGTGGATTTCTATTGCAACCGCCATTACCAAGCCGAACTGGACAGTGCCGCCTGGGACTATGTCTCCGGTCTTGTCGCCAATGCCGTCCTCAAGACATGGGCCCTCTATCCTGAGAAAACGACTTATTATGCTGCCGTCAAGGCATTCGCTGACAACAGTACATCGCCCGACGGATCCGTCATCCTGAATGCCAAAGGACAGCCCGCTCTTCGGCCTAGCAATATTGACGACCTGCCTGCGGGAAATGTCTTCTTCCTACTCCAGGAGGAGGAAAAGCGTCAAGGACACACCGAGGAGGCGCAACGCTTCAAGACGGCTGCCACCTTGATACGCAACAAACTGAAGTACGACCATTCGCGCATCGCCAAGGGAATGCCGGGCGAAGGGGGATTCTTCCACAAGGCGGTCTATCCGAACCAGATGTGGCTGGACGGACTGTTCATGGGTTCTCCCATCTATGCCCAGTGGCAACACTACTTCGGGGACTTCAATGCGAAGGACAACGAGGAGAGCTGGGCGGACATTGCCCTGCAGTTCAAGACGATTCACCGCTATACGTACGATGCGGACAAGCAGCTGAACTATCATGCCTGGTCGGCCACACCGGAGGAGGAGAACTCGTTCTGGGCACAGCCCGACGGTCTGCACAAAGGATGCAGCCGCGAGTTCTGGGGACGCGGCATGGGATGGTATTTCGCCGCCTTGGTGGATGTGCTGGAATATATGCCGAAGGAGCACAAGGACTATCGGGAGGTGGTGGCCATTCTCCAACAGGTGGCCGCCGGTCTGAAGCGTTGGCAAGACCCTGCTTCGGGCGTGTGGTACCAGTTGCTGCAGTACGATGCCTCGAAGACGGCAGACGGCACGGGGGACCAGGTGAACGGCAAGGTGTACAACCAGGGGCAACAGTCCAACTACCTGGAAGCATCGGCCTCCAGCATCTTCACGTATGCGTACCTGAAGGGACTGCGACTGGGGCTGCTGGACCGAGACACGTACCTTCCGGTAGCCGAAAGGGCCTATCAGGGACTGATTGATACGTTTATCCGTCCGAACGAAGAAACAGGAAAACTGGACATCATTCAGGTATGTGCATCCGCGGGATTAGGCCCTGCCAAGGATCCTTCGCGCACGGGGACGGCGAATTATTACCTGGCGGGAAAGGATGTCACGGTCGTGGAGAACGAAGGGAAGGCCATCGGTACCTTCATCATGGCTTCCGTGGAATACGAACGCATGCAGTTGCAGCGGTAAATATCAAACTGTCATTCTGAGTAGCCATCACACGGGGTGTGATGGCTACTCAGAATGACACGGAAGAGGGAATGACAAGCAGTGATTTACAACGGCTTGTACTCTACAAACGCTTCCATGGCCTCGTAGCAGGCCAGGCCCAGGTGGTCGTAGAGAGCGGCGGTCGCATGGTTACGGTCCTCACTGCGCTGCCAGAACAGACGCTCGTCGTTTCCGAGGAAGGGCGCACTCTCCATCTGCGACTGGTGCTTCAGGATGGAATTCCGCTTGGCACGCAATTCTTCCGGACTCAGGGGCACACACATCTCGATGTTCTCGATTTCCCATTCTGCCCATGCACCCCGATACATCCAGATACGGCAGTCCTTCAGCCACTCGGCACCGGCATTCTTCTCCTCGTCGATGGCAGCGAATACGGCATCCGTACATACACGGTGCGTTCCGTGCGGGTCGGCCAGGTCGCCGGCCACATAAATCTGATGCGGCTGTACCGTCCGCAAGAGGTTCAGGACAATCTCCACATCCGCCTCACTGATGGGGTTCTTGGCAATGCGTCCCGTTTCGTAGAACGGCAGGTCAAGGAAATGCACGCGGTCCAGCGGAATCTGATTGTACGTACTGGCGGTACGGGCCTCACCACGGCGAATCAGTCCCTTGATGGTCAGGATGTCGCGCGTATCCAAGTCGCCTTCCTTCTTGGCCAGCAGGTACTGCTTGATTTCGGCATACTTCGTCCGGATGGTTTCGTTCTGGTTGCCGTCGAACAGCTGGTTGAAGCCGTTGATGAAGTGCATGAAGCGAATCACTTCCTCATCTCCTACGGCAATGTTGCCCGATGTCTCATAGGCCACATGCACCTCATGTCCCTGCTGCACCAGACGGCGCAGTGTACCGCCCATCGAGATGACATCATCGTCGGGATGCGGCGAGAAGACAATCACCCGCTTGGGGAAGGGTTTGGCCCGTTCGGGACGATAGGTATCATCGGCATTCGGCTTTCCGCCCGGCCATCCGGTGATGGTATGTTGCAAATCGTTGAATATCTTGATGTTCACATTGTAGGCCGAACCATACAAGGCCAGCAGCTCGCTCAATCCGTGCTCGTTGTAGTCCTTGTTCGTCAGTTTCAGGATGGGCTTCTTGATGGTCTGGCACAGCCACACAATGGCACTGCGGATCAGTTTGTCGTTCCATTCGCAGCTGGTCACCAGCCACGGACGCTGGATGCGGGTGAGGTGCATCGATGCCGACAAGTCCACACAAGCCACGGCATGAGGGTGCATCTGCAGGTAGGATGCCGGCAGTACATCGGTCATCTTCCCTTCGACAGCCTGGCAGATGATGTCCGCCTTTTCCTCTCCCCAGGCCAGCAAGTACACCTTGCGGGCTTTCTGGATGGTACCGATACCCATCGTCACGGAACAGGGAGGCAGGTTGTCCATTCCCAGGTTACGGGCCGACTCGGCACGCGACACCGCGTCCACGAGAATCAGCCGGGTAGCCGACATGGCCGACGAACCAGGTACATTCATACCGATATTTCCTTCGCGCCCGATGCCAAGCACCACTATGTCGATGCCGCCGAACGTCTTGATGCGCTGCTCGTAGAGCTGGCAGTGCTCCATCACCGCTTCCTGAGCCACCTTGCCGCTCGGCGTGAACACGTTCTGGGGGTCGATGTCCACCTGGCTGACCAACAAGTCCTGCAACTGCTGGAAGCTGCCACCCTGACCGTCTGCCAACGGATAGAATTCATAGAGATTGAACACCACGACATTGCGGAAGCTCACCTGCTCCTCGCGGTGACGACGCACCAGTTCGGCGAACAGCGGACGCAGCGAAGCGCCTGTGCCCAGAGCGAGGGTACAGAACTGTCCGTCGCGCTGCTTTTCCTGGATTTTCTGGACGATTTCGCCGGCCACGGTCCGGACACCTTCTTCGATGGACTCGAAGATGTTGGTAGGAATCTTCTCGAAACGGGTCAGTACCGAACGGTCCACCATCGTCTCGGGCTTATAATACTTGGGAGATACCCGGTTGAGGGAAATCTGCGAACTTAAATTGGTTCTCATGCGATGTAAGTTTTAAAGGTTTATAGAGGCAAAATTAAAAAAAGTCCTGCACACTACCAACTGTTTTCACCATTTTTGCATCCTGTCCCTGCACGACAGGAAACCGCGTCACTGGCCGGAAGAGGCTTCCGCCTTCGGCAGCGTGAAATTCAGCAGCACGACACTCAGCAGTGCGGACAGCAGCGAACCCACGAGGATACCCAGCTTGGCATCGGACAGCATGGCCATCTGCGCCGCATCGGCCGAGTCGTAGGCCAGGTCGGCGATAAACAGGGCAACGGTGAACCCGATGCCGCTCAGCATACATACGCTGGCAAACGACTTCCAGCACGTGCCCGACGGCAGCTGCACGAGGCGTGTCTGGATGGACAGCCAGGAGAACAGGAACACGCCGAGGAACTTGCCGATGACCAGACCGGCCATGACGGACAGGCCCACGCCGGAGAAGAGGCTGTCTATCCCCATGCCCTCCATGTTGATGCCGGCATTGGCAAAGGCAAACAGGGGGATGATGAAATAGTTGACCGGGGTATGCAGGTTGTCCTCCATGTCCTGCAGCGGACTGATGATGCGGTCGGAGGCACTCTCTATCTGTTTCAAGGTATCAATCTGCTCGTGGGTCAGCATCGCCCCCTTGAGGTGCTTGCCGGTAATGGGGATGACGGGGAAGGTGGACACGCATTCGCGGATGCGCTCGATGAAATAGGTCACCCGGTGCTTCATCGAGGCCGGGATGCAGAAGGCGAGCACGACTCCCGCTATTGTGGCATGGATGCCCGAATTGAGGAGCGTGTACCACAAGGCCATTCCGAAAACGGCATAGAAAATCTTGGCTCGTATGCCCCGCAGGCTGCCTGCCACGAGAACGGCTATCAGTATCACGGAATAGAACAGGTAAATCATGTCGATGTGGCTGGAGTAGCAGGTGGCGATGACAATGATGCCTCCGAGGTCGTCTGCCACGGCCAACGTCGCCAGAAAGACTTTCAGCGAGAGCGGTACGCGCTTGCCGAACACCGAAAGCACACCGAGCGAGAAGGCAATGTCCGTGGCCATGGGTACGGCCAGTCCGCACAGCATCACGGGGTCATTGGGGGTCAGCAGCCAGAATACGACTACGGGGACAATCATGCCTCCGCAGGCTCCGATGAGGGGCAGGAGGGCCTTGCGCGGCGAGGACAGCTCGCCCACCAGGATTTCCCGTTTGATTTCCAGTCCCACCATCAGGAAGAAGATGGCCATGAAGAAGTCGTTGATGAGGTCCATCAGGGTCATGGCATGGCCGCCATGGCTGAACAGGTTAAACTCGCCCACCGAAAGGGAAACCGGCTGGTTCCAAAAGGCAAAATAAGCATCACTGGCCGAAGAATTGGCGATAATCAATGCTAACACGGTAGCCAGCACCAACAACATGCTGGAAGTGACGTATGCACGAAACATACTCAGGAATCGAAAGCTTTTTAACAACATATTCGGGTCTTTATATTCTGGTTAATAAAAGATAGCGAGGTTTAACATTCCGCAAATCTAACGAATTATTCGCAAAACGGCAACTATTTCGGGAAATTTCTTGATTTTGCAAACACAGAGGACACAGAGGGGTGTGCGGAGAGGATGAGAGGGGATGGAACACAAAGGGAGGAAGGGACAAAGGAGATTTTACCAACACGAAGGCACAAAGGGAAGAACGGCTGACGCTCGGTCCCTTTGTGCCTTCGTGTTCATGCACATGGCTTCCGCTGCAGTGCGGAAGACGGTTTAGTCAATCTCTTCGTCCGCTTCGTAACCGCCCATTTCTCGGATGGCGTTCTTCAGCATGACATACTGCTGGAAGAGGTGGTTGATGGGCACTTCACCCTGGGTGTAATCGTGCATCGGGCTCTTCAGGAAGAAGCTCAGGAAACGCTGGGTGCCGTAACGTCCGGCACGGGCTGCGAGGTCGCTCAGCAATACCAGGTCGAGGCAGAGAGGAGCGGCCAGGATGGAGTCGCGGCAGAGGAAGTTGATCTTAATCTGCATCGGATAGCCCATCCATCCGAAGATGTCGATGTTGTCCCAACCTTCCTTGTTGTCATTGCGCGGCGGGTAGTAGTTGATACGTACCTTATGATAATAGTCCGTGTACAGGTCCGGCTGTTCTTCGGGCACCAGAATGGACTCCAGTGTAGACAGCTTGCTGACCTCCTTCGTATGGAAGTTGGCAGGCTCGTCGAGCACCAGTCCGTCGCGGTTGCCGAGGATGTTGGTCGAGAACCAGCCCGACAATCCCAAGCAACGGGTGCCGATGATGGGAGCAAAGCCCGACTTCACCAGGGTCTGTCCGGTCTTGAAGTCCTTGCCGGCAATCGGCATACGGGTCTTTTCCGCCAGTTCCCACATGGCAGGAATATCCACCGTCGTGTTCGGTGCGCCCATAATGAACGGAGCGCCTTCGCAAAGGGCCGCATATGCATAACACATGGAGGGAGCCACGTGCTCGCGGTCATCGGCCTTCATGGCCTGTTCCAAAGCCGCGAGGGTACCATGGATCTGTTCGTCCACCGGCACATAGATTTCAGTAGAAGCAGCCCACAGCACCACGATGCGGCTGCATCCGTTCTTTTCCTTGAACGAGCGGATGTCTTCGCGCAGGGCTTCCACCATTTCCCAGCGCGTAGCGCATTCCTTCACGTTGTCGCCGTCCAGACGTTTGGCATAGTTACGGTCGAAGGCCGCCTTCATCGGAACAATCTGTTCCAGTTCGTCTTTCACCGGCAGGATGTCGCGGTCTTTCAGGACCTCGCAGTTCATGGCTGATTCGTAGGCATTGGCAGGATAGACATCCCAAGCCCCGAACACGATGTCCTTCAGATCGGCCAGCGGTACAATCTCTTTGTAAGGAAGGTATTTCTTGTCGGCACCGCGTCCTACACGAATCTTGTCATATTGGGTCATAGAACCGACAGGTTTGGCGAGTCCCTTCCGGGCCATCAATACGCCAGTCATAAAAGTAGTGGCAACTGCACCCAGTCCCACACACAGCACACCGAGCTTGCCGGTTGCTGGCTGTACATTCATTTTTTCCATTTTTTCCATTTTGTTTTTCTAGTTTCTTATCCTAACAAAGTAGTAAGTGGCGGTAAAGATACGGCTTTGTTTTAAATATTCCATTTTATTTTGATAAAATATCATCAAATAATGAAATATAGGACATATTTTCGGAAAGAAGGGTGAACATTTCTCTTCCATTCATTCCTCATTCCTTATTTATTTACTACCTTTGCAGACAATTTATCAATAAGAAATGAAAATACATACGAGCCATGAAAGATATCTGCTGCATCGGGCACATTACGCTCGATAAAATCATCACCCCCCGACAGACCACCTACCTGCCAGGCGGCACTTCCTACTATTTTGCGCACGGCATCCGCTGCCTCGACAATGCCGCCCGTTTCCAGCTCATCACCTCGCTGGCCCCCACGGAGCAGAAGGCCGTGGACGACCTGCGCAAGGCGGGCATCGATGTGGAGAATATTCCGAGCCGGAAAACCGTCTACTTCGAGAACTCCTATGGGGAGAACCAGAACAACCGCACCCAGCGGGTGCTGGCCAAGGCCGATCCTTTCACGGTGGAGAAGCTCCAGCACGCAGAAGCCAAGATTTTCCATTTGGGCAGTCTGCTGGCCGACGACTTTTCGCTCGATGTCCTCGAATACCTTTCGCAGAAGGGTATCCTCTCGGTGGACGCACAGGGCTATTTGCGCGAGGTGCGGGGCGAGAAGGTCTACCCCATCGACTGGAAGGACAAGCGGGAGGCCCTGAAATACATTGACATCCTGAAGGTCAACGAACACGAGGCAGCAGTGCTGACCGGACTGACCGACTACAAGGCAGTGGCAGCCCGGCTGGCGGAATGGGGCGTGAAGGAGGTGCTGCTCACCCTGGGCAGCGAAGGCTCCCTCATCCATGCCGGCGGGCAGTACTACCAGATTCCGGCCTATCCGCCGCGCGATGTGGTGGATGCCACGGGCTGCGGAGACACTTACATGCTGGGCTATCTGTACCAGCGGGTGAAGGGGGCCTCGTATGCCGAAGCCGGCTGTTTCGCCGCCGCCTTGTCCACGCTCAAGCTGGAGCACACCGGCCCGTTTGCCGGCACCGAGCAACAGGCCCTGGACATTGTCCGGGAGAGTCCGCTGAAGGCCACGGTTCTCTGAATGGTGAAAAAGGAGATACGAACCGCCTTTAGCCGTATCTCCTTCTTCCTGATTCCGTCCCTTCCTTCCGGATGTGGCTGGACCTGTAACGCCAGCCACCGACCGGACTAAAACGTTTATGCCCGTTCCGGAGCAGACTTGCGCAGCATGGTATAGCCGTAGACCGCCACGGCGGCATAGCCCATCCAAGGCACGATGAACGCCGTCACCATCGAAGAAGCGTCGGCCACATACCCCATCAGCAACGGACCGATGACACCGCCCACCGGCGACATCATCAGGAACGACGAAGCCTGCTTGGTATGACGGCCCAGGCCTTTCAGCGAAAGGGCAAAGATGGTGGGGAACATGATGGCCTCGAACGCATAGCCGCACAACAGGGCGATGAACGACAGCCAGCCGACATTGAGCAGGATGAGGGAAGTCGTGACCACGGTTCCCACGGCACAGCAAAACAGCATCTTCTCGGCACGGACCCGTTGCATGATCCAGCTGCCCACAAAACGGCCTACCATGAACAGGCCCAGTCCGCCGAAGGACAAGACCACGGCCGCATCGCGGGCACGCATCCAGTTCTGTTCGACCACGTAATTGATGAAGAAACTGTTGATGGAAATCTCGGCAATCTCATAGCAGAGCAAGGCAATCAGGCCAAAGATGAACAGGCGGTGCGACCACAGGCCGATTTCGTGTCCCTCGGCATCCACCTCAGCCTCGTGCTGCATCTCCGGCAGTTTCACCCGGAGGAAAATCACCGCCACGATGAGCACCACCACGCCCATACACGCATAGGGCAAGGCCACATTCCCATGGGAAGCATCGGCCTCAGGATTGTTGGAGAACAGCAGCAGACCGGTCAGAATGGGGGCACAGATACACCCCACTCCATTGAAGGACTGGGCGAAATTCAGTCGGCTGGCAGCCGTCTCCTTCGCCCCCAGTTCGGTGACATACGGGTTGGCCGCCGTTTCCAGGAAGGTCAGTCCGCAGCCGATGACGAACAGTGCGAAGAGGAACGCATTGAACGACGCCAGGTACTGGCCGGGAATGAACAGCAAGGAGCCGACACCATAGAGCAGCAGGCCGAAGACCACCCCGATGCGGTAGCCATAGCGGCGGATAAACAGACCGGCCGGCAGGGCCATGACGAAATACCCCATATACATGGTGACCTGAATCAGTGCCGAGTGGACCTTCGTAATGTCCAATGCCTCCTGAAAATGCTTGTTGAGCACATCCAAGATGGCATGTGCAAATCCCCACAGGAAAAAAAGGGATGTGATGAGGACGAACGGCAGGAGATACTGCCGTTCGACCAGAGGAATACGCTTGTCTTTCATTATTCTTCCATTTCTTAGTGTTGTATCAAGTAGGCTTTATCCTCATTCCTCCACGGAATCCAGTTTCAGCTTGTCGCTGTCATCGCGTTTTTCATAATACTGTTTGCGCAGGGGTCGCGCACTGATTTCACGTTCCGTACGACGCTGGCGGCAGACATCGATGGCCACATAAACGGCCTGTCGGAACGAATCTTCCGAAGCGATCCCCTTTCCGGCAATGTCGTAGGCAGTGCCATGGGCAGGAGAAGTGCGTACAATGGGCAGTCCCGCCGTGTAGTTCACGCCTTCATCCATGGCCAGTGCCTTGAACGGTGCCAGTCCCTGGTCGTGGTACATGGCCAGGATGCCGTCGAAGTGCGTATAGTTGCCCGAACCCATGAAGCCGTCGGCCGGATAAGGACCGAAGCACAGGATGCCCTTGGCCGATATCTCCTTCAGGGCCGGAATGATGATTTCCTGCTCCTCACGGCCGATCAGCCCTCCGTCGCCGGCATGGGGATTGAGGGAGAAGACAGCAATGCGGGGAGAATCGATGCCGAAATCCTGCTTCAGCGAACGATGGAAGATGGCCAGCTTCTCCTGAATCAGCTCCTTGGTCAAGGTCTGCGAGATGGCACTGACGGGAATGTGGCCCGTGACGAGCGCCACGCGGAAATCGCCCTTGAGCAGAATCATCAGGGCCTTCTGTCCCTCGCCCACGCGCTGCTCGATGTACTCGGTATGGCCGGGGAAATGGAACGTGTCGCTCTGGATGGTATGCTTGTTGATGGGCGCGGTGACCAGGACATCCACCGCTCCTTCGCGGTATTCGGCCAGGGCCTTTTCCAGGGCAGCCAGTGCCGCCTTTCCGCCTTCGAGCGTCGGTTTGGACAGCTCCACCTTCAGTTCTTCGTCCACACAGTTCACAATGTTCAAGCGTCCGTCCTGAGCCTCAGCCGCCGAAGGCACGATGCTGAAGTTCGTGGTCAGCTCCATCGCCTTGCGGTGATAAGCCGCCACCTTGGGCGAGCCATAGACCACCGGGGTACAGAGGTCGAACATGACAGGGTCAGAGAAGGCTTTCAGAATGACCTCGTAGCCTACTCCGTTGATATCTCCGTGGGTAATACCCACCTTTATCTTACGTTCTTCCATAATGATTGGTTTACTTCTTGTTATTATCCACCGCCGTTTCGTCCACCTGCATTTCCTGCACCTCGTCATCGGAGGGGAGTTTCAGGGGAAGTTCCGCCGGATATTCATCGAGTTTCTGAGAGGCAGCCGCCAGTTCTTCGGGCAGGCGCAGGGTATAGAGTGCGGCATTCAGCTTGCGCATCTGGTCACGTTTCAGCTTGCCCGGATTGTAGACAAAGCATTCGGCCACAATCACATTGGCACTCTGCCGGTCGACCCGTACAATGGACACGAAGGGGCCGCCCATGGCATCGCCGTTCATCTCCCACAGTCCGCGTGCCTCGAAAGCATAGTCGCCGTGAAGGTTCAGGTCGCGCACCTCCACCAGTGCCGAATCGGCTGTCTGCATGTATACCCCTTCCTTATAGCCCGGCAGGTTGACCTTCATCACCGAGTCGCGCTTGTGGATGAAGTACTCCTTGGTGAAGGTGTCGTTGGAGCGGAAGGGATAGGAATACATCACAAAGTTCATGTCGTTGAGGTTCGTGGAGGCCCAGAAGAAGTTCTGGCCTTCCTTCGATGATTCCATCTCGGCCGGCATCCAGATGTCACAACCGAACAGGCTGCCCACCTTGGCCGCCACCATCGGGCTGTGCTTCTTCTCGAACAGCTTCACCTGCCGGTTCATCTCGGCCCGGGTGAAGAAGTCGACGATGACCTGGCCGTTCCGGCTCACGTAGTCGGCAAATTCCATCTGGCTGGGCGCCTGGATGGTCATGATCATCTGCGGCGACGCATACGCATCGCGGGTGTACTTGAAGCGGACCTGGGTGTATTTTTCGGGGTTGATGTCCACCATGATGATGTTGCGGAACAGACGCATGGTACGGTCGAAATGGGCCGGACGGACGCGGGAAATCCGGAACGAACGTTCTGCCTGCGGAAGTCCGGGCACATCGGTGTCGAGCACATGATAGAGCGCACTGTCCGGACTCATCCAGCACCGGTCGTCGGCCACCACCATCACCTCATAGGGGCGTCCGCTGGATACGGGAGTTATGAGGCTTTTGCCGTCCTTGCTGCACGAAGCCAGCGACAGGGCAGCGAAGGTCAAGCTGAAGAAATAACTGACTAACTTCATAGTGTGATAGTATTAATGGGTTGATAGATACGTTGAAAATTCTTGGTGGCCTCAACAGCCGTTCTTCATCCGCTCCGTCGAGAGCATCCCGCAAGCGGCGAAGATGTCTTCTCCGCGCGAAGCCCGCAGCGTGGCAAAGACACCGTGTTGGGTCAGATAGTCGCGGAAAGCAATCATCCGGTCGCGGTCCACTCCCTCCAGGCCGACGCCTGGAATGGCATGGAAACGGATCAGGTTGATGCGGCAGTCGAGCTCGCGGAGCAGGCGGACCAGTTCGCGGGCATGCTCCTCGCTGTCATTCACTCCCTTGAACACGATGTACTCGAACGACAGGCGGCGCTGCTTGCTGAAGTCATAGCCACGCAGCAGCTCCACCACCTCGGTAATGGAATAGGCCTTCTCGGCCGGCATCAGCTGGGCACGCTGCTGCGGGAAGGGCGAATGCAGACTGACCGCCAGGTGGCAATCGCACTCCTCCAGAAAGCGCCGCAGCCCTTTCTTCAGGCCGACGGTCGAGACGGTAATGCGCTTGGGGCTCCAGGCATAGCCATAGTCTGCCGTCAGCACCTCACAGGCACGCAGCACGGCCTCCAGGTTATCGAACGGTTCGCCCATCCCCATGAACACCACATTCGTCAGCCGGTCCCGTTCGGGAAGCGAATAAATCTGGTTGAGTATCTGGGCGGGCGTGAGGCTGGCCGAGAAGCCCTGCTTGCCGGTCATGCAGAAATGGCAGTTCATCTTGCAGCCCACCTGCGAAGAGACACACAGGGTAGCCCGGTCCTCCTCGGGGATATAGACCGCCTCCACGTAGTGACCTTCCGGCGTACGGTACAAGTATTTCACGGTGCCGTCGACCGACCGCATGGCCTCCACCGGGACCGATGCGCCCACCTCATACTGCTCCTTCAGCCGTTCGCGGTTCTTCAGCGAAAGGTTGGTCATTCCGTCGATGCTGTCCACTTTCTTGACATACAGCCACGCGGCTATCTGCCTGGCCGTAAACTTGGGCAGCCCCAACCCGATGACCAGATCCTGCAATTCAAGGAGGGTCATCCCCAGCAAAGGAGTTTTCTTCTTATCCATATTTCTTTTGAATATTTGCTATTTCCGGACAAAGTTAGGTAAAAAATAAGATATATTCCCTATCTTTGTCGCTATAAATATCTAAAACATGCAGAAAACCATAACCTGCTTCCTTCCGCACCAGCAGAAAGAAGCGACTTTACAGACCCTACAACAGCTCCAGTCGTCTCCGCTGACGGGACCTGTCTTCGTGCTGACGGCCGACGAACCTTCGTGGGCACTGCCCGAAGGGTGCAGCTGGCTGAAAACGGATTCGATGGACAGCAACTCCTTCCTACAGGCCATCGCCTCACAGGGCACGACGGCCTATACCTTATTATATAGTCTGACCCAGCCCCTCGAACTGGGCTATATGGCATTGGAGCGGATGGCGGACTACCTCTCCGCTCCCGGATGCGGCATGGTCTTTGCCGACCACTACCGGCAGACCGAACAGGGACTGCAGGCCCACCCCGTCATCGACTGTCAGCCGGGCAGCGTGCGCGACGATTTTGACTTCGGTGCCGTCTGCCTGTTCCGTACAGACTTGCTGCAGCAGGCCGCCTGCCTGCTCATGCAGGAAGCGGACTACCGCTACTCGGCCCGCTATGCCCTGCGGCTGGAACTGTCGAGACACGCTGCGCTGACCCATATCCGCGAATACCTCTACACGGTGGCGGAGACCGACTGCCGCCGCTCGGGAGAAAAGCAGTTCGACTACGTGGACCCGCGCAACCGGGCCGTACAGGTGGAGCGTGAGGAAGCCTTCACCCGCTACCTCCAGAAGACCGGCTGCTGGCTGCCGCCCCTCCATCGCCGCATTGATTTCGACACCGAAGACTTCCCCGTCGAAGCCTCGGTCATCATCCCCGTGCGCAACCGTGCCCGTACCATCGAGGATGCCATCCGATCGGTACTGGAACAGCATACCCGGTTCGCCTTCAACCTGATTGTCATTGACAACCACTCCACCGACGGCACATCCGACCTGGTACACCGCTATACCACCGACCCTCGCGTCATCCACCTGATCCCCGAACGCCACGACCTGGGCATCGGCGGCTGCTGGAACCTGGGCATCCACCATCCGCAGTGCGGACGCTTTGCCGTGCAGCTGGACAGCGATGACCTGTACAGCAGTCCGCATACCCTGCAGACCATCGTCGACAAGTTCCGCGCCGAAGGCTGCGCCATGGTCATCGGTACGTACCGGATGACCAATTTCGCCCTGGAGACCTTGCCGCCGGGCATTATCGACCATCGCGAATGGACCGACGAGAATGGTCCCAACAATGCTCTGCGCATCAACGGGCTGGGTGCTCCCCGCGCCTTCTTCACCCCCTTGCTCCGCCGCTTCGGCGTGCCCAACACCAGCTATGGCGAAGATTATGCCCTGGGGCTGCGCTTCTCCCGGGAATACCGAATCGGCCGCATCTACGATGTGCTCTACCTCTGCCGCCGCTGGGAAGGCAATTCGGACGCAGACCTGAGCATCGAACGTGTCAACCGGAACAATGCCTACAAGGACAGCCTGCGTACCCTCGAACTGGAGCACCGCCAGGCCCAGCAGGCAGACGGACGCACGGCCAAGGACTTTTTCTTCACCCAGATGGACCGCTGGCCCCTGGCCCGCCGCAACCACCTGGCTCTCCAGTTCCTGCAGACCCGCACGCTCCCGTTCCTCGCCCGTACAGAGTCCGCCCAGCAGTCTGCCTGGTTCACCGTGCAGTACAACCCCGAACGGGTCCGCTCCACCTGTGCCCCCACAGATGCCGCCAGCATCGCCCGCCGCACGTGCTTCCTCTGCCGGGAGCACCAGGCAGAAGAACAGTTGGGCCTGCCCGTCCTGCTCGACGAGCGTTTCCACCTGCAGGTCAACCCCTACCCCATCCTGCCAGGCCATCTGGTCCTCTCGGCCGCCCGGCACCAGCCCCAGACCCTGGCCGACAAGCTTGACCGACAACTGCCCTACCGGCTGCTGCAATGGTTAGAGACCAATTTCCGTCCGGGCTATGCCGTCTTCTACAACGGGGCACAATGCGGTGCATCGGCTCCCGACCACCTGCACTTCCAGGCCGTACCGGCACAGGCCGTACCGCTCATAGCCCAGTGGGAAACGCTGATGCAAGATCACCCCTGCATCTGGCAGCGACACTTCGCCCCCCGGTCCACCTGCACGTTCTACCTCATCGACTATCTCTGCTCCATGCAAGTGTTTGTCACGACGGGGACCGATGCCGTACCGGCCGAATGGGTCCGGGAAGAAGTCTTCTCCGCCGGCGACGGCCATCAGCCACTGACCGAGGAAGATGTTCCCTTCAACCTCATCGTCTGGAGAGACCGGCAAGGACACTGCGTGACGGTCTACCTGCCCCGTGCCCAGCACCGTCCCGACCAGTACGGGCATGAACGGCCCGACCAGTTCCTGATCAGTCCGGGTGCCCTCGACATGTGCGGACTGGTCATCACGCCCCGCCTGGAAGATTTCGAGAAACTGACCGTGACCGATGCAGACCGCATTTTCGGCGATGTATCGCGCTATCCGGTACGCATTGACGAACCTATTTTTTCCCCGAAGCCATGAAAAAACGACACTGCCTGCTGCTGCTCCTGTGGCTGTGTACCCTGACCGGTATCCAGGCGCAGTCCATCCTGCGCTTCTCGCTCCACACGCCGCAGCTGCCCGACTCGACCGACCTGGCCTACTACAGCCGCAACCACCCGTTCCGGGCGGCGGCCACCATCGTGGGACTGAACCTGGGTGTCTGGTCGTTCGACCGCTACGTGCGCAAGGCCGACTTTGCCTACATCAACAGCCACACCATCCGCGAGAACCTGAAGCACGGCTTCGTATGGGACAACGACGGCATGGGTACCAACATGTTCATGCACCCCTACCACGGCAACCTCTATTTCAATGCCTCCCGCAGCAACGGCTTCAACTTCTGGCAGTCGAGCCTGTTCGCCTTCGGCGGAAGCGCCATGTGGGAGCTGTTCATGGAGAACGAGTTCCCCTCCACCAACGACATTCTGGCCACCCCCATCGGCGGTACCGCCCTGGGCGAAGTAGCCTACCGAATGTCCGACCTGATTCTCGATGACCGGCAGACCGGCAGCCGCCGCTTCGGACTGGAAGCCGCCGCCTTTTTAGTATCGCCCATGCGCGGCCTGACCCGGCTGCTCAGCGGAGATGCCCGCCGCAAGCGACCCACATCGGGCAAGCAGTTCGGTATCCCCGACATCAGCATGGAACTCTCGGTCGGTGTCCGTGCTCTCGAACTGAAGGACGAACTGCTGGACCGCGGTTTCGGCCTCGTCACTGAATTCAACATGGAATACGGCGACCGCTACGATGCCGACGGCACCCAACCTTACGACTATTTCCACGTGAAGGGCAACCTGAACTTCCAGAAGGCGCAGCCCATTCTGGGACAGGTCAACATCGTGGGCCGTCTGGCCGGTACCGAACTGGTGGACAACAAGCGCAACTACCTCAGTATGGGCCTGTACCAGCATTTCGACTACTATGACTCCGACACCATCTCCGATGTGTCGGCGAAGATTCCCTACAAGTTCTGCACACCCGCATCACTGGGTGTCGGCTTCTACTACAAGCGGAAAAGCGCCGGCAAATGGTCCTTCAGCGGCTTCACCCATCTGAATGCCGTGCTGCTGGGCGGTGCGCTGAGCGACTACTACAAAGTGTCCGACCGCAACTACAACCTGGGCAGCGGCTACAGCACCAAGAACGGACTGTGCTTCCTCTACAAGAAGGATGTGTTTGCCCTCTCCACCAGCTACGAAGCCTACCATTTCTTCACGTGGAAAGACTATCCCGCCAACATCGACTGGGACACGGTGGACCCACGTACGCTCAACGCACAGGGAGACAAGTCGAGTGCCATCCTCCATGCCGCCAGCCTCCGGCTGGACTTCAAGCTGCGACGGGGTGTCTACCTGACTTCCTACTTCAAGACCTACACCCGACGAACCCATTACAAGCATTACGACAACGTCCATTCGACCACCGGCGAAGGGCGCCTCATGCTGACATGGGAATTATAAGAACACTATCAGCAACCAACAGTATATTCACCATGAAAGAACCCGAAATAAGCGTCGGCATTGTCAATGCCCAACAACTGCACTTCACTCTGAGCTCCTCCTTCCTGGCCAAAGGAGAAACCGTCAGCGGCAACCAACAGGTCTGCTTCGAAGAAGGCGGCATCCAATGGAACGGCAACATTTACCACGAACTGACCTTCACGCCGCTCGAAGAAGGAGCCTTCTTCTCCATCGACGACGTGACCATCGGCCTCAATTTCCACTGGGAACGGCAGGAGACCCAACATTTCCCCGGCACCCTGAAGCTACAGGTCGACGAGGGGAAGATCACCGCCATCAACCTGCTGCCCGTCGAGGAATACCTCACCAGCGTCATCTCGTCGGAAATGAGTGCCTCCTCCTCCCTGGAATTCCTCAAGGCACATGCCGTCATCTCCCGCAGCTGGCTGCTGGCACAGATCGAGAAACGCCACGCACTCTGTAAGAAAGACGGGGGCTTCTTCCCGTTCGTGAAGACCGACACGGAATACATCCGCTGGTACGACCGGGAGGACCATACCATCTTCGATGTCTGTGCCGACGACCATTGCCAACGCTACCAAGGCATCACCAAGGCATCGAACCCCAGCGTCAGCCAGGCAGTGACTGCCACCCGCGGACAGGTACTGATGTACGACAACCGCATCTGCGATGCCCGCTTCTCGAAATGCTGCGGAGGAGCGACCGAAGAATTCAGCTACTGCTGGGAAGACAAGTCCTTCCCCTACCTCTCGGCGGTGCGCGACGGGGAAGAGACCGAAGTGCCCGACCTGACCCAAGAAGAAGCGGCCAGCCGCTGGATACGCACCTCGCCCAAGGCCTGGTGTAACACCCGCGACGCACACATCCTGCGACAGATCCTGAACAACTACGACCAGGAAACACACGATTTCTACCGCTGGAAAGTCCGTTACACCCAGGAGGAACTGGCGGAACTCATCCGCACGAAAACCAAATGTGACTACGGCGACATCCTCGACCTCCAGCCCGTGGAGCGCGGCAAGTCGGGCCGGCTGAGCCGCCTGAAGATTGTGGGTACACGCAAAAGCCTGACCATCGGCAAGGAGCTGGAAATCCGCCGTACCCTGTCCGACAGCCATCTGCTCAGTTCCGCCTTTGTGGTAGACAAAGGTCCTCTCTCCGAAACGGGTGTGCCCGAATGGTTCGAGCTGGTCGGTGCGGGCTGGGGACACGGAGTCGGACTCTGCCAGATCGGGGCAGCCGTAATGGGCGAACAAGGATGCAACTACAACGAGATTCTCCTGCATTACTATAAGGGAGCGGATATCCGAAAACTGTATTGACATGAAGCCGTCCTCTCCTTGGAAATGGGTACCGACGTTGTATTTTGCCGAAGGTATTCCTTACGTGGTGGTCATGACCCTGTCACTGGTCATGTATAAACGGATGGGCATCTCGAACACCGACATTGCCCTCTATACCAGCTGGCTGAACCTGCCGTGGGTCATCAAGCCGCTGTGGAGTCCCTTCATCGACCTGCTGAAGACCAAGCGCTGGTGGATCGTGTGGATGCAGCTGCTGCTCGGTGCCGGGCTGGCAGGCATCGCCTTTACGCTGCCTGCCCCTCATTTCTTCCGCCTCTCGCTGGCCATCTTCTGGCTGCTGGCCTTCAGTTCCGCCACCCACGACATCGCTGCCGACGGCTTCTACATGCTGGGACTGACCGAACACCAGCAGGCCCTGTTTGTCGGCATCCGCAGCACGTTCTACCGATTGGCCACCATTGCCGGCCAAGGGCTGCTCATCATGCTGGCCGGTGCCTTGGAAACCTCTACCGGGCGTATTCCGTTTGCCTGGAGCCTCACCTTCCTGGTGGCTGCTGGCCTGATGCTCGGCTGCTGGCTCTACCACAGCTTGACGCTGCCCCGTCCCGACCAGGACCGTCCGGTCACGACCGGCTCCCGGGGCCACCTCGTGAAGGATTTCCTGCATACGTTCCGCACCTTCTTCCAGAAAGAGAAGGCAGGTGTGGCCCTGCTGTTCATGCTGTTGTACCGCTTGCCCGAAGCACAGCTGGCCAAGATGAGCATCCCCTTCCTGATCGATCCGCTGGAGGCCGGCGGCCTGGGGATGACCACCCAACAGGTTGGTTTCGCCCAGGGAACCGTCGGCATCATCGGACTGACCTTGGGAGGTATCTTAGGAGGAATGGCAGTGGCCCGCTACGGTCTTCGCCGCTGCCTGTGGCCCATGGTATGGGCCATCTCCCTGCCCGATGCCGTCTACGTGCTGCTCAGTTTCACGCAGACCACCCTCCTTCCCCTCATCAACCTCTGCCTGTTCGTGGAACAGTTCGGCTACGGGTTCGGCTTCACAGCCTACATGCTCTACCTGATCTACTACGCACAGGGGCCTCACCAGACCGCCCACTATGCCATCTGTACGGCCTTCATGGCCATCGGCATGATGCTGCCGGGCATGATGGCCGGATGGATGCAGGAAACACTGGGATATCCCCTGTTCTTCATCTGGATCATGGTCTGCACCCTGGCCACCTTCGGCGTGACCGCTCTCCTGGACATCGACGAGCAGTTCGGAAAGAAGACCTCCAAGGATGCCGGAAGACGGGCTGATGACCGAACAGCTGTCCGGTAGCTTTCGACACATGGTTCTGCACGTTCACCGCCGCCATGTCCGGGTCGGTACCCTGCTTGAAATAGACAAGCAACTATGAATAACACCACCGGGGAAGGAAGTCCGGCCTCTCCTCACGGAGAAACCGGACTATCAAACAACCAATAAGAAATAAAATTAGAGGTAATGATTTGCCTGTGAGGGTTGCCTTCTCACCCTACGGATTCCGAAAGGGCCTCACACAAAACCTTATCTAATGAAAAGCAGCTCACGATATTTGGGGAGCGTCCACATCTGGTCGTCCACAATCAGTTCCAGCTTGTCGATGTGATAGCGGATTTCTTCCAGCATCGGCGCGATGGTGTCGTGGTAGGCAATGGCCTTTTCCCGTTCGTCAGTAATCTTGTTGGCCACCTTGCGGGCATTGACCATCGCATCGACATGCTCCTTTATATAAGAGGTGTGCTCCGAGATCTTGCGAATCAGGGCCAGGTTCTCGGCTGAGAGTTTTGCCACTTCCTCGGCCGGGAACAGACTCTGCATCTTGTACACATTGTCAATCAGCTTGCTCTGGTACTTGATGGCAATGGGCACCACGTGGTTCATCACGAGGTCGCCCAGCACACGGGCTTCAATCTGAATCTTCTTGGTGTAGGTCTCCCACTTCACTTCGTTGCGGGCTTCGAGCTCTTTCTGGGTCATGACGCCGGCAGCCTCGAACATCCGGATACTTTCGGGAGAGAGATAACGGTCGAAGATGAGCGGACAGCTGGTCTCGCAGTCCAGGCCACGACGGGCAGCTTCTTCTTTCCACTCCTCGCTGTAGCCGTTGCCATCGAAGCGGATGGGCTTGCAGGTCTTGATGTATTCGCGTACCACCTGGATGATGGCCGAAATCTTGGGTTCGCCTTTCTCGATGAGGGCATCGACGGCAGCCTTGAACTCAATGAGCTGTTCGGCCACAGCGGTATTCAGTGCAATCATGGCGCTGGCACAGTTGGCTTCCGACCCTACGGCACGGAACTCAAAACGGTTACCCGTGAAAGCAAAAGGCGAAGTGCGGTTGCGGTCGGTATTGTCGATGAGCAGTTCCGGAATCTGCGGAATGTCCAGCTTCATGCCCTGCTTTCCGCCCAAGGTAATCAGGTCGTCGGCTTCGCTCTCCTCCATGTGGTCGAGCACACGGCTCAGCTGACTGCCGAGGAACGAGGAGATGATGGCGGGAGGTGCTTCGTTCGCACCCAGACGATGAGCGTTGGTGGCACTCATGATGGAAGCCTTCAGCAATCCGTTGTGGCGGTAAACAGCCATCAGGGTATTCACGATGAAAGTGATGAAACGCAGGTTCTCTTCGGAAGTCTTGCCCGGAGCCATCAGCAGCACGCCGGTATCGGTACCCAGCGACCAGTTGTTGTGCTTGCCCGACCCGTTGACACCCTTGAAGGGCTTCTCATGCAGCAGCACCCGGAAACCATGGTTACGGGCCACCTTGCGCATCAGCGACATGATGAGCATGTTATGGTCGACGGCCAGATTACATTCCTCGAAGATGGGAGCCAGTTCGAACTGGTTGGGAGCCACTTCGTTATGACGGGTCTTCACCGGAATGCCCAGCTCCAGGGCCTGGATTTCAAGATCCTTCATGAAAGCAGCCACACGGGTAGGAATGGCCCCGAAGTAGTGGTCTTCCAGCTGCTGGTTCTTGGAAGCCTCGTGCCCCATCAGGGTACGGCCCGTCAGCAGCAGGTCGGGACGGGCTGCATACAACCCTTCATCGACCAGGAAGTATTCCTGTTCCCAACCGAGGTAAGCCATCACCTTCTTCACCTTGGGATCGAAGTAGTGGCAGACATCCACGGCGGCCTTGTTCACGGCCCGGAGTGCCTTCAGCAGCGGGGCCTTATAGTCGAGCGACTCACCGGTATAGGCGATGAACACTGTCGGAATGCAGAGGGTATCATCCACCACGAAGACAGGAGATGAGGGGTCCCAGGCACTGTAGCCGCGAGCTTCGAACGTATTGCGGATACCGCCGTTGGGAAATGAGGAGGCATCAGGCTCCTGCTGAACGAGGAGCTTGCCGGAAAATTCTTCCATCATACCGCCCTTGCCATCGTGTTCCACGAACGCATCGTGCTTTTCGGCCGTGCCTTCCGTCAGGGGCTGGAACCAGTGGGTGTAGTGCGTCACGCCCAGTTCGGTGGCCCAGCGCTTCATGCCTTCCGCCACCTGGTCGGCCACTTCCCGATCCAGTGCTGCACCATTGTCCATGGCATCCACCAGTTTGGCATATACACTGCTGGGCAGGTATTTGAACATCTTCTCGCGGTTGAAAACATACTTGCCGAAATATTCACTCGGACGTTCCGCGGGAACTCTTACCTCTTGAGGTTTGGCTTGGAAAGCCTTCTCTACTACTCTAAATCTTAATGTTGACATACTGTTGTTGTTTGTATTAATGTATACGTAATTTCTTGTTTCACTGAATTAATGGTTATAAGCCGACTCTCCGTGCTCGTAAATATCAAGTCCTTCTTCTTCGATGCGCGACGGAACACGCAGACCGTGCAGCTTGTCAAGGCACTTGAAGATGATGAATCCCATCACGACAGCCCAAGCGGCTACTACCAGAGCGGCGAAGGTCTGAGCACCGAGGAAACCGAAACCGCCTCCGTAGAAGGTGCCGCCGTCTACAGCAAAGAGACCAACCAGAATCGTACCCAGCGTACCGCAGACACCGTGTACGGACGAGGCACCTACCGGATCGTCAATCTTCAGCTTGTGTTCGATGAATTCCACCGAGTAAATCATGACGATACCACAGACGGCACCGATGATGGCCGATCCCAAGGGAGAAACAACATCACAACCGGCTGTGATGCCGACCAGACCGGCCAAGATACCGTTGAGGGTCAGCGAGAGGGAGGGTTTTCCGAACTTCAGCCAGCTCACGACCAATGCCAGTACCCCACCGGCACAGGCAGCCAGGTTGGTGGTCAGGAACACGTGGGAGATGGCTGTCTGGTCGTCCGACGAAGCAGCAGCCAACTGCGAACCGGGGTTGAAGCCGAACCAGCCGAACCACAGAATGAAGACACCCAGTGCAGCGATGGTCAGGTTATGACCCGGAATGGCACGCGCCTTACCGTCCTTTCCGAACTTTCCCATACGCGGGCCCAGAATGGCCGCACCGACCAAGGCAATCCATCCGCCTACCGAGTGTACCACCATCGAGCCGGCAAAGTCGTGCGAGGCATAGCCGAAGAGACGCATCATGAACGAATCTTCGCTGCCGTCCATCAGCCAGCCGCCGCCCCAAGTCCAGTGGCCGGAAATCGGATAGATCAACACGCTGATGAACACCGTATATACCAGGTACATGGAAAATTTCGTCCGTTCGGCCATCGCCCCCGACACGATAGTAGCTGAGGTAGCGCAGAAGACCGTCTGGAAAATCAGGAACCCTTCGATGGGAAGGCCGTTGTCGATGACCTGTGCCATGGCATCGAGGTCGATAAAGTGAGGAGCCCCCACAAATCCGCCCACCCCGAACATCAGTCCGAAACCGATGACCCAGAAAAGCAGCGAACCGAACATGAAGTCCACGAGATTCTTCATCAGGATGTTGGCGGTATTCTTCGAGCGGGTAAAGCCAGCTTCCACCAGAGCAAAACCAGGTTGCATGAAGAAGACGAGCATGGCTGCCAGCAGCATCCAGACCGTGTTGACACCTGTGGCCAGTTC
This sequence comes from Phocaeicola plebeius, assembly GCA_004558305.1. Lineage (GTDB taxonomy): Bacteria > Bacteroidota > Bacteroidia > Bacteroidales > Bacteroidaceae > Phocaeicola > Phocaeicola plebeius_B. Next base: position 36,786 of record SFDG01000009.1, read on the forward strand.
AGCCAAAGAATCGGCCACGGGGTCTGTAGAGGGTACGACCTCCTCGGCCAATGCCGTTGCCGGCATAAGGAACATAGCGCAAGCCAGTCCGACGAGGGACCGCAGCTTGCCGGTTGTATCAGATTTCATAGTTGTATTTTCCTGTTGAGTTGTAGTTGTATTTTGTCTATAAATCGTTGTTGTAGCACTTGCGCTGCCAGGATCATTTCTCCTGTTCGGCATTGTAGAGGGCAATGTCGCCCCGTTCTCCGGTACGGATGCGCACGGCATCGTCGATGGGGATGATGAAAATGCGTCCGTCCCCTATTTCACCGGTCTGGGCTGCTTTCATAATAGCCTGCACCGTTTTCTCCACATTCTTCTCGCGCACCACGATGGAGAGCAGGATTCGCTCGATGGAACTGGTGTCATAGACCACTCCGCGGTAAATGCGGCCTTCACGGGTTTTTCCGATCCCTCTTACCTCATAATAAGAGAACCATTCGATGTCGGCCTCGAGCAGGGCATCGCGCACGTCCTCGAATTTGGTCCGTCGGATAATTGCTTCAATCTTTTTCATAATCAGTTGTATTTATATCTTGTAATGTAGCTTTTGTATTTATCATACCTTGTAGATAGCACTCGGTAATCGTTATCCTGAATCTATTTACCTTTCCACTATCCCATTGAAATCACTTGCGTATATCTTCTCGTCAAAATGTCATTCCCACTGCAAAGTAGGCCCCTTCCGTAGCCGGGTTCCACGTGGCCTTGGCAAAGACCGGCAGCGAGAAACTATCGGAAATCTTCACTTCTTTCGTGACGCCCAGACTGATGTCGCACACCTCAAAGCCATTGGCACCGTCATTGTAGAAGGTGGTGGCCCAAGGAGTGGCACCCACTTCGGCTGTCCAGTCCACCCCGCCCAAACGGAACGGAGCCGCTACCGACACATACGAGGAATACGCCCGGTCACCGTCTTTGTTCACCCCGTCGTCACCGGCGAAGTTGGTAAACCAGTTCACGGCCAAGGGACCGAAGTCATACCCCACCTGCGCTTCAAACACGTGCGTCGTGTTGTGCGCGCCATAGTGAAAATACCCGGCACCTCCGTTGAACCAATAGTCGGTGACCGAAATGCTGAACCCTCCTGTCGAATACCCCAGCGTGAGGTCGAACTCCTTGGTATCTTCCTTGTCGAAACCTACAGAACCCCAGCCTGTCAGGGCAAAGCCTTTGTAGCTGACTTCTGCCGAAGGCTGGATACTGACATTGCCCAGGTCCTGGCCACGCCAAAGATACCCGCTGACAAAATCCACGCCCACTGAGGCTTCAGGCTTGTCCTGTGCCGCCGAAACGACCGGAAGCACCATCATCGCTACTAAAGGCAATCCTTCTTGAAACATTCTTTTCATTGCTTTACTGTTTTTAATTAATACCTATCTGCTTACTCTCTCAATCGTTACTCTCTATATCTTTTTGAAATCACTTTTATGATTTACATATCTTTTTGTTTTATTTCTGCCACAAAAGTACAACTTTCTGATTTACCAAAAGCAGAAACATCGTTCTTTCTTCTACATTTTTATCAGCGATTTCAAATCATAAGGAAATAAAGTGTAAAGATTACAATTCAAAAGCAAACAGGCACTCTGTGAATAGTATTGTTAGATATCATTTTATGGCTTTTCTCCGGATGTACCTGCAGGTCCCCCGTCCGGACGCCTTATCGTTTGTGCCAGAAGCTCGGCACGAACATCAGCAGAATGCCGAAAATCTCCAGACGGCCGATGAGCATAAGAAACGAACTCAGCCATTTTCCGGCCATCGGCAATGCATTCCAGGAATAGGCAGGCCCGAACTGGCCGAAAGCAGGTCCGGCATTACCCAGGCTCGACACAGCTACCCCAAACGACTCCACGAACCCTACGCCCATGACCATGAGGGACAGCCAGCCCAGAAACAGGCAGCCCAAATAGCAGAGGATAAACGTGGAGACGGTCGATATAGTGGCGGTAGAAACGGCCTGATGGTTCACTTTAACCGGCAGTACGGCACGAGGATGAATCAGGCGGCTGAACTCATTGCGCATGTTCTTGAGAATAATAAGTACGCGCATACTCTTGATGCCGCCGCACGTGGAGCCGGTGCAACCGCCCGCCAGCATCAGGTAGACCAGCAGCAGCCAAGTGAACGGTGCCCACCGGACATAGTCATCGGTGGCATATCCGCACGAGGTAAAGAGGGAGGCGACCTGAAAAAACGCTTTGCGGAACGCCTCCTCCGCCCCGTACCGATTGAACAGATACAATGACAAGGCACAGGCGAGCGTAACCCCCACCACCGTCCCCAAGTAGAACTTCACCTCATCGTTCTGCAACAGGTGCGAGAACTGTCCTTTCAGACATTTGAAATACAGGGTAAAATTCACCCCGGCCAATACCATGAAGACCGCTATCACATACTCTATGAAAGGAGAGTTCCAATAAGCGATGCTGTCCTGCTTGGTCGAGTACCCTCCGGTAGCCGCCGTGGTGAAGGCATGACACACCGCATCGAACGGATCCATCCCTCCGGCCATCAGCAACAGGCCGCACGAAGCCGTCAGCAACAGGTAAAGTGTCCACAGCCATTTGGCCATCACACTGACCTTGGGATGAATCTTGTCATGGTTCACCCCCGTCGCCTCCGCTGAGAACAGCACCTGGTTGCCCAGTCCGAAGATGGGCAGGAAGGCTACCGTGAAGAAGACAATCCCCAGTCCGCCAATCCACTGGGTGAAACTACGCCAGAACAGCATGCCGTGCGAGAGCGACTCGATATCATCCAGAATCGTGGCCCCCGTAGTGGTAAAGCCCGACATCGTCTCGAAAAAGGCATCTGTCACAGCAGGAATCTCGCCACTCAGGAGCATAGGCAGCATCCCGAACACCGTAAACAACATCCATGAGAACGCCACGATGCAATACCCGTCGCGTCGGGAAATGCTGTTGTCGCCCCCCTTCCCCAGAAACTGGAACAGAAAAGCAACCGCCCCTGTCGCCAAGGCCGAATAGGCAAAACTCAGGTATGCCGATTCTCCGTACGCCAACGACACACACATACACACCAGGAACATCATCCCCTCCAGATGGAGCAGGATTCCCAAAATCCGCAATATCATTTTCCGGTTGATCAAGCTGTTGCTCCGGTTGTTCTTGACCACCACACTGTTTGCTAATAAATCTTCCATGTAGGTACAGACTGTTTTTACCCCGGGCAATCTCCCACTTCCCTTCCTTGCTTCCACTTTTCCGGTCCCATGGCCATTGCCCCATAGTCCGGCAAATATACGCCTTCTCCGCAATTCGGCCAAACATTTCCCCGACTTTCGCTTGTTTTTACGGATTTCCACAGGACGAAGAAAAAAGGACGAGCCGTCGGCCCGTCCTTTCTTCTCCGTCTTGTTCCTTAGTACGCTGCAAAAATACATCTTTTATCTCAATCCACCAAACAAATCATCAAAATATGCATATTTATCCATAAAATCATCATTCACCATTAATCCCTCGCCAAACGAGGTGCCACACCCTAAACACCGGCTCCCACAGAGCCTCTTCGGGATAGCTCATGGCCAAACGGAATATCCTTTTGAACTTCCATATATGATATTGTAGTCTATGCCGATATACATTTGGCTTCTCGATGTCATAATGTCCGAAGTTGCCGCTGTTCATGATTTCAGCAAGCAATTTCTTTCCTTCCTTTTCGTTTGGCTCACATATATAATAATGTATAGGCATGGCAAATACTTCATGCAGAACGTACATCACTGAGGCAGAGAATTTGGCCATTCCAAATGAACGTAGCGTTGCTATCACTTCATTATTTGACATCACAGGAGTTCCGAGCCCTTCACTCCACATCCCTTGTGACTGCAAGTCCTTGCACTCCATCACATCATTATGCCATACACTCAGAGCGAAGTAGTAATCCATGAGTTGCCTTAATCCAATGCCTCCCTCAAAAATATGAGTATATAAGTGACACATCTGATATACCACGTTCTATTTGCAGGGCATGCCCATACCATTGCATCCGCAGAGTCGCTGGGCAAATGACTCCATACTCACGCAATCTCTCTACAGCAGAAAACCCAATTCCAATCAGAGCCTGCCGTTTGCAAAAGTCAAAGAGCCGATGCCAGTCCGCATCTGATATGCTGACAGACACCGACTCTCTGATACCGATTGCCACCTGCAAGAACTCAAAGAACAAACGCCCTTCCATCATTCAAATCATCTCGTACAATATTCCACAAGAACAATGGATTGCACAACACATATCTTCTCCACATCCGTTTAGGCTCTTTTATTAATCTATATAGCCATTCCAACGAATGTTCCTGCCACCACAGCGGCGCACGCTTATATGTACCTGCAAAGAAGTCGAACACAGCTCCGATGGTACCAACGTGACAATGGATATTCAACTCATTCCAATGATTATATCCTTAAAAAAATTATTTCTTTGGAAAATATTCGTTTTATACGAATTATTTCTTTGGAAAATGTCATTTTTCTATGGATTATTTCTTTGGATTATTTTATTTTTCGTAATCGACACCCGCAAGCCCATACTCCTCAGGGGAGCAAGACAAGTCGGGAAATCCACTGCCGTCAGACAGCTCGGCAGACAATTTGCCAGCTACGTTGAAATCAACCTGGAAAGAGAACCGCAATATAAGGCGGCTTTTCTTCCCGACCTCAATGTTGCCCGCATCATATCTCAGATTTCCGCAATATGTCGCCATCGAATAGAACCGGGCAAGACCCTCCTCTTTATTGACGAGATACAGGAATGCCCCGAAGCCATCATGTCCCTTCGTTTTTTCAAAGAAGACATGCCTACCCTGCATGTCATTGCGGCAGGCTCTCTTTTGGAGTTTGCCCTTGAGTCTCTCCCTACCTTCGGAGTAGGCCGAATCCACTCCATGTTCATGTACCCGATGACCTTCGATGAGTTTCTCATTGCCAACGGAGAGGATCTGCTGATGGAAGCCCGAGACCAAGCCACCAGTTCTTCCCCACTTCCCCTTCCCCTGCACGACAAGCTGGTCGGTCTGCTGCGCACCTACATGCTTGTTGGCGGTATGCCCGAATGTGTTGCTAAATGGGTCTCCACCCACGACTATCTCCTGTGCCAGGAAGTGCAGGACGACATCCTCACCAGCTACGAAGACGATTTCCCAAAATACCG
>SFDG01000010.1 GCA_004558305.1 Phocaeicola plebeius
AAAAGCAGTGCCGTAAACCTGATTACGACACTGCTTTTGACTGGTAGCCCGTGGGAGAATCGAACTCCCCTTTCAAGAATGAAAATCTTGCGTCCTAACCGATAGACGAACGGGCCATCCTTATGAACTTCGGCTCACCGAAGCGATGGAGAAGTAGCCCGTGGGAGAATCGAACTCCCCTTTCAAGAATGAAAATCTTGCGTCCTAACCGATAGACGAACGGGCCTTCTCAGCTTGTCTTGAGAGGTTGTTTCTCTAAGACGGGTGCAAAGGTACGGCTTTTTTTTGAATCTGCAAGCGTTCGGCTAACTTTTTTCTGAAAAAAGTGCATAAATGCTCATTTCCGGGGGAGTCTGTCCGAAAACCTTGGACCACCTATCCCACTGTCATGCTGAACGGAGTGAAGCATCTGAATACATCCACTTTGCGCTAACAGATTTCTCACTTCGTTCGAAATGACAGGGGGAAACGAAGAGATCATTCTCTTCGTTCGACATGACAGGGAAAAGGAAGCGGAAAACAACTCCCGGACAGCCTGGGAAAGGAATAAATGGTCACGAAATTGTTCTATTCTTCTCCTATTTGGTTGATATTGATGTTTTGTGGCTAAAAAATGTTACTTGGAGAACATCGTAGGAAAGAAATTGTTTATATTTGCGGCGTCTTACGAGAACGCTGAATTGCCCTTATAGGGGTGGCGTTATCGTAAACGGAGTGTTTTTTATTTATATAATGTATATAGCTTATGTCGAAAATCGTAGGACACATTTCGCAGGTCATCGGCCCGGTGGTCGATGTGCATTTCCGCCTCGACGGAGCAGATGCTGAAGAGAGCTTGCCGAAAATCCATGATGCGTTGACCATTCTCCGTCACGACGGACGGACGCTGGTCATTGAAGTGCAGCAGCACATCGGTGAAGACACCGTCCGCTGCGTGGCCATGGACAGTACCGACGGGTTGCAGCGCGGAATGGAAGTCGCCCTCACCGGCCAGGCCATCACCATGCCTGTCGGTGCGCAAATCAAGGGACGAGTGATGAATGTAGTCGGTGAGTGCATCGACGGAATGAAGGAACTGGACAAGAAGGGGGGATTCCCCATCCATCGTGAACCGCCCAAGTTCGAGGAACTGGCGACCAGCCAGGAAGTATTGTTTACCGGCATCAAGGTCATCGACCTGCTCGAGCCCTACCTGAAAGGTGGAAAGATTGGCCTGTTCGGTGGTGCGGGCGTAGGTAAGACCGTGCTCATCAAGGAGTTGATTAACAATATTGCCAAGAAGCACAACGGATTCTCCGTGTTTGCCGGCGTGGGAGAGCGTACCCGCGAAGGAAACGACCTGCTGCGCGAGATGATTGAATCGGGCGTTATCCGCTACGGTGACGAGTTCCTCAAAAGCATGGAGGAAGGCAACTGGGACCTCTCGAAGGTGGACTACAACGAGGTGGAAAAATCGCAGGTGGCCATGGTGTTCGGACAGATGAACGAACCCCCCGGTGCCCGACAGAGCGTGGCCCTTTCGGGACTGACGCTGGCCGAATCGTTCCGCGACCGCCAGGGAGGCGGAAATGGTCCGCGCGATATCCTGTTCTTTATCGACAATATCTTCCGTTTCACCCAGGCCGGTTCGGAGGTTTCGGCCTTGTTGGGACGAATGCCTTCGGCCGTCGGTTACCAGCCGACACTGGCTACCGAAATGGGTAAGATGCAGGAGCGCATCACCTCTACGAAGAACGGCTCCATCACTTCCGTACAGGCCGTGTATGTGCCGGCCGACGACTTGACCGACCCGGCACCGGCCACGACATTCACCCACTTGGATGCCACCACCGTGTTGAGCCGTAAGATTACCGAGCTGGGCATCTATCCCGCAGTCGATCCGCTGGAATCGACCTCGCGTATTCTCGATCCGCTGATTGTGGGTCAAGACCACTACGAAACGGCGCAGCGCGTGAAGCAGATCCTGCAGCGTAACAAGGAATTGCAGGACATTATCTCCATCCTCGGTATGGACGAGCTGTCCGACGAAGACCGGTTGACGGTGAACCGCGCCCGCCGCGTGCAGCGCTTCCTGTCGCAGCCGTTTGCCGTGGCCGAACAGTTTACCGGTGTGCCGGGCGTGATGGTTTCCATCGAGGATACCGTCCGCGGTTTCCGCATGATTCTGGACGGCGAGGTAGATGACCTTCCCGAACAGGCCTTCCTGAACGTGGGCACCATAGAGGATGCCATTGAAAAAGGAAAGAAGCTGCTGGCCCAGGCCGGGCAGCGTTCCGGCTCTTCATCTTCTATATAAATAAGGTATGAAGGAATTGCATTTGACGATCGTGACGCCCGAACAGACGATGTTCGACGGGCCGGTGACACAGGTCACCCTTCCGGGTGAGGCCGGACGCTTCCAGGTCCTTCCCCGTCATGCGGCCCTGATTTCATCGCTGGTGGCAGGCGACATGCGCTATACGGCAGGAGGCGAACTCCGGTCGCTACGGCTGAAAGGAGGATTCGTGGAAGTGAATGACAACAACGTGCTGGTGTGCGCAGAATTGTAGAGGATGTTCTGGCAGGCCATACAGCAACGGTATCTCCGGGAACTGACCCTTATGGGGCTGGTACTGACGGGAGGAGTGGGGGCAGCCGTCCATTGGCTGTGGCCCGACAAGTCCTGCCTCAGTTTCATGACCATTCCGGTGTTCTTCTGGTGTGTGGGACTGCTCTACATCTTCCTGTTCTCGTGCTGCTACCGGCTGGGAACCCACAAGCTGATGGGCTGCTACATGGTGTGCAAGGCATTGAAGTTCCTGCTCAGCGTGGCGCTCTTGCTGGCCTATATCTGGGTCGTGAAGGTGGATGTGGTGCCGTTCCTGTTCACCTTCGGCCTCTTCTTCTTCGGCTTCCTGGTCTTTGAAACGCGTTTCTTCCTTCTCTTTGAAGCGAAACTGAAAAACAGAAAGAAAAATGAATAAGATACGCTACATAGCAATCCTGCTGCTGATGCTGGCGGGCGGACTCCATCCCGCAACGGCAACCGCAGCAGAAAATGGTGAGGTGGATGTCAACCATCTGGTGTTCGGCCATATCGGTGATGCCTACGAGTGGCACATCGCGACGCTGGGCGACACGGAACTGAAAATCCCGCTGCCGGTCATCGTGCACAGCTCTACCGGCTGGCATGTGTTCAGTTCGTCCCGTCTGGAAGAAGGTGCCTATGAGGGACTCAGCGTGGCTGCCGAGGGACCTTATGAAGGCAAGATCGTGGAGCACGCCGCCGACGGCACCGAGGTGCGTCCGCTCGACATTTCCATCACGAAGAACGTGCTGGGACTGATGATCAACAGTGCCGTCCTGCTGGCCATCCTTCTGGGCTGTACCCGCTGGTACCGGAAGCATCCGGCTTCCGAACAGGCTCCGGGTGGAGCGGTCGGCATGATGGAGGCCATCGTCATGACCATCCACGAGGATGTCATCAAGAGTTGTGTCGGCCCCGACTACCGGCGCTACGCCCCTTACCTCCTGACCGCCTTCTTCTTTGTCCTCATCAACAACCTGATGGGACTGCTGCCCGTCTTCCCCGGCGGTGCGAACGTGACGGGCAACATTGCCGTTACCCTGGTGCTGGCCCTGTTTACCTTCTTCTTCACCAACGTCTTCGGTACCAAGGAATACTGGAAGGAAATCCTCTGGCCCGACGTGCCGGTGTGGCTGAAGTGCCCCGTCCCCATGATGCCGGTCATCGAGCTGTTCGGCATTTTCACCAAGCCGTTTGCCTTGATGATCCGTCTGTTTGCCAACATCATGGCCGGACATGCCGCCATTCTCAGCCTCTTGGCCATCATCTTCATCACGGTGAAGGCCGGACCTGCCGTCAACGGGTCGATGACGTTCGTGGCGGTGGCTTTCGGCATCTTCATGGATGCGCTTGAAGTGCTGGTGGCTTTCATCCAGGCCTATGTCTTCACGATGCTTTCCGCTGTCTTCATCGGCATGTCGCGGGTGAAGCACGAGCATTGATTATAAGAATCAGAACAACAATTACAACAACTTTTAAAACTTTAAGATTATGTTAATGACAGTAGTATTGCAGGCCGCTGCAGGAGTAGGAATCAGTAAGTTGGGTGCTGCCTTCGGAGCAGCGATTGCCGTTATCGGTGCCGGTCTCGGCATCGGCCGTATCGGAAGTTCCACCATGGAGGCGATTGCCCGCCAGCCGGAAGCTGCAGGCGATTTGCGTATGAGTATGATTATCGCAGCCGCCCTTGTAGAAGGTGTCGCCCTGATTGCCATCATCGTTTGTCTGTTGACATTGTTCGTCTAACGAAAGGAGCAGGCTATGGGATTGTTGACCCCAGATCCGGGACTGCTGTTCTGGATGGTGGTGGTGTTTGGAATCGTCTTTTTCATCTTGGCGAAGTTCGGTTTCCCCATCATCATCCGTTCGGTAGAAGAACGGAAAGCGTATATTGACCAGTCGCTCCAGTCGGCACGTGCCGCCAACGAACAGTTGGAACACGTCAAGGCCGAAGGCGAGCAGCTGCTGGCACAGGCACGGGCGGAACAGGCCCGTATCCTGACCGAGGCAGCCGCCACGCGCGACCGCATCGTGCAGGAGGCGCAGGCCAAGGCACGCGCTGAAGGCGACCGGCTGATGGACGAGCTCAAGAAGCAACTGCAGACCGAGAAGGAGAGTGCCATCCGCGATATCCGTCGCCAGGTGGCTGTCCTCTCGGTAGGCATTGCCGAGAAAGTCCTCCGCCGGCAGCTCTCTGACGAAAAGGCCCAGAACGAACTGATGGACCGGCTGATCGACGAACTGGTAGTTACTAAAGAAGAATAAACGTCATGAATACAGGAGTCGTTTCCGTGCGCTATGCGAAAGCCTTGCTGGCCTATGCCAAGGCACAGGGCAAGGCGGAACAGGTGTACGAGGAGGTGGGGCGTCTGAGCCGTTGCTTCCTCCAGTTGCCCCGTTTGCAGCGGGCCATCGATAATCCCGTGCTCCCTGTGGGCGACAAGCTTCGTCTGCTGCAGGAGGCCGCGGGCGGGGAGAACGTCAGCCAGGAGCTGCTCCGCTTCTTCCGCTTGGTGATCGACGAAAAGCGGGAGAATTTCCTCCCCTTCATGGCAGTGTCCTACTGCGAGCAGTTCCAGCAAGACCGGCATGTGCTGGTGGGACGGCTGACGACCGCTGTCCCCTCGCCGGACTTGGCCCGGAAAATCGAGCAGCTGGCCGCACGGCGCACGCATGCCGACGTGCAGCTGCAGACCGAAACAGACCCTTCGCTCATCGGCGGGTTTGTCCTCCGGCTCGATGGCTATTGCCTGGATGCCAGTGTGTCCCGTCAGCTGAAGCGCGTCGAGCAGCAGTTTATTGATAAGAACCGAAGAATTGTGTAAATGAATCATTATGTCAGAAAATATCATCAAACCAAGTGAAGTCTCCGACGTGCTGCTCCAGCAGCTGCAGGGCATCGATACGGCCCTGCAGTTTGATGAAGTGGGTACCGTGTTGCAGGTCAGCGACGGCGTGGCGCGCATCTATGGTCTGCGCAATGCCGAAGCCAATGAGCTGCTCCAGTTCGAAAACGGCATCATGGGTACCGTGATGAACCTGGAGGAAGACAATGTAGGAGCCGTGTTGCTCGGTCCTACCGACCAGATCAAGGAAGGGATGAGCGTGAAGCGCACACGGCGGATTGCCTCCATCAACGTGGGAGAGAGTATGCTGGGGCGTGTCATCGACCCGCTGGGAGTTCCTCTCGACGGACGGGGCGATATCGGCGGCGAACTGTTCGAGATGCCGCTGGAGCGCAAGGCACCGGGAGTCATCTTCCGGCAGCCGGTGACCGAGCCGTTGCAGACGGGGCTGAAGGCCATTGATGCCATGATTCCCATCGGCCGCGGACAGCGCGAACTGATTATCGGCGACCGTCAGACAGGAAAGACGGCCATCGCCATCGACACCATCATCAACCAGCGGTCGGGCTATGAGGCCGGCCATCCGGTCTACTGCATCTACGTGGCCGTGGGCCAGAAAGGCTCTACCGTGGCCAGCCTGGTCAATACCCTGCGCGAGAAAGGGGCGATGGACTATACCATTGTCGTGGCAGCCACCGCTTCCGACCCTGCCGCCATGCAGTATTTCGCTCCCTTTGCCGGAGCGGCCATCGGCGAGTATTTCCGCGACACGGGCCGTCATGCCCTGGTGGTCTACGACGACCTCTCCAAGCAGGCGGTGGCCTATCGTGAAGTCTCGTTGATCCTGCGTCGTCCGTCCGGACGTGAAGCCTATCCGGGCGATATCTTCTACCTCCATTCCCGTCTGCTGGAACGGGCGGCGAAGATCATCAGCCAGCAGGAAGTGGCCGAACGCATGAACGACCTCCCCGACTGCCTGAAAGGCAAGGTGAAGGCCGGCGGATCGCTGACGGCACTGCCCATCATCGAGACACAGGCCGGCGACGTATCGGCCTATATCCCTACGAACGTGATTTCCATCACCGACGGACAGATCTTCCTGGAAACCGACCTCTTCAACCAGGGATTCCGCCCGGCCATCAATGTCGGCATCTCTGTCTCCCGTGTGGGCGGCAGTGCCCAGGTCAAGAGTATGAAAAAGGTGGCCGGTACGTTGAAAATCGACCAGGCGCAGTACCGCGAACTGGAGGCTTTCTCGAAGTTCAGCAGTGACATGGACCCCGTGACCGCTATGGCCATCGACCGCGGCCGGAAGAACAACCAGTTGCTCATCCAGCCGCAATACAGCCCCATGCCGGTGGGCGAACAGATCGCTATCCTGTATTGCGGCACGCACGGACTGATGCGCGACATTGCCATCGACCGTGTGCGTGCGTTCCAGGATGCCTTTCTTACCACGTTGCGGGCCAACTACCGTGAGCAGGTCCTTGAGCCGCTGGCAGCCGGCCGGCTGACCGAAGAGGCCACCGCCCTGATCGAGCAGGTGGCCGCCCAGATTGTCGGACAGTTCAAAGCATAGTCGTCATGGCATCACTGAAAGAAATCAAGGGACGCATTTCGTCCATCCAGGGTACGCTGAAAATCACGTCGGCCATGAAGATGGTGGCCTCGGCCAAGCTGCACAAGGCGCAGGCCGCCATCGAAGGCATGTTGCCGTACGAGCGGGGGCTCTCGGGCATTCTTTCCCGCTTCCTTTCCGGCGGCCTGGGCGTACAGTCGCCCTTTGCCGTGCCCAACAAAGGGGCGAAAGTGGCGGTCGTGGCCTTTTCCTCGAACAGCAGCCTGTGCGGTGGTTTCAATTCGAACGTGGCTCGCCTGTTGGGCGAACGGCTGGAAGCCTGCAGCCGCGAAGTCGGTAAGGACAACGTGCTGGTTTACCCCGTAGGACGCAAGGTGGCCGAAGCGGTCCGCAAGTGGGGCTATGCTGTGGCCGGCGACTTCCAGCACCTGAGCGGCAAGCCTGGCTATCCGGAGAGTGCCCAATTGGCCGAACAGCTGATGGACCTGTACCTGCAGGGAGAAGTGCGGAGGGTAGAACTGCTCTACCATCATTTCAAGTCCACCTCTACCCAGGAACTGCGCACCGAAACATATCTGCCCATCGATTTTTCGGCCTGTTGTGCAGCCGGGACTGCAGCTGCCGTGCCTGGCGACTACCTCGTGGAGCCGTCGCCTGCAGCCGTTGTCCGCTCATTGCTTCCCAAGGTCCTGCGCCTGCGTATCTATACCGTTGCCCTCGATTCGAGCGCTTCGGAGCATGCAGCCCGGACCATGGCCATGCAGGTGGCTACCGACAATGCCAATGAACTGATCCAGGACTTGACATTGCTGTATAACAAGAGCCGTCAGCAGGCAATCACCAACGAACTGCTCGACATCGTTGGCGGTACCATGGCATAGGCTCCAGCTGTCATCTTTGTCTGTCATTCTGAGCGCAAGCGAAGAATCTGTCCGCATCCAGTGAATGTCTTCAGATTCTTCGCTTGTGTTCAGAATGACATTTTTTATATCTATTTTATATCTATCGTTGATTATTGACGCACTCTCTGTCTTGTGTTAGAGAATCTCCTGCGTGTTTTACAGCTTTCCTTTCCCTCCATCCCTATATCGTACCTTCGACGATAACAGGCAGGCGTTATATCGTAAAATCAACGAAAACTATATGTTTGTAGAATAATGCTTTATAACATGTATATTTTTTAGAACGTTTCATTGTCAGATATCGGAATACTTGCTATATTTGCGGCGTGAACCAAAAAATGAAGAGCAACTATGGAAACAGAGAAGGTGTCAGACCGCATTGTCGATATCCACGTGTCGGTCGATTGCGTCTTGGTGGGTTTCGACGGAGAGCATCTGCGGGTGCTGCTGGTGAGGCAGACAGGCAAGCAGACCGACGACGGGCATCCTGTGTGGAAATTGCCCGGCAGCCTGATTTATGCCGAAGAAGACCTCGACGATGCTGCCAAGCGCGTGCTCACCGAGCTGACAGGACTGAAGAACATCAAGATGGCCCAGTTCAAGGCATACGGCTCGAAAGACCGCACCTCCAATCCCAAAGACGTGTCGTGGCTGGAGCGTTTCCATCGGATTACGGAAGGCAGGGTGGGGCGCATCGTGACCATCGCCTATCTCTCCTTGCTCAAGATAGACCGGCAGAGCCGTCAGCTCAGTACTGCCTACGATGCCTGTTGGGTGCCGGTGGAGGAGGTGCAGGCCTTGGCCTTCGACCACCAGCAGATTCTCGCAGACGCGCTTGCCTATATCCGGCAGTATGTGGAGCGGTCGCCGGCGGTGATGTTCGACCTGCTGCCTCGCAAGTTCACCGCCGCCCAGCTACGCATCCTCTTCCAGCTGGTCTATGACAAGGCGTTCGACGTGAGCAATTTCCACAAGCGCATCGCCCAGCTGCCGTATGTGGTGCCGATGGAAGAGAAAGAGACCGGGGTGGCGCATCGTGCCGCCCGCTATTACAAGTTTGACCGAGTTATTTACAATAAGTTGAGAAATTAAGACATACATTATGAAGTATCTGTTAGGGTATGATATCGGAAGTTCGTCGGTAAAGGCCAGTCTGGTCAATGCCGAAACGGGCAAGTGTGAGGCGACTGCCTTCTATCCCAAGAAGGAAGCGGAAATCATGGCAGTGCGTCCCGGATGGGCGGAGCAGCATCCGGAACAGTGGTGGGAATCGTTGAAGTTGGCTACGGCCGATGTGCTGGCCCGCAGCGGAGCTCCCAAAGAGGAGATTGCCGCCATCGGCATCTCGTACCAGATGCACGGGCTGGTATGTGTCGACAAGCACCGGCAGGTGCTGCGTCCGGCCATCATCTGGTGCGATTCGCGCGCGGTTCCCTATGGCGAAAAGGCGTTCCGCGATCTGGGCGAAGAGCGTTGCCTGTCGCATCTGCTCAATTCGCCGGGAAACTTCACGGCGTCGAAGCTGGCATGGGTGAAGGAGAACGAACCGGAGGTATTCAGCCGGATCGACAAGATCATGCTGCCGGGCGACTATGTGGCCCTGCGGCTGACAGGGGAGGCCTGTACGACGGTGTCGGGCCTGTCGGAAGGCATCTTCTGGGACTTCCGGAAGCATGAGACGGCCCGTTTCCTGATGGACTATTACGGCTTTGACCGCTCGTTGGTGCCCGATATCCGTCCCACTTTCGCCGAGCAGGGCCGCGTGACGGCCGCTGCCGCAGAGGAGCTGGGGCTGAAGGAGGGGACTCCGGTGACCTACCGTGCCGGCGACCAGCCCAACAATGCCCTTTCGCTCAATGTGTTCGAACCCGGAGAGATTGCCTCTACAGCCGGCACGTCGGGAGTCGTGTACGGGGTGAACGGGGCCGTCAACTACGATCCCTTGTCGCGTGTCAATACCTTTGCCCATGTCAACCATACCGCCGACCAGACCCGCCTGGGGGTGCTGCTGTGCATCAACGGCACGGGTATTCTCAATTCGTGGATGAAGCGCAACGTGGTGCCGGAAGGTGTGTCGTATGCCGAGATGAACCAGCTGGCCGCCCAGGCCCCCATCGGATCGGGCGGAGTGAGCATCCTGCCGTTCGGCAATGGGGCCGAGCGGATGCTGCAGAACCGCGAGGCGGGCTGCTCGATTCATGGCGTCAACTTCAATGTCCATCATCGCAGCCATTTGTTGCGTGCGGCGCAAGAAGGTATCGTGTTCTCGTTCCGCTATGGCATTGACATCATGAAGCAGATGGGGATCGACGTGCGGAAAATCCATGCCGGTCATGCCAACATGTTCCTCAGCCCGTTGTTCCGCGACACGTTGGCCGGGGTGACAGGAGCCGTCATCGAACTCTACGATACCGACGGATCGGTGGGAGCGGCTAAGGGAGCCGGCATGGGGGCCGGCATCTACCGTGACCATCATGAGGCATTTGCCACACTCGACAGGCTGGCCGTCATCGAGCCGTCTGCGGCCGATGCGCCGGCCTACGAAGAAGCCTACCAGCGCTGGAAAAGCTATCTGTGACGACAAGAAGAAAAATAATACATTACTTACTAATAAATTGAACAACTATGAAAGAGTATTTTCCTGGAATTGAGAAAATCAAGTTTGAAGGCGTAGAAAGCAAGAACCCGATGGCTTTCCGCTATTACGATGCAGAACGGGTAGTGATGGGCAAGAAGATGAAAGACTGGCTGAAGTTCTCCATGGCTTGGTGGCACACCCTGTGCGCCGAAGGAAGCGACCAGTTCGGAGGCGGCACGAAGAAGTTCCCCTGGAAGGGCAACCCCGACAAGGTGCAGGCTGCCAAGGAAAAGATGGATGCCGGCTTCGAATTCATGCAGAAGATGGGCATCGAATACTACTGCTTCCACGACACGGACCTCTGTGACGAGGCCGAAACCATCGAAGAATACGAAGCCAATCTGAAGGAAATCGTGGCCTACGCCAAGCAGAAGCAGGCAGCCACCGGCATCAAGCTGTTGTGGGGCACCGCCAATGTCTTCGGCCATGCCCGCTACATGAACGGTGCGGCTACCAATCCCGACTTCGACGTGGTAGCACGGGCGGCTGTGCAGATCAAGAACGCCATCGATGCCACCATCGAACTGGGCGGCACGAACTACGTGTTCTGGGGCGGTCGTGAAGGCTATATGTCTCTGCTCAACACCGACCAGAAGCGCGAAAAAGACCATCTGGCCCAGATGCTGACCTTGGCCCGCGACTATGCCCGCGCCAACGGATTCACGGGCACGTTCCTCATCGAGCCGAAACCGATGGAACCCTCGAAGCACCAGTATGATGTGGATACGGAAACGGTGATCGGCTTCCTGAAGGCACACGGCCTGGACAAGGACTTCAAGGTAAACATCGAGGTGAACCATGCCACCTTGGCCGGTCATCCGTTTGAGCACGAACTGTGCGTGGCAGTGGACAACGGAATGCTGGGATCTATCGATGCCAACCGCGGCGACTATCAGAACGGATGGGATACAGACCAGTTCCCCATTGACAACTATGAGCTGACGCAGGCCATGTTGCAGATTATCCGTAATGGAGGTCTGGGCAACGGCGGTACGAACTTCGATGCCAAGACGCGCCGGAATTCGACCGATCTGGAAGATATCTTCATTGCCCATATCGCCGGTATGGATGCCATGGCCCGTGCCTTGCTGAGCGCCGCCCGCCTGCTCGAAGAGTCGCCCTACCGGCAGATGCTGGCCGACCGCTATGCTTCGTTCGACAGCGGCAAAGGCAAGGAATTCGAAGAAGGCAAGCTCACGCTGGAAGAAGTGGTGGCTTATGCCAAGCAGCAGGGTGAACCGAAGCAGACCAGCGGCAAGCAGGAACTGTATGAGGCTATTCTGAACATGTATTGCTGACATCAATAGGTATATTCAATAAATATGTTGTTGTTCTGAGGGCTGGTGAAGGTCGGCCGGCATCGACAGACGGCTGTGAGGTGGGGCGGATGCTTTGTCGGCACTCAGAATGACAAAAATGAGAAACATACATTTTTCTCCTCTCCTTCCTTCTTCATTGAAGAATTTTATTATCTTTGCAACCTAACTTCAATGCTCATGCTATTATGAATCTGAAAAATAATCACGTGGTAATTATGGCAGGTGGAGTAGGCAGCCGATTCTGGCCGATGAGTACTCCCGAGATGCCGAAACAGTTTATTGATGTATTGGGCTGCGGACGGACATTGATTCAATTGGCCTATGACCGTTTTCAAGGTATCTGTCTGCCCGAGAACTTCTGGGTGGTGACCTCTGCCAAGTATGTGGATCTGGTGAAGGCGCAGCTGCCCGATCTGCAGGATGACCATATCCTGCGCGAGCCGTGCCGCCGGAGCACTGCACCATGCATTGCTTATGTCAGCTGGAAAATCAAGGCCAGGAATCCCCGTGCTAATATTGTGGTGACCCCGAGCGACCATGTAGTGCTCGACAACCGTGAGTTTGCCCGCGTCGTGAAGTCTGCCATGAAGTTTACCGCCGATTCGGATGCCATCGTAACATTGGGCATGAAAGCCACCCGTCCCGAAACGGGCTATGGCTATATTGAAGCCGACCTTTCCATGGCCTGTCCTTCGAACAAGGAAATCTACCGGGTGGACAAGTTCCGCGAAAAGCCCGATTTAGCCACCGCCAAACGCTATCTCCAGAAGAAAAACTATTTCTGGAACGCAGGCATATTCGTCTGGAACGTGAGCACCATCGTCAATGCGTTGCGCGTGTACCAGCCTACAATCGGTGACATCTTCGAACGGATGCTGCCTTATTTCTATACCGACAAGGAGCAGGAATTGGTGGACGAGTCCTTCCCCATGTGTGAGAACATTTCCATTGACTATGCCATCATGGAGAAGGCCGACGAAATCTATGTATTCCCCGCTTCGTTCGGCTGGAGTGATTTGGGTACCTGGGGCTCGCTGCATGACCACATGCGCAAGGATGTCTATGACAACTTGTGCCTGGGACCGGACATTAAGGTTTATGAAACCCGCAACTGCGTGATTCATACGTTGCAGGAGAAGAAGGTCATCGTGCAGGGACTGGAGGGCTATTTGGTGGCTGAAAACCAGGATTCATTGCTCATTTGCCGTCTGACGGAGGAACAGCGCATCGGTGATTTTGCCAAGGAAGACTAACTGGAGACAGCACACGCATGGAGAGAAAATTCAAGGATTATGCGCTCCTTGTCCTGAAAGGCATGGGCATGGGGGCTGCTGATGTCGTGCCCGGCGTATCGGGCGGTACGATAGCTTTCATAGTAGGCATTTACGATGAGCTGATCCAGTCAATCAAGAGTATCAATGTGACGGCCTTGCGGCTGTTCTTTACGGGACATTTTTCAGAGGGATGGAAACAGGTGAACGGCAATTTCCTGCTGTCAATAGTGGTGGGAATCGGAATCAGTGTGTTCTCGTTGGCAAAAATCATCACTTGGTTGCTGACGAACCATCCGGTACTGGTCTGGGCGTTTTTCTTCGGACTGGTATTGGCATCTGCCTGGTTCGTGGCGAAGGATGTGTCGCGTTGGACATGGAAGACGGTGCTGGGCTTCGTGGCCGGTACGGTGTCCGCCTATTTCATTACCGTTGCTACGCCGGCCGAAACCCCTTCTAACCTGCTGTTTGTGTTCCTCTGCGGGGCCATCGCCATCTGTGCGATGATTCTGCCCGGTATTTCCGGTAGCTTCATCCTGGTGTTGCTGGGCAAGTA
Source organism: Phocaeicola plebeius (assembly GCA_004558305.1). Lineage (GTDB taxonomy): Bacteria > Bacteroidota > Bacteroidia > Bacteroidales > Bacteroidaceae > Phocaeicola > Phocaeicola plebeius_B. Next base: position 13,678 of record SFDG01000010.1, read on the forward strand.
TTTCTATATAATGGATGCGGTGAAGTCCCTTCGTCTGCTGGTGCTCGGTGTGTTTGCGGCCGGTGCCTGCGTCGGCATTACCACTTTTTCACGGCTGCTGTCCTTTGCCTTGACGCATGTACGCAATCTGACTTTGGCCGTCCTGTCGGGATTCATGCTCGGCTCGCTCAACAAGGTATGGCCGTGGAAGGAAACCTTGTCTACCTTCACAGACAGTCATGGGATAGTGAAACCACTGGTGGAGCGGAACGTACTTCCCAATGCATCGGTTCTGGAAGCGGTCGTCCTGATGGTGGTCGGCTTTCTGCTGGTCTATGGTCTGGAGAAAGTCTCTACCCGCCGGCCATGAGAGGCCACTAAGGGGAAGGTGTCCGAGAATTTTGGATTACCAATCATTCTATCATTGGCCGCTACCATCATGTCTGCGGATGCTTTCTGCCAGCTGGTAGAACTTTCGGTCGGTACTGGCCATCTGCCGGTACAATAAATCGTCGAACGACGCAGGGGACAAGGAAACGGCCTTTTGGAGGTAGGTGACGGCCTGAGTTTCCCGGTTCAGCTGGAAACAGCAATACGCCATCGACAGATAGTTGCACTGGTTGTACTCGCTGTCTTTCCGGTCCACTTCCTCAAACCATTCGAGTGCCTGTAGCCACTCGTCGCCCATCAGGCAAATCTGGGCGGCTGTTTCCGTTGCTTCCACCTCAAATTCGGTATTTTTCGCCAGCAAGAGTCCGTTGTGGAGAAAGAAAAGCGCTTCCTCCCTCTTTTCAATCCGGAACATCAGCTCGCCCCAGGTGAGGTAGAGCTGGTAGTTCTCCTTGTCCAACTGTTGCGACAGTATCAGATGGTCGTAGGCTTTTTTCAGTTCTCCTTTCTTGATGAAACAGTCGGCCAGCTTCTGATAGGCATTGGCTTTTTCAGAGTCGTTCAGGTTCGGGAGGGTCAGGGCCAGTTCGGCATATTTCTCGCAGTTCGGATAATCTTTCAGGTAATAGTAGCATTGCATGAGAGCCAGCCAGGCCACCGATTTGTCGTTGCTGTTCGCTTCTGCCTTCTTGAATGCGCCAATGGCATGGTCTGTATCGTTTTCCAGCAGGTAGATGGCTCCCTTGATCTGGTAGGCCATGGGGTCCTTGTCATGGATAGCCAGGGCAAAGTCGACGGCTTCGTGCGCCTTTTCCAGCTCGTTCATGCCCATGTAGGCATGGGCAAGATTTTTCCAATAGCGCGATTCGTACGGGTAGAGGTCAATCAGCTCGTTCAGGAAAGGAGGCAGCTGATTGTCGTTGCCTGACGAGTGCAGGTAGTCTACCATGCTTTCCAGTACATCCGGATGGTGAGGGGCTTCAGCATAGGCCACATCCAGCCATTCCTTGGCCAGGTCGTAACTGTAGGTGTCCAGACAGACATCCACGATGTCCAGGATGGTGTCCAGCGTCTGATCCTGCCGGTAGAGACGGTCGAAAATACGGGCTGCTTCCTCTGGGAAAGATTTGTTCAGCATCAGTTGTGCCCGGAGCAGCAGTGCCTCGCGGTCGTTGGGGTCGGTCATGAGGTCCAGCAGTTTCTCTGCCTGTTCATATTGTCCTTGTGCCATCAGATTGCCGCATTTGAAGGTCTGTATGTCTGGATTGTCGGGATGAAGGGACAAGGCATAGTCGACCACCTTGTCACCTTGCTCGAATTTGCCGATGGTGGCATAATATTCAGCAAGCAACAGCAGGTCGTCACTCTCGAAATAGGGTCGGCTGCCTTCATCCATGGCACGTTCGTATTGTTGCAGGATGGCCATGAAATGCGGAGTCTTGAAGTCTGGACTGATATCGTTTTTCATGAATCAAGTAGAATGTTGCTGTAAAGATACTATCGGTTCTCCGGTTTTCTGGAGCCGGTGAAGGACAGAATGCCGGAGAACCTGGAATGGTATGTAACGGTGGAGCTTTGGAACTTACTTGTTGATTTTGCTCCAGGTGTCCTTCAAGGAAACGGTGCGGTTGAACACCAAGTGTCCGGGCGTGGAATCCTTGTCGACATTGAAGTAGCCGATGCGCTGGAATTGCAGGTAGTCGAGTGGCTGGGCATCCGCCAGGAACTTCTCTACGTAGCAGTCGGTCAATATTTCCAGCGAGTCGGGATTAATCATCTCCTTCATGGCTTCCAGTGCCGAGCAGTTTTTGGCCTCGCGGATGGCCGCCATTTCGTCGCGCGGGTTTTCCACCTTCCACAAGCGGTCGTAGAGCCGTACTTCCGCCTTCAGGCAATGGTCGCAGCTGACCCAATGGAGCGTACCTTTCACCTTGCGGTTGGCTTCGGGCATGCCGCTCTTGGTGTTCGGGTCATATTCAGCATATACTTCGATGACATTGCCGTTTTCGTCTTTCCGGCAGCCCGTACACTTCACTATGTAGGCGTTCTTCAGCCGCACTTCCTGGCCCGGAGTCATGCGGTAATACTTCTTCGGAGCGTTTTCCATGAAGTCTTCACGCTCGATCCAAAGTTCACGGCTGAACTCGATGGTATGTGTCGGAGAGTTCGGGTCTTCCGGATTGTTGATGGCCTCCATCTCCTCCACCTGGCCCTCCGGATAGTTGGTCAGCACCAGTTTGACGGGATGCAGCACGGCCGATACGCGTGTGGAACGGGTATTCAGGTCATCGCGCACCGCACTTTCCAGCAGGGCGAAGTCGTTGAGGGCATCGTAGACCGTATAGCCGATTTTGTTGACGAAGCGGTGGATGGATTCAGGCGAATAGCCGCGACGGCGGAAGCCGCAAAGAGTCGGCATACGGGGGTCGTCCCATCCATTGACCAGACCTTCCTTCACCAGGATGAGCAGGTTCCGTTTGCTCATGAGCGTATAATTCAGGTTCAGCTTGTTGAACTCGTACTGGTGCGGGCGGTTGTCGTCCAGATCCTTTCCGTCCTTCACCCAGTCCACGAAAAGGTCGTAGAGGGGGCGATGAGGCACGAACTCCAGCGTGCAGAGCGAGTGGGTCACGCCCTCGAAGAAGTCGCTCTGTCCGTGGGCGAAGTCATACATCGGGTAGGCCTTCCACTTGTCGCCGGTGCGGTGGTGGGGTGTCTTTACCACACGGTAGATGATGGGGTCGCGGAAGTGCATGTTCGGGCTGGCCATGTCAATCTTGGCACGGAGCACCATCTTTCCTTCCTCGATTTCTCCGCTGTTCATTTTCTGGAACAGCTTCAGGTTTTCTTCAACGGGCCGGTTCCGGTAAGGGCTTTCAGTACCCGGTCGGGTCGGTGTACCCTTTTGGAGAGCGATTACATCGGAGGTCTGTTCGTCGATATAGGCTTTTCCTTCCTTAATCAGATGGATGGCGAAATCCCACAGCTGCTGGAAGTAGTCGGAAGCATAGTATTCGTTGCCCCACTGGAATCCTAGCCACTGGATGTCCTCCTTGATGGCTTCCACGTATTCTACATCCTCTTTGGTGGGGTTGGTGTCATCGAAGCGGAGGTTACATACTCCGCCGTACCGCTGTGCGATGCCGAAGTCCATGCAGATGGCTTTGGCGTGTCCGATGTGCAGATAGCCGTTCGGTTCGGGCGGGAAGCGCGTCTGTATTCTTCCTCCGTTTTTCCCTTCTCTCAAATCATTCTCTACAATCTGTTCGATGAAGTTCAGACTTTTCTTTTCTGATTCTTCTGTAGTGTTCATTACTGCCATATTGTTGATGGTTTCTGTTCCTTGTTAATCTGTGCGCAAAAATAGTGCTTTTTTTTAGAAAAGACAAATGCTGGGCAGGAATCCTCACCAGGGACTGTCTGGGCAGCCCCGAGGAGGGTTCAGTGAGGTGAAGGGAAGTGCCGGGAGTTTTTTAAAGTTCGGATGACTCTGCCGTTGGGGACTGAAAAGTAAAGGGCTAACTTTCCCAAATCCTTTAAAAAATAGCTTATTTTTCACTTTTCTTTTATTTTCTCATCCAAAAATACAGGCGTATTAAATAAATTGCTTAACTTTGTAAAGTTTGCAAAGGAAAATCCTTTTCCGAAGTCTTATAGAGGCATGAAATAAAAATGAAAAATGTGTTTTATATCATGTTTTTTTATTTGGCTGGTTCGAAAAAAGGGTGCACCTTTGCGGCGTTATCCTGAAAACAATCTTTTTACCTTAAAAAAAACTAATACCTATTGAAAACTTGGAAAAAAGGCCCTTTGTGAAAAGCGCCTTTTTTTTGTGCCCTTTAATTTTTATTTTTTAATGTTGAATTGTCTTCGTCCTTCCACGGGAAATATGTACTTTTGCTTCCCATATTGTAATAAGGAAGATATGTCACAACCATTAGCAGAACGAATGCGTCCGAAGAGCTTGGACGATTACATAGGCCAGAAACACCTTGTGGGTGAGGGAGCCGTCTTGCGCAAGATGATTGATGCAGGGCGTATTTCCTCCTTTATCCTGTGGGGACCTCCCGGGGTAGGGAAAACCACCTTGGCACAGATTATCGCCCATCGGTTGGAAACTCCTTTTTATACCCTCAGTGCCGTCACTTCGGGGGTAAAGGAGGTTCGCGAAGTCATCGAGAAGGCACGTAACGGCAGGTTCTTTTCCCAGCAGAGTCCCATCCTCTTCATCGACGAAATCCACCGTTTCAGCAAATCGCAGCAGGATTCGTTGCTGGGAGCTGTCGAGAACGGGACGGTGACGCTGATCGGAGCCACTACGGAGAATCCCTCCTTCGAAGTCATCCGCCCGCTCTTGTCGCGCTGCCAGCTTTATGTGCTCAAGTCGCTGGAAAAGGAGGATTTGCTGGAATTGCTGCAGCGTGCCATTACCTGTGATGCAGCACTCAAGGAACGCCGTGTCGTGTTGCAGGAAACGGATGCCATTCTTCGCTATTCGGGAGGGGATGCCCGCAAATTGCTGAATATCATCGAACTGGTGGTGGAAGCGGATAATGAGACTCCAGTCCTGGTGACCGATGAGAAAGTCGTGGACCGACTGCAGCAGAATCCGTTGGCCTACGACAAGGAGGGGGAAATGCATTACGACATTATCTCGGCCTTTATCAAATCCATCCGTGGAAGCGATCCCGACGCTGCCCTTTATTGGCTGGCCCGGATGGTGGAGGGCGGGGAAGATCCGGCCTTCATTGCCCGGCGGCTGGTCATCTCTGCCTCCGAGGACATCGGGCTGGCCAATCCGAATGCCCTGCTTTTGGCCAATGCTGCCTTTGAGGCAGTGATGAAAATCGGTTGGCCGGAGGGGCGTATACCGTTGGCGGAAGCGACGGTCTATTTGGCGACCAGTCCAAAGAGCAATTCGGCCTATGAAGGCATTAACTCAGCTCTCGAACTGGTCCGCCAGACCGGTAACTTGCCCGTACCGCTTCATTTGCGCAATGCGCCTACCCGGCTCATGAAGCAGCTGGGATACGGAAAGGACTATAAATATGCCCATGCCTATGCAGGCAATTTCGTGGAGCAGCAGTTCCTTCCCGACGAGGTGCAGCACCAGCGACTTTGGCACGCGCAGCTGAATCCTGCCGAGGCGAAGATGAAGGAACGAATGGTGCAGTTGTGGGGCAAGCGGTTCGAAGGGAAATGAAAGACTCGTGTAAATCAGTAACTCAATAAAATAAGAAAACAAGAAAAATGATAGTAGTTTTAGATGCCTATACCCTGTGCCTGGAACGACGGGACCTGCTGGAGCAGATTCTGTGCCCCTACGGACAGGTGAAGATATACGACCGTACGCAGCCCGACCAGATACTGGAGCGGGCGGCGGATGCCGAATATGTGTTTACGAACAAAGTGGTGATAGACGCTTCCACGATGGCTGCCTTGCCTCGGCTCCGTTTCGTCGGCGTGCTGGCTACTGGTTATAATATCATTGATATCGAAGCTGCCCGGGCGCGTGGCATAGTAGTGGCCAACGTACCGGCCTACAGTACAGAGTCGGTGGCCCAGATGGTATTCGCCCATTTGCTGAACATCACTCAGCGGGTGGGACATTATGCCGATGAAGTGCGCCGCGGAGCATGGAACGGACAGCCCGACTTCAGCTACCGGAATACCCGCTTGATTGAGTTATGGGGCAAGACCATCGGACTGGTCGGTTTCGGGAATACCGGGCAGGCCACTGCCCGTATCGCCCTGGGCTTCGGCATGAAGGTGAATGTCTTTACCAGCAAGGCGCAGGAGCAGTTGCCCCAGGGGGTCACCAAGGCCACCCTCGAAGAAGTCTTTTCCGGAAGCGATGTGGTCAGCCTCCATTGCCCGCTCACCCGGGAGAATACCCGGATGGTGAACCGTGCACTGCTGGCCACCATGAAGCCGGGAGCCATATTCATCAATACCGCCCGTGGCGGACTGGTGGACGATGAGGCCCTGGCCGAGGCCCTCCGTTCGGGTCGTCTGCTGGCAGCCGGACTGGATGTCTTGACTGCGGAACCGCCAGCTGCCGCACATCCCTTAGTGGGCTTGGAGAACTGCTTCATTACGCCCCATATTGCCTGGGCTACTGAAGAAGCCATTGCCCGACTGGTGGCCATTACGGCCGACAACCTACAATCCGCAGCCGCCGGTTGCCCTCTTCACAATGTAGCGGCCCAATGAATAGTCTTAACCATTTACTCCCTATTGATATGATGACATTGTCTCCAGAAGAAATAGAACAGCGTGTTGCCCAAGCCGTTTCCTTGTTCAAGGAAGGCTATAATTGTTCCCAGTCGGTCGTGGCAGCCTATGCCGACCTGTATGGCTTTACCCGCGAGCAGGCCCTGCGGATGTCGGCCTCGTTCGGGGGCGGCATTGGCCGGATGCGCGAAACCTGCGGTGCCGCTTGCGGCATGTTCCTGTTGGCCGGCTTGCAGACGGGAGCTGTCGAAGGTGCCGACCGCGAGGGAAAGGCGGCCAACTATGCGCTCGTGCAGCAGTTGGCCAGACGCTTCCAGGATGAGAATGGAGCCTTGCGGTGTGCCGACTTGCTCGGATTGAACAGGCAGGATCCGGTCGTTTCCACTCCCGAAGCGCGTACTCCCCAGTATTACGCCAAGCGTCCTTGTGTCCGGATGGTCGAGTCGGCGGCCCGCATTTGGGGAGCCTACCTGTTGCAACGGCAGTCTTGAACCCTTTGGTCAGTATTTCCAACGTATCACTCATTCAGATTATCATTCATCCGCAAGACCCTTGTGTCTTTCCCTGGATGAAACAAAGACAGTTATGGCAGAAACAAGAAGAACAACACGTGTCCCGAAGATGCAGAATGTAGCGAAAACAGACGAGTACGGTCACCTCCAGCCCCAAGCCCCCCAGTTGGAAGAGGCTGTGCTGGGTGCCCTCATGATTGAGAAGGATGCCTATTCCTTGGTCAGTGAGATTCTGCGTCCGGAATCCTTTTACGAACGCAAGCATCAGCTGATTTATGCGGCGATTACCGATCTGGCCATCCAGCAAAAGCCGATTGACATCCTCACTGTCACCGAACAGATTCGTTCACGCGGCGATCTGGAGGAGGTGGGAGGTGCGTTCTACATCACACAGTTGAGCGGTAAAGTCGCCTCGTCCGCTCATATCGAATACCATGCCCGCATCATTGCCCAGAAGTTCCTGGCCCGCGAACTGATTACCTTCACCAGCCATATCCAGACCAAGGCCTTCGACGAGACCCAGGATGTGGACGACCTGATGCAGGAAGCCGAAGGAAAGCTCTTCGAGATTTCGCAGCAGAACATGAAGAAGGACTATACCCAGATCAACCCCGTGATTCAGGAGGCCTACGAGAAAATCATCAAGGCGGCAGCCCGAACCGACGGATTGAGCGGACTGGAGAGCGGATTCCACCAGCTCGACAAGATGACCTCCGGCTGGCAGAACTCTGACTTGATTATCATTGCTGCCCGTCCGGCGATGGGTAAGACGGCCTTCGTGTTGTCCATGGCCAAGAACATGTCCGTTAACAACAAGGTGCCGGTGGCACTCTTCTCGTTGGAAATGAGCAATGTGCAGCTGGTCAACCGCTTGATTGTCAATGTGTGTGAGATACCTGGCGAGAAAATCAAGAGCGGACAGCTGGCTCCCTACGAGTGGGGGCAGCTCGACTACAAGATCAAGGAACTCTACGACGCTCCGCTGTATGTTGACGATACCCCTTCTCTGTCGGTGTTCGAACTCCGTACCAAGGCTCGCCGTCTTGTACGTGAGCATGGGGTGAAGGTCATCATCATCGACTATTTACAGCTGATGAATGCCAGCGGAATGTCTTTTGGCAGCCGTCAGGAAGAAGTGTCCACCATCTCCCGGTCACTGAAGGGACTGGCCAAGGAACTGGATATTCCCATTATCGCGTTGAGCCAGCTGAACCGTGGCGTAGAGAATCGTGAAGGTATTGACGGCAAGCGTCCCCAGCTGAGCGACTTGCGCGAATCTGGTGCCATTGAGCAGGATGCCGATATGGTGTGTTTTATCCATCGCCCCGAGTATTACAAGATTTATGCAGACGAAAAGGGCAACGACCTTCACGGAATGGCGGAAATCATCATCGCCAAGCACCGAAATGGTGCTGTAGGGGATGTGTTGCTCCGTTTCCGTAGCGAGTATGCCCGCTTCCAGAATCCGGATGACGAGATGATTGTTCCGCTGCCCGGTGAGCAGGGTGGGGGAGCGCCGTTACTCAAGTCGAAGATCAATCGCAGTGAGGGAAATGGTGCCGGTCCCGGAATGCCTCCTCCGCCGTCTCCAGAAGATTTTCCGCCGTTGCCGGACATGCCCATCGGACCTCCCATGGGGGATGTACCCTTCTGATTTGCGAAAAAAAGACAGGGCCTTTCTTGTAAACCGAATATTTGTACTATCTTTGCACAACAAAAAAACAGATAGAAATAAAAACATCACTTTATTATGAATATTTCTTATAACTGGCTGAAAGAATACGTCAATTTCGACTTGACGCCCGATGAAGTAGCCGCCGCCCTTACCTCCATTGGCCTGGAAACGGGAGGGGTGGAAGAAGTGCAGTCTGTCAAAGGCGGACTGGAAGGACTTGTGGTGGGCGAAGTGCTGACTTGTGAACCCCATCCCAATTCCGACCATATGCACGTGACGACGGTCAACCTCGGACAGGGCGATCCGGTACAGATTGTCTGCGGAGCGGCTAATGTCGCTGCCGGACAGAAGGTTATCGTCGCTACTCTCGGCACCAAACTCTATGACGGCGACCAGTGCTTTACGATCAAGAAATCCAAACTCCGTGGTATCGAGTCCAACGGCATGATTTGTGCCGAAGATGAAATCGGAATCGGTACCAGCCACGACGGGATTATCGTACTGCCGGCCGATGTGGTGCCCGGTACGCTGGCCAAGGACTATTACAACATTCAGAGCGAATACGTGCTCGAAGTGGATATTACCCCTAACCGTGCTGACGCTTGTTCTCATTATGGAGTGGCACGCGACCTGTATGCATGGCTTGTACAGAACGGTCGTCAAGCCTGTCTGGCCCGTCCTTCTGTAGAGGCGTTCCAGGTGGACAATCACGACCTCGACATCCGGATTGAGGTGGAGAATACCGAAGCCTGCCCGCGATATGCAGGGATTGCCATCAAGAATGTCACTGTCAAGGAGAGCCCCGAATGGCTGCAGAACAAGCTGCGTCTGATCGGTGTGCGTCCTATCAACAATATCGTGGACATTACCAACTATATCCTTCATGCATACGGGCAGCCCATGCACTGCTTCGATGCCGACAAGATCAAGGGCGGAAAGATTGTGGTGAAGACCTGTCCGGAAGGTACCAAGTTCGTTACGCTGGACGAAGTGGAGCGTACTCTCAGCGAACGCGACCTGATGATTTGCAATGCCGAAGAACCGATGTGTATTGCCGGTGTCTTCGGTGGAATGGATTCGGGTACGACAGAAACTACGAAGGATGTGTTCCTCGAAAGTGCCTATTTTCATCCTACTTGGGTGCGGAAGACGGCTCGCCGTCATGGCCTGAGCACGGATGCCTCTTTCCGTTTCGAACGCGGCATCGATCCTAACGTTACCCTGTATGCCTTGAAGGCTGCTGCATTGCTGGTGAAGGAACTGGCAGGCGGTGAAATCGCTTCTGACATCAAGGACTGCTACCCGGCTCCCGTGGCCGATTTCCCCGTTCAGCTGGACTATGCGTATGTCAATGCCTTGATCGGTAAGGAAATTCCCGCAGAAACGGTGAAGAACATCGTGGCTTCGCTCGAAATGAAAATCGTAGCCGAAACAGCCGACGGATTGTCATTGCTCGTTCCTCCGTATCGGGTGGATGTGCAGCGTCCGTGTGATGTCGTGGAAGATATTCTCCGTATTTACGGATATAACAATGTGGAGATTCCTACTTCCCTCAAGTCCAGCCTGAGTGTGAAAGGCGAGACGGACAAGTCGGTCAAACTGCAGAACTTGGTGGCCGAACAGTTGGTAGGGTGTGGTTTCAACGAGATACTGAACAACTCGTTGACGGCGGCTTCCTACTACGATGGACTGGAAACGTTCAAGCCCGAGAATCTGGTGCGTGTGATGAATCCTTTGAGTAACGACTTGAACGTGATGCGTGCTACGCTACTGTTTGGCGGACTGGAAAGCATCCAGCACAATGCCAACCGTCAGAACGCTGACCTGCGCTTCTTCGAATTCGGCAACTGCTATCATTTTCATGCGGAACGGCGGAATCCGGAGAAAGTACTCGCTGCCTATTCCGAGGAGCTTCATCTGGGCCTGTGGCTGAGCGGGAAGCGTGTCGGCAATTCATGGGCACATCCCGATGAGAATACCTCTGTTTACGAGCTGAAGGCTTATGTGCTCAACATCTTCCGTCGGTTGGGAGTGAACTTCGGGACACTGGTATTCGGCAACCTTACGGACGACATTTATTCCGTTGCCATTTCGGTCCACACCCGTGGCGGCAAGTTGCTGGCTACGTTCGGCGTGCTCCACAAGAAACTCCTCAAGTCGTTCGACATTGCCGGCCAAGTCTTCTATGCTGACTTGAACTGGAAGGAGCTGATGAAAGCGGTGAAGAACGTGACGGTGACCTACAAGGAACTTTCCAAGTTCCCGGCCGTGAAGCGTGACCTTGCCCTGCTCATTGACAAGGCTGTCCAGTTTGCCGACATCGAAAAGGTGGCCTACGAGACCGACCGCAAGCTCCTGAAGAGTGTGGAACTTTTTGATGTGTACGAGGGAAAGAACCTGGAACCTGGAAAGAAAAGTTACGCTGTCAGCTTTCTGCTGCAGGACGAAAACGCTACGCTGAACGACAAGCAGATTGACAAGGTGATGCAGAAACTCATTGCTAACTTGCAGAACAAGGTAGGGGCGAAACTGAGATAATCCAACCAAGATACTATCAATAAAAAACTAAAATATTTCATCCAATGGGAAGAGCGTTTGAATATAGAAAAGCTACAAAACTGAAGAGATGGGGACACATGGCTAAGACCTTCACCCGTCTGGGTAAACAAATTGCAATCGCCGTCAAGGCGGGTGGTCCTGAACCCGAAAACAATCCTACCCTGCGTTCGGTCATTGCTACCTGTAAGCGTGAAAACATGCCGAAGGACAATATCGACCGCGCCATCAAGAATGCGATGGGGAAGGACCAGAGCGACTACAAGGGAATGACGTACGAAGGTTACGGCCCTCACGGTGTGGCCATCTTCGTGGATACGTTGACTGACAACACAACTCGTACCGTAGCTGATGTACGTTCCGTATTCAACAAGTTCGGAGGTAATCTCGGCACGACCGGTTCGCTGGCTTTCCTGTTCGACCACAAGTGCGTCTTCACCTTCAAGAAGAAGGAAGGGACCGACATGGAAGAACTGATTCTCGACCTCATTGACTACAATGTGGAAGACGAGTTTGATGAAGATCCGGAAGAAGGCACTATCACGATTTATGGTGACCCGAAAAGCTATGCTGCCATCCAGAAGCACCTCGAGGAATGCGGTTTTGAAGATGTCGGCGGTGATTTCACCTACATCCCCAATGATTTGAAGGATGTGACTCCCGAACAGCGCGAAAGCATTGACAAGATGGTGGAACGCCTCGAAGAATTTGATGATGTACAGACTGTGTACACCAACATGAAGCCTGAGGAAGCGTAAGGCACTGGTAATGCCATAGGCTTATACTTATGCATACATTGTCCTTCTGAGTCCCGCCACACCCGGTGTGAGGGCGACCCGGAAGGACAATGTGTTTTTATGGGGGATTATGGCTGCTGTTCAAGCTCCGACACTAACCGGGCGATGCGGGTTTTGCTGTGTGCCCCCTTGGTAAGCAGGTACACATGCTTGTAGGCATCACGGTTCAGTTCTGTGGGAGACCCGTTGATTAGAATGATGTTGCGGTCGTTGGCAAACTTCAGGATACCGTTGACATTGTTCGGGTGCAGCTTGCCGATTTCATCCATCATGCAGTGCAGCTGGAAGTCCTTGAACTTGCGCGATGCTCCTTCCTTGAACACACTGATGAGCATGATGTTGATCATGGCTTTCACCAGGATATCCGTTCCTTCCGAACCCACGTTCGAGAGTTTCTCTACGAAGCCAGTGTCATTGTCATTCTCGATGATGCGGAAGCGCAGTTCAAACGAGTCGTACAATCGGATGCTGTCGTAGCGGTAGGCATGGATTTCACGGATGAAGTCACGCAGCAGGGCAATGGCCTCCTGTTTCACTAATTGTTCGTTTTCGGTGGAGAAAAGCGTCGTGCCCGGAGTGAGGTCGTAGGCATGTTCGTTGTAGTATTTGCGGATAGCACGCAGGCTGTTCACCACTCGGTTGCTGCTCTCCTCTACTTTCATTTCAATGCGTTGAATCACCCCTACGAAGTTGCAGGTTTCGAAGCCACGGTTGACCTGACGGATCAGTTCGTTGATGTCTGTTTCCGATGCCGTGAGCAAGGATGTATCCATGCTGATACGCTTGAATATATCCGAATGCTCATCGTTGATGCGGCGGATGTATTCGTTGATGCGGTTTTCTTCGACAAAATCATGCAGTTCATCCGCAAAGCGTACATACTCCCAATCCTCGTTGAATTTGGTGGTAAACTTGAAGGTATTGTCTTCTCCGAAATGTCCGGTAAAGAGGTTCACTTCCTTGCGCAGCCGGCTCTGCAGTTGCAGATAATGGTTTTCCGTTCGCCCCAGGTCTTCTATCAGCTCGATACACGAACGTTGTGTCACCATTTCCGTCGGACGGTTTTCCGGACGGAACAAGTCCTGGTGGGGACGGTACCAGTCGTAGGCTGCAATCTTGCCGTAGGCATCCAGGTTCTGCTGTAGCTGGCGGACCTGTTCGTCCGCCTCGGCCAGTGCTTTGGCATGAATGTCGGTCTGTTCCTGCAGGACCGCCATGTCCTTGCGTAGTGTTTCTTTCTCCTGGGCCAGCTGCCGTTTTTGTTCATTCAAGGCCTGCCTCCATTCGGGGATGTGGTCGATGAGGTCGCGCTTGTCCTTCTGGTATTCAATGAGGAGGGTAGCATGGTCCTTGATGAACTGCAGTTCGCGGTCGATGTCCCGAAGTTGGTCGGCGATGTCCTGCAGACGGCCGGTATCGGCCCCCTGTGTATGCAGTTCTTTCTGCATCGCCGCTTCGTATTCGCTTTTTACCGATGCAATGCGGCGTTTTTCTTCGCGTTCTTCGCTACGGACGGTCTCTGTCTGTGCCTGCTGCTCCTCGCTCATCTTCCGCTGGAGCTCCGTCCATTCGTGCTTCAGGGTGGACAGCCGCTCCGCCTTCTCCTCGTTCAGATGCGCCAGTTGGGCATCGGTCTGTTGCAGCGCTTCCTGTAACTGTGCCTTTTCCGCATCCAGTTCGCCCAGTCGTCGGCTTCGTTCCGCTTCGGCCTTCTTCTTCCAGTCTTCCAGGTCGAGCATGTCTTTCTGGTACTGTGCCTCCAGTTTCTCCAGTTCGTATTGCAACAGATTGATGATGTCCTTCTGCTCCTTGATGCGGGGTTGGAACTTGGTACGCAGGCGGTTCTGTAAAGCGTCTTTCTCTGTCTGCTGGCGCAGGATTTCCGTGCTGACCGTTCCCAGCCGTGCGGCACTTTCTTCCTTCTCCCGTTGGTAGTCGTTGATGGACTTGATGGGACGATGGACGCTGTCCAGGCACAGGTCGATGCCGTAGAACGAGTTTCCCTTGTCCTCTGCCAGTTTCGGGTGAAGGTCTGTCTGCCAGAGGATGCTTTCGTCGCACAGGCGGCCGATGGTGTCTTCCCAGCCCTTCTTGTGCTGTTTCAGCCACCCCTGTAAGGTGCGTTTGCTGTTTTGCAGGAAAATCTCCAGTTCTTCCACACGCGGCCGCAACTGCTCCAGTTCCTGTGCCAGTCGGGCCAGGTTCTCGTCCGCTTCTTTCGTACCTTGTTGCAGCTCCTCTTCCCATTTCAGTTGCAGCTCCTTGATGGCCAGTTCTGCCTGTGCGATGCAGTGACGCTTGCTTTGGTGTACCCCTGTGTAACACTGGATGCGATGCTTCACTTCTTCCTGCTCTGTCTCGAAATACATTTCCTTGCGACAGAGCTGCATCCGGTAGTCGATGGCGGTGATGGCCGCCTGCTGCTCGCTGCGTTGGGGATGCAGCAGCTGCGACCGCTGCTCGAACTCCTGGTAGAGGGACTCCGTGGCTGCCTCGTACTGGTGGCGGGCCTTTTCCACCTGTTCGTTATAGGCGGTATGCAGTTCTTCCAGCCGTTTTACCTTTGTCGCGTGCAGCTTTACGGCCTGTTCGTCGAGCGTTTGGATCAGCGACTTGTACTTGGCCGAGATTTCTGTGAATTGTGTGGTCAGAATGCGTTGTTCGTCAATCAGTCCCTGCCGGCGGTTCTTCCATTCCTCTTTACGGGCTGAACGTTCGATGAGTTGGTCCAGTTGCTGCCGGGCATATTCGTTTTCCTTCTGGAGGGCTTTTTGTAATTCGTTGTTGAGTACGGCCATTTCTTCCTGCATGCGGTCAGTGCGTTGCCGCGACTGCTCCTGTAATTCTTGTCGCCGGGTCAGCAGGGTGGTACGGGCCGTTTCCGTTTCTTTCTTCCGGGCCTTCCATAGTGGCTGCAGGGCTTCTGCCTTTCCGTAGGCTGCAGCCAGTTCGCGGCATCCTTGCACCAGTGCGGCCTGTTGGCGGCTCACCTGTGCGGAGAGGGAGGTGATTTCTTTTGCCTGTTTCTGGGTCTCGCGTTTCTGGAATTCCTCGATGTCGTGCAGGCGGGTCTCGAAGTTTTTCAGGTGCTCTTTGTAGCTGTTCAGATCGATGCCCGTTTCGTCCTCGTTGAGGGACGAGATGATGGTCTTCTTGATGAACTCGGCATCGAGTTTGGAATTGAGCAGTACGTTCTGGATGGTACGTGGAATGTTTTGGTACTGTTTGCTCTCCATCAGCGAGAACCGCTGCAGCTCGGGGGCTACTCCATTACCGTAGAGAATGTTCCTGTACTCGTCGAACGTACTGATGATGCGCGAGTAGTCAATGCCTTGTTCGTCCAGTATGGCGCGTATCCGGTCTGCACCCGTGTAGGCGGTACGGGTATTTGCGTCCACAAAGAAATCCTTGCAGTAGGGAGCGTCGATGAAACGGTAGCTGACGCGGTTCATCTGCTTGAAGCTGAGGATGCAGAAGGCTCCCCGTTCGGTGGTTACTTCGTAGACGATGTACGAGTTGGCATAAGGGAAATAATACTCCGTATAGCTCTGCTTCTCCACGGGAATACCCAATTTCTGGGTATCTGCATTGTAGAAAAACAGAATCGCACGGAGTACGGTACTCTTGCCCACGCCCTGCGTGCCGATGAAGTGTACATTGCCGTCCAGGTAAATGTCATCGGCATAGGGGATGTTGGCACTGTTGATGAAGACAATTCTATTCAGTTTTCTCATGAGGTTCCTCCGTTTCTTCGTAAAGGTTAATGCTTTCGATGAGTCGTTCCAGGTAGTGCCAGGCACTCATCACTTTGTAGGTGTTCGTACGTTCGTTCTCCAGTTCGAGGAAGGAGTCCTTCACTAACTGGCGGATGACGTTGTCCAGTACTTCCTTGCGGATATCTTTGTCAGAGAAATGCTTGCGTAGCCCGTCGAGCTTGTTCTGGAGCAGGACATTGATATTGGCTTCCACCAGAATCTGTTCGGGCTGGAAGCGGTAGCCCGGTCCGAAGGTCTCGTCGTATGTCTTGAACAGGTCGAGTACATCAATCCAATAGTAGGCCCTGAGGATTTTCTGTTCGAGCGTGGCACGGGGTTCCTGGCGTGAAAAATAGTAATATTCATTCCCTTTTTCGAGGGTATAGCCAATCTGGCTGAAATACAGTTCAAGGGCTTCCTGGTGGTCTTCGATGGTGTCATAGAGCTGTCGCACGTCTTCGCTGGTGCTGTTGGAACTGATGAACAGTCCTTTTTGCAGGTAGTCAAAGAGGACACCGGTGGTATCGGGGATTTCTATTGTCAAATTCATAATGGTTCAGTTTAAGTTCATTCTTCGGGCAGGACGACGGCGTATTCGAATTGCTTGTAGCGCAGGAAGCGGTCGGTCACCTGCAGTTGGGATTCGAACAGGGAAACGAGTTGGCAGAACAGGGTGGTGCGTTCTGATTCGGAGGTTTCGCGGGGAAGAGGACAGTGCATCAGGTAACTGAACAGGTCTTCTATCGGAGCGTCGGGCTGGTTCCACCGCGTCTGCGCTTGTTGTTGCAGGTAATTGCCCAGCGTTTCTTCGAGGTCGATGCTTTCGTGCACCATGGCGGAATGCTTCAGGTCCTCCTCGCTGAAGGCTCCGGCTTCGTTGTTGCGCACCGTCTCCCGGAACTGCAGGTTGCGCAGTACCTTCAGAATGACCGGCCGAGCCTCGTCCGACTGCAGGAAGTTCACGGAGAGCTTAAATGAAGCAGGTGCGGTACCTTCCATCAGCAGGGCGTGCTCCCGTTCTACCACTTCGGCCAGGTTGCTGCGGGTGCGCAGCTCGAACTGGTCCTGCAGGTATTTCACTTTTCGGATTTTCTCCACCAGGATGACCTGGTGCTTGATTTGGTTCAGGTAGTTGATGATGTCCTGTTGGGCACGGATAAGACTGTGGGCAGACAGTTGCAGCTCCTGGCGCAACTCCAGCAGGATGCGCGTCAGTTCTTCGTCGGCGGCCTGCCGGAAGAATTCGCGCTCCTCGTGGAGAATGAAATGTTCGGTCTCGTCGATGAGCCGCTGTATGTTGAGGCGTTTCTTGTCGAGGTTCTCCAGTTTTGCAATCTTGATGCGGTAGGTAGGCTCGTGCTTGAAGGCTCCTTCGATGTTGCTCTGCAGGTGGATGATGTTTCGCAGGATGGTGCGGGCCATTTTCTGGAAGGTGATTTTGATATTGCGCACGTAGCTTTGCTTGCGGGCGGCAATCTGTTCCTTCAGGTAGTAGTCCATCAGTTCATGCAGGTAGCCGATGTTTTCTTCAATGGTCGCTGTACTGATTTCTTCGTTGGCTTCGAGTAGTAGCTCGAAGAAGTCGAGGAACCGTGCGTCCATCTCCACCCGGTTGCCGCTCTGGCGGACTACTTCTTTCTCAATGAGCAGACGTAACCGGTTTTCGTCGTCTTTCAGCAGTGCCAGTGCATCGGAATAGCGGACTCCATCTGCCTTCCGCTGTTCGAACAGTTCGGCCAGCAGACTGCGGGATGCGTTTACCGTATTGATGATTTCGTGAATGGATCGGAAAATGTACATAATACTCGTTTGGGTAAAATCGGCGCGAAGTTACGATTTTTATTCCTGAAATCCTATACCCGAACGAAGAAAGAAAGCATTGGGGGCCCGATTACCGCTGGACCCTCAGCTCCCAGAATGCTACGGCCGCTGCCGCTGCCACGTTCAGGGAGTCTACCTCGTGGAACATGGGGATGCGTACCACATAGTCGGCTGCGGCAATGGTGGACGGTGAAAGTCCGTCCCCTTCGGTCCCCATCACGATGGCCAGCCGTTCGGCCGCTTTCAGCACCGGATGGTCCAGGGGGACGGAATCGTCTGTCAGGGCCATGGCAGCCGTGCGGAACCCATAGGCATGAAGTGTGGGAAGCGGTTCGTCCAGCCAGGTCCAAGGCACTAGGAACACACTGCCCATCGACACCCGTACGGCCCGCCGGTTGAGCGGGTCGCACGAGGTGCGGGTAAGCAGTACGCCGTCGATGCCCAAGGCGGCAGCAGAACGGAAGATGGCTCCGATATTCGTGGTGTCTACTACACTGTCAATGACCACGATGCGCCGGGCCCTACGGCAGATGTCCGCTACGGTAGGCCACTGGGCAGGCCGGCGCATGGCGCAGAGCACACCTCGTGTCAGCGTGTACCCTGTCAGGGAAGCCAGCAGTTCGCGCGGTCCTGTGTACACAGGCAAGTCCTGGCATCGGGCCACGATGTCGGCGGCATCCCCGGCAATGTGCCGCTCCTCGCAGAGCAGGGCTACCGGCTCATAGCCTGCCTGCAGGGCCACACGGATGACTTTGGGACTTTCGGCAATGAAAATGCCGCGTCCCGGTTCTACAGACTGGCGCAGCTGCGCCTCGGTCAGGGTACTGAACAACTCGATTCCCGGCTGTCGGAGGGAGGTGATTTCTACGATGGGCATGGTCGTTGTGCGTTACGTATGTGGAGCGTGAATCAGCGGAGAGTCATTTCGTCAATCAGGTTCTGGCAGCCGCCCAGCTTGTCCACGATGAAAAGAATGTAGCGGATGTCTACGGCAATGCAGCGCTGCAGGTCATTGTCGAAGTTGATGTCGCCGCTCAGCGATTCCCAGTTACCGTCGAAAGCAGCACCAATCAGTTCGCCGTTGCCGTTCATGACCGGCGAACCCGAGTTGCCGCCGGTGATGTCGTTGGTCGTCAGGAAGCAGGTGGGCATCTCTCCGTTAGGCAAGGCATAACGGCCGAAATCCTTCGAGGCATACAGCTCCTTCAGGCGGGCGGGCACCACGAATTCCGGGTTGTTGGGATCTTCCTTCTCCATCACGCCTTTCAGCGTCGTGTAGTACTTGTAGTGGACACCGTCCTTCGGGTCATACGACTTCACGTTGCCATAGGTCAGACGGATAGTAAAGTTGGCGTCGGGTGCCTTCGGTTCAGGGGCATACATTTCGCAGAGGCCGCGCACGTAGGTCTTGTGGAGCAGGCGGATGGCATCGTTCTCGCTCTTCATCTGCCCGATGAAGTGGCTTCTCATGTCTGCCTTGGCCGTAGAGTAGGCCACTGCCAGGTCTGCGTCGATGGCCTCGGCGGTAGGATGAGCCAGGAAGGCATCGAAGTTCTGCTGCGAAGCGAAGATGGAGGTGTCATACAAGGCATCCACATAGGCGGTATAGTCGCCGCCGAAGCGGGTGCGGATGGTTTCGTAGAAAGCGGGAAGTGCGTCGGCACTGACCGACTGGGCGTAGAGCGGCAGCAGCACCTTGGCTACCTTGCGGTCCACTTCGTGGTCGTAGTCTTTGTTGTGTACCCGGGCGAAGTTCCGCTTCAGCCGTTCGATGGCGGTCTGGATGTCCTTCTGCTTGTTCTTCTGCAGGGCGTTCTTCAACTGGGTGAAGCCTTCCTGGTCGGCACCGAACTCGATACCGTTGAACACTTCGTTGAAGTAGGTGCCTTCTGTGTACACCGGCAGCACTTTAGCCACATAAGCGTCAATCCGGCTCACCACTTCGGCGTAGTCGGAATTGTTCTGCTGGCGGGCGAACTCGGCAAAGCGGGCTTCCTGCTCCTTCTTGGTTTCCAGCACATGGTTGTCTACGATAGCCTTGTTCATGCCGATGGAGTTCTTCCAGTAGTTGCTCGAACCGGCATACTTGCTGGCATACATGATGCGGATGCGGTCGCTGGCGGCCATCTCGGTCTTCAGTACGGCCTGGCGGGCTTCACGGACTGCGATGCGGGGAACGTTCGTGCCCTTCATGCGCAGCTCCACTTCGCTGGCTGTCAGGTAGCGGCTGGTGCTGCCGGGGAAGCCCATAATCATGGCATAGTCGCCTTCCTTCAGTCCCTGCAGACTGATGGCAAGGTGCTTTTTCACCTTCAGCGGCACGTTGTCGGCACTGTAGTCGGCCGGGTTGCCCTGTGCATCGGCGTAGATGCGGAACATTGAGAAGTCGCAGGTGTGGCGGGGCCACATCCAGTTGTCGGTTTCTCCGCCGAACTTGCCGATGGACGAGGGGGGAGCTGCCACCATGCGCACGTCATTGTAGGTCTTGATGTAGAACAGGTAGAACTTGTTGCCTTCGTAGAAAGGAAGCGCCATCGTGCTGATGCCCGGCTGTCCTTTCAGGTCACTTTTCTTCAGGGCGTTTTCCGCCAGCTTGTCGAGGTAGGTGCGGCCGAACGACTCGGCTTCGCTGACCTTCTTGGCCCGAATGTCGGCATTCACCTGTTCAGTGATGTCTTCGATGCGCTCCACAAAGCGGAACTTCAGTCCCGGAGTCGGCAGTTCCTCGGCCCGGCTCTTGGCCCAGAAGCCGTCGGTCAGGTAGTCGTGTTCCACCGAACTGTGCTGCTGGATGGCTCCGTAGCCGCAGTGGTGGTTGGTCAGAATCAGTCCGTCCGGCGAGATGATTTCACCGGTACATCCGCCTCCGAAGATACCCACGGCATCTTTCAGCGAGACGGCATTGGGGTTGTAGATGTCGAGTACCTCCATCTGCAGGCCTTGTGCCTTCATGCGGTCGGTCAGGTTCTTTTCCTGCATCATTTGCAGGAGCCACATGCCTTCATCGGCATGGACGGGAGTAATAAGGGCACCGAGTACGGCAAGTGCCCAGACTTTCAGTTTTTTCATATTCTTGTTCCTCTTGTTAATGGTTAGTTGGACAAAGATACGACAAATCTCTGGAATAATCGAATAAAAAGAGAGAAATGGAGTTAAAGGGCTTAGTAAAAAGGAACTTATGAAGCCCGATGAAGTCAAGGGAAGAACCGGGTAATCCCAGGATATTTTTGGACATTCTCCACGTATCCGACAGACGGATAATCGGGACGGGCAATCCGTCGAGTGTTGTCAGGAAGCATCCCGTCTTCATCGGTACTATGTTATCTTCTAGACTCCCGTCACATACTTCTTCCGGTGTTTCATAATGGATTTCATGTTCTGCACCGCTCAATCAGTCAGTTGCTGAATGATGGGCAAAAGCGACTCCTTCGCAGCCTGTTCTAATGTCGCTTCGCAGCCTGTTCTAACGTTGCTTCGCAGCCTGTTCTAACGTTGCTTCGTAGCCTGTCGGAAGAGGAGATGTTTCGGGAATCTTTCATGGAAATGCGTGGCTCCAACCAGGGAAAATTGCGTTGTGTTACATGTAACGCAACATCAGAATCAACCTATGCAGTACACATACCAGTTGGTTCATGATATAAAATCCGTTTTTTATTGTAACTTTGCAAAAGACAAACAAAATAGCAATACTATGGATTTGAAGATTGAGCAGTGGGGGCAGGTACCCTACAAAGAGGCATGGGAGCGACAGACTTTCCTGTTCGACCAGCTGGTGGCCGCCAAGCAAGCGGGGACTCCTTATGAAAATCGACTGGTGTTCTGTGAACATCCTCACGTATATACATTGGGCCGTCACGGCAAAACGGGTAACCTGCTGATGGGAGAGGAGCAGTTGCGGCGCATACATGCCGAACTGTTCCACATCGACCGCGGTGGGGACATCACGTATCACGGGCCGGGACAGTTGGTCTGTTATCCCATTCTGAATCTGGAGGAGGCTCATCTGGGACTGAAGGAATACATCCATCGGCTGGAAGAGGCCGTTATCCGTGTCTGTGCATCCTATGGGGTGGCAGCCGGGCGTGTGGAGGGAGCGACAGGAGTGTGGCTGGACATCGGAACGCCTCGGGAACGGAAAATCTGTGCCATTGGGGTGAGGAGCAGTCATTTCGTGACTATGCACGGACTGGCACTTAATGTGAACACCGACTTGAACTATTTCCGCTATATCCATCCCTGCGGCTTCATTGACAAGGGTGTCACTTCGCTGCAGCGCGAGACCGGGCAGGAAATCGGGATGGAGGAAGTGACTCAGAGGTTGGATGCCGCCTTGCGGGAGTTACTCGGATAAGTATGATTAAACCTATAAAAATATTGAAGGTATGGGCCAATCAGTGTATCCAGACAATCAGGATAGATAATGCCAGCGTTTTGTTGGAATATACATATATATATATAAGAATCACAGGTAAGTGGTGGTGTTCCTACAGTCATTGAAGGAAGTTTTTTGTGAGCTGACCAACGGACAGACCAAAGGAAGGTATTCCCCTGGTCTGTCTGACATCGTTTTCTAATCAGCTATTTTTCACACAAATGTTACTCCGGATATTGTCGGATTCCAAGTCTTGGTCAGTTCTGCGAGGAAAAAGAAAAGGGAGAACCCGCTGGCACTCCCTTTTCACAACACAAAAACTAAACTAGACTTAACTAAACTATTCATTTTGGAAGTTTCACAACTTCGTTTCTATTATGTACAACGCAAATATAGGCGATATTCTTCAGATGACCAAACGTAAAGGCAAAAAAAATCGATTTTTCTTTAAAAAAGTGCCGTTTGGCGAGAAATATATTAAATAATATGTTCGTTGACATAATTTTGGAGTTCCTGCTTGTAACTGTCCGAGACGGGAATGTATTCTTTTCCGAAGACAATCCTTCCTTTGTCGATGACCGAAATTTTGCTTTTCTGTACGATGAACGAGCGGTGTACCCGTAGGAAACGGGAAGCGGGCAGCCTTTCTTCCAAGGCTCTCAGACTGACCAAGGAGAGGACGGGTCGGGACTCGTCTTCCAGGTGAATCTTCACGTAGTCTTTCAAGCCTTCGATGTAGCGAATTTTGTCCAAAGGAATCTGTACCAGTTTGTAGTCACTTTTTACATAAATAAAGTCACTATCGGCTGTTCCCGGGTTGGACGGTAGGGAAATGGCAGGCGGTTGCTCGGCCCGTTGCTGCAGGTCGAACCACTGCCGGGCACGGTTCACAGCTTCCAGGAAGTCTGCATAGCTGATGGGCTTGAGCAGGTAGTCGAGGGCATGGACCCGGTAGCCGTCGAGCGCATATTGGCTGAAGGCGGTAGTGAACACGATGCGGGTGCTTTCGGGTACCATCCGCGAATATTCCAGCCCGCTCAGTTCGGGCATTTGGATGTCCAGGAACAGCAGGTCCACCGGGTGTTCCGGAAGGCCGTGCAGGGCCTGGACGGCACTGGGATAACTGCCGCACAGCTCTAGCGAGGGAGTCTTGCGGACATAGCTTTCAAGGAGGCTGAGGGCGAGGGGTTCGTCGTCGACAAGGGCACAACGGATATTCATGGTGTCAGGAAAGAGGGTTAGACGAAATGGAAGAGGGCTGGAACAGGGTAATCGACGACACGTAAGTCTTGCCGTCGTCGGTCAGCTGCCGTTCCCAGCGGTAATGACCCGGATACAGCAGTTCCAGCCGTTGCGACACTTGCTGGAGGCCGATGCCTGATCCACTCTTGTCGGAACGGCTTTTCGGGTAGTTGCTGTTGACAATCCGGCAGCAAACCGAAGTGGCGTCTTCCGACAGACAGATGTGGATGAAGCTGGGTTCGGTGGGCGAGATGCCGTGCTTGAACGCATTCTCGATGAGGGAGATGAACAGCAGCGGGGCAATGGGGGTCTGACTGCCGGGCTGGATGTCGAACCGGGCTTCCAGCGACACCTGGGCGGGGATGCGGATCCGCATCAGTTCGATATAGTTGCGGATGAAGTCAGCCTCTTTCGACAGGGGGACATACAGGCTCTGGTTGTCGTAGAGCACGTAACGCAACAGCTTGCTCAGTTCCTGGACGGCCTGCTGGGCCTTGTCGGCATCGAACGAAATCAGGGCATAGATGTTGTTGAGTGTATTGAGCAGGAAGTGCGGGTTCAGTTGGTTGCGCAGGTTCTTCAATTCCGCTTCTGTGCGGCTTTTCACGGCTTCCCGGCGGGCAGCCTCACTTTCCTGCAGGCGACGGCTCACCCGGATGGCGACACTGATGCACACGGCAAAGACCAGCGAGGTGACATCGCGGAAAAAGAAGACATACTGCGGAGGAGGAACCCGATCGCCGGGGTGGGGACGGAAACCGCCGAAGTAGAGCGAGCTGGCGTACCGGAGGGCCAGGGCCAGGGCCACGATGGTCAGGGTGTTGACTGCCAGGAAACGCCACAGCCGGTTCTCTTGGAAGAGGATGCGGGGGATGTAGTACCAATAGTTCAGGTAGAACACGCAGAGCAGCGAGAGGGGGACCAGCATGTGAAACCAATAATGGGTCAGGTGCTGGTCGTCGTTGGGTTGCTGCATCAGCAGCAGGGGGGATGCTAAAACCATGGTCCAGCTGATGAAGTGGACCATGGCTTCCAGCCAACGGCGGTTGGTATGGGACAGATGGAGTGTCATAGGGATGTACCGGTCTGTTATTCGTATCTCAACGCTTCTATCGGATCCAGGTCTGCTGCCTTTTTGGCAGGATACCAGCCGAAGAATACGCCGGTAAAGGTACAAACAATAAATGAAAGGAGCACGCTCCACGGCTGGATAAATATGGGCCAGTGGGCAAAATTCCGGATGAGCAGGCTCGCACCGCATCCGAACAGGACACCGATGAGGCCGCCGGTGATGCTGATGAGGATGGCCTCGATGAGGAACTGGGAGAGGATGTCGACACCGCGGGCCCCTACCGACATGCGCAGGCCGATTTCGCGGGTGCGCTCGGTGACCGACACGTACATGATGTTCATGATGCCGATGCCGCCCACGACCAGCGAGATGCCGGCCACGCAGCCCAGCAGGGTGGTCATCAGGTCGGTGGTGCTGTTCATCATAGAGCTGAGTTCCTGCTGCGTGCGGATGGTGAAGTCGTCGTCGTCCGTATCCTTCAGCTTGTGGGCCCGGCGCAGGATGGTGGTGATCTCATCGACGGCCTGGTCGGTCATGTCTTCCGTCAGGGCCGAGGCGAAGACGCCGCCCAGGTAGGTCTGGGCCAGCAAGCGTTTCATTACGGTGGTGTAGGGGGCCAGCACCACATCGTCCTGGTCCATGCCCATGGAGTTGTAGCCTTTCGATTTCAGCACCCCGACCACGCGCAGGGGAATCTTGTTGCAACGGATGACTTTCCCAATGGGGTCAGAGCCGTCGGGGAAGAGGTTGTCGACAATCGTCTTGCCGATGACGCACACCTTGGCGGCGGTGCGGATGTCATCTTCGGTGAACATCTCGCCGCTCTCTACCGACAGCTGGCGGATGGTGAGGTAGTCTTGGCTCACCCCGCTGACCGACGAGGGATAGTTGTTGGCGCCGGCGATGAGCTGTCCCGACGAGGACACGTTGGGACTGATAGCGGAGAGGTACATGCACTCGTTGCGCAGCTGTTCGTAGTTCTCCAGTTTCAGCGTCTGCATGGACGAAGCGTCCTGGCGTACGCCGCCCCGCATCTCGGCACCGGGGTGAATCATGATCATGTTCGACCCCATCTCGGAAATCTGCTGCTGGATGCTGCGTTTCGAGCCTTGGCCGATGGCGAGCATGGCAATGACCGACGCCACGCCGATGATGATGCCCAGCATGGTGAGGAAGGCACGCATCTTGTTGTTGGCAAGTGCCCGGAGGGCTATCTTGAATAAGTTGGTTCCGTTCATAATGGCAATAGTTATTATAAGGTAGTATCAGTCGTCATCGCTCACCGGCAGGGCGGCAAGGGCCTCGGCTGCCGACAGGATGTGCGGATTGGTGGTGTCTTCAATCACGTGGCCGTCGCGCAGCCGGATGTTGCGGCTGCTGTATTGCGACAGTTCGGGATTGTGGGTCACGAAAATGATGGTGCGCCCTTCGGCATGGAGTTGCTGGAAGAGGACCAGAATCTCGAACGAGGTGCGGGTGTCCAGGTTGCCCGTGGCTTCGTCGGCCAGGATGACGGCAGGATTGTTCACCAGCGCGCGGGCGATGGCCACGCGCTGCATCTGTCCGCCTGACATCTGGTTCGACTTGTGCTCCAGGCGGTCGCCCAGCCCCACCGCTTTCAGGGCGGCGATGGCCCGGCGGCGGCGTTCGGCGGCACTGACCGCCGAATTGTACATCAGCGGCAGCTCCACGTTCTCCACGGCGGTGGTCTTGGGCAGCAGGTTGTAGTTCTGGAACACGAAGCCGATTTTCCGGTTGCGGAGCACAGCCCGCTGCGGCTTGCTCATGGTGCGTACCGACACGCCGTCGAGCAGGTATTCGCCGCTGGTGGGGGTGTCGAGGCAGCCCAGTGTGTTCAGCAGCGTGGACTTGCCGGAACCGGATGCGCCCATGATGGTGACGAACTCCCCTTCGTTGATGGTGAAGGAAATGCCCCGCAGTGCATGGACCACTTCTTCGCCCACCTGGAAGTTCCGTTTGATGTTCTGTAGTTCTATGACTGGTTTCATGATGGATGTCTTTTTAAGGGATTCTCTTTGTACCCGGCGGTTATTTCTTGCTCTTCTCTCCCGGCCGTTTCGGCATGAAGGGGCTGCGTTCGCCGTCGGCAAGTGCCGGACCTTGTGCGGCTGCATCTGTCGTGCCGCTGACGATGGTGCCCGTCACGATGCGGGTCCCCTCGCTGATGCCGTCCAGGATTTCGGTGTGCTGGCCGTCGCTCAGTCCCGTCCGTACCGGATGGGCCACGAAGGCATTGCCTTCCAGGGTCCATACCTTGTGGGGAGCGTCGGTGTCGGTCACGGTGCGCTTGCCGATGATGCCCGGTTCGGGCGTGAAGCGCAGGGCTTTGTTGGAGACGCGGGCCACTCCCTCACGGGTCTGGGTGAAGATGGTCACGTTGGCGGTGAGGCGCGGCTTCAGCTTCAGGTCGGGATTGTCGGCACTGATGACCACCTCGTAGGTCACCACCGTGGTGGAGCTGCTGGTGGTGGAGCTGCTCGACGAACTGTTGGCACTGCCCAGGCGCACCTGCTTCACCCGGCCTTCGAACACGTCGTCGGGATAGGCATCGACGGTGAAGGTCACCCGTGCCCCTTCATCGATGCCGGCAATGTCGGCTTCATCCACGTTGGCGACTACCTGCATCTGGGTCTGGTCACCACGCCGTTGATGGGTGAGGTGATGGTGGCATACGACAGGTTGCGCTGTGCCTTCGAGTAGGCCGCCTGGCTCTGCTCGAACTTGCTTGCCGCGCTCTGGTAGTTGTAGAGCGCCAGTTCATAGTCTTGCTCGCTGATCAGTTCCTTCTGATACAGCTTTTCGTTGCGGGTGTAGAGTTTTTTCTGGTATTCGTATTCCGCCTTTGCCCCGTCGTAGGTGGCTTTGGCGGACTGAAGGTCGTTGGTCAGGGTCACGCGGTCCATTTCGGCGATGACCTCTCCGGCCTTCACCACCGAGTTGTAGTCTACATAGATCTTGTCGATGATGCCGGACACCTGTGTGCCGACTTCCACTTCTGTCACCGGCTCGATGGTGCCGGTGGCGGTGATGGAGTTGCTGATGTCTCCCCGTTCCACGGTTTCGGTAGAGAAGTCCACTTTGCCTTGCGCTTTCGGATTGCCGAGCATCCAGCAGCCTGCTCCGATGATGACCACTGCTGCGGCACTGACGATGATAAGTTTCTTTTTCATATTATAATAGGTGTTGTTTTGAATCGGTTGGTTAGAGTTTCATTTCTTTTCCTGCGTAGAAGTCAAGCAGGGTACGGTCGAGCAGTGCCATGTATTTCGCCTGCACCCGTTGCTGCTGGGCACTGAGCAGGTTGTTCTTTTCCGTCAGCAGTTCGACGGTGTTCTTCATGCCCAGGCTGAACTGCTCGTTGGTCAGCGCGAAGCTCGTCTGGCTGCTTTTCAGCTTGGCATCGGCGGCGGCAAACTGCTGCTGGGCGTTGAGGGCGTCCAGCCACAGGCTCTCGATGGTGGCATAGAGTTCCTTGCGCTTGCTCTCGAGGTCGTAGAGGCTGCTGTCGTACTGCAGGTGGGCCTTCTGCACGCTGCCCTTGGCGGAGCGGCCGTCGAAGATGGGCAGGCTCAGGCTGATGCCCACCATGTTGTTCCATCCGTATTTCATCTGCTGCGCCCAGTTGCTGGTGCTGGCACTGTTGGTGGTGCTGCTGCTCGATGCCGACAGGCTGATGGTGGGCAGGAAGCTGGCCTTGGCGGTTGAGATGGCACGCTGTGCGTTCTCGATGCTCAGCTTGCTGCTCTGTATTTCGGGCCGTCCTGCCAGGGCGGCGGCATAGACGTCCGCTTGGTCGGGCAGCAGCTGCAGGACCTTCTCGTCGCCCAGCTCCGGCAGTTCGGGCTGGAAATCCGTGTCGCCGTCCAGTTCCAGCAGCTGCTTCAGCTGCAGGTTGTAGTTGCGCAACGCACTTTCCGCGCTCACCACCTGGTACTGGTCGTTGCTGACCTGTGCTTCCAGCTGTGCCAGGTCCACTTTCGAGAGGCTGCCTTCCTGGTAGAGCTGGCGTCCGCGTTCGCAGGTGGCCTGGCTGGTGGCCAGGGTCCCCTGGTTGATGCGGAGCGACTCGTCGGCATACAGCAGCTGGATGAACAGCTTGGCGATTTCCTCCTGCAGCGTGTTGGCGGTCTGCTCCACGGCCAGTCCGGCGATGTCGCGGTTCGTCTGCTGCGTCTTGATGTTGTTCAGCCGGCGTCCCCCGTTCCACACCGTCCACTGGGCATTGAGGTTGTAGTTGCCGTTGTAGGTGTTCTTGTCATTGCTGGTGATGATTTCCGTTCCGCTGACCGTGCTGCTTTGCTTCTGGTAAGGGCGGTTCACCAACGTGTGGGCGGTGCTCAGCGACAGGGTGGGGAAGAGGGCGGCCTTGGCCGTTTTCACGTCCACCTCCGACTCCTGCAGCGCAATCTTGTTCTGCTGCAGCTGGATGTTCTTTTCGAGTGCATAGCTGATGCAGTCGTCGAGCGACCAGGTCTTGGCCTCTTGTGCCAGCAGGGGCGAGGCGGTGGCGGCGAGCATCAGTAGCGTGAGTGCCTGTTGTTTCATGATCGGTTTCGTTTAAAAATTCACAATGCAAAAGTAGGAACCCGTCTGTTTTTGTGCAAAAGTTTTCGCCGAGTGCCGATTTTATGCAGACAAAACCTTGTTTTTTCCCGATAAATGCTGTTTCTTTGTAAATAGATAAATTTGGATAAGACATACCTCCTGAACAAGCCATGAAAAACGCATTGCAGCAGATATGGATCTTCTACCGCGACGGGTTCCGCGAGATGAAGCTGGGAAAGACTTTGTGGGCACTGATTCTCATAAAGCTCTTCGTCCTGTTCTTCATTCTCAGGCTCTTCTTTTTCCCTTCCTTCCTGAAGGGGAAGACCGATACCGAGAAGGAGCAGTATGTGGGCAGCGAACTGACCGGCCGGGCCGGCAGGGGGGAACCTTAGAATCTGGGATTCTCAAACTCTAAAACTTTAATAACGTATGCTTGAAAGTATTGACACCTCAATGATCGACTGGTCGAGAGCGCAGTTTGCCTTGACCGCGATGTACCATTGGCTGTTCGTGCCGCTTACCCTTGGGCTGGCCGTCGTCATGGGACTCATGGAAACCCTGTATGTAATCACCGGCAATGCGTTCTGGAAACGCACGGCCCAGTTCTGGATGAAGCTGTTCGGCATCAACTTTGCCGTGGGCGTGGCCACGGGCCTGATTCTGGAATTCCAGTTCGGCACCAACTGGAGCAACTACTCGTGGTTTGTGGGCGACATCTTCGGGGCTCCTCTGGCCATCGAAGGTATCGTGGCCTTTTTCATGGAAGCCACGTTCATTGCCGTCATGTTCTTCGGGTGGAACAAGGTGAGCCGCCGCTTCCACCTGGCCTCTACCTGGCTCACCGGCCTGGGAGCCACCTTCTCGGCATGGTGGATTCTGGTGGCCAACTCGTGGATGCAATATCCCGTGGGCATGGCGTTCAATCCCGAGACCGTGCGCAACGAGATGGTGAGTTTCTCGGCCGTGGCCTTCTCGCCCGTGGCCGTGATGAAGTTCCTCCACACTGTGCTCAGCTGCTGGATGGTGGGGGCCGTTTTCGTGATCGGTGTCAGTGCGTGGTACCTGCTCCGCCGGCGCGAGAAGGAACTGGCGGTGGCCAGCATGAAGGTGGCGGCTGCCATCGGTCTGTTTGCCGCTCTGGCCACGGCCGGATCGGGCGACCAGTCGGGCGTTCAGGTGGCCCGGCTGCAGCCCATGAAGCTGGCGGCCATGGAAGGTCTGTACGACGGGGGCAACGGGATGCCGCTGACGTTGGTGGGCGACATCAAGGTGCCCAAGATGCTTTCCGTGTTGGCGACACATACAATCGACGGCTATGTGCCCGGCATCAACAATATCCTGCAGGGGGGCTATGAACAGCCCGACGGTATGTTGGCCCTTTCGGCGGAGGAGAAGATGCAGCGCGGCCAGCAGGCCATCGTGGCCTTGTCTGACTTCCGCAAGGCCCGCCAGGAACAGGATGAGGCCCGTATGGCAGCGGCCCGCCAGGTGCTCGACGAAAACATGCCGTATTTCGGGTATGGCTATATCAAGGACCCCAATGAACTGGTGCCGAACGTGGGCCTGATGTTCTGGTCGTTCCGCGTCATGGTGGGGCTGGGCAGCTACTTCATCGCCTTCTTTGCCCTGGTGCTTTTCCTGGCCTGGAAGCGCCGTCTCACCCAGACAGACTGGCTCTACTACGTGGCCATCGCCAGCATCCCCTGTGCCTACATTGCCAGCCAGGCCGGATGGATTGTCGCTGAAGTGGGCCGCCAGCCTTGGGCCATCCAGGACATGCTCCCGCTGAACGCCGCCATCTCGAAACTGGAGGCAGGCTCGGTGCAGACCACGTTCTTCCTCTTCCTGATTCTCTTTACCGTGCTGCTGGTGGCAGAGATTGGCATTATGCTGAAAGCCATCCAGAAGGGACCGGAAAACTAATTATCCACTCAATCAAAGAAACAACTCTATGGACACAACCTACGTATTTTTACAGAACTATTGGTGGTTCCTGGTCTCGCTGCTGGGAGCCTTGCTGGTGTTCCTGCTTTTCGTGCAGGGCGGAAACTCACTGCTCTTCAGCCTCGGACGTACCGAGGAAGAGCGCACCCTGCTGGTCAATTCCACCGGCCGCAAGTGGGAGTTCACGTTTACTACCCTGGTCACTTTCGGTGGCGCTTTCTTCGCCTCCTTCCCCTTGTTCTACAGCACCAGTTTCGGCGGGGCCTACTGGCTGTGGATGCTCATCCTGTTCAGCTTCGTGCTGCAGGCCGTTTCGTACGAGTTCCAGTCGAAGCTGGGCAACCTGTTGGGAAAACGCACCTACCAGTGGTTTCTTGTCATCAACGGACTGGTGGGCCCCCTGCTGCTGGGAGCTGCCGTCGCCACGTTCTTCAACGGGTCTAATTTTCTGGTGGCCAAGGCCAACATGGGCGACCAGCTGATGCCTGTCATCAGCAGCTGGGCCAACGGCTGGCACGGGCTTGATGCGTTTGCCGACCCCTGGAACATCGTCCTGGGCTTTGCTGTCTTCTTCCTGGCCCGTGTGCTCGGACTGCTCTATTTCATGAACAACATTGCCGACGAGAACCTGCGTTGCCGCTGCAGCGTGCAGCTGTGGGGAGCCGCCGTGCCGTTCGTCCTCCTGTTCGTGGCATTCCTGCTGCACGTCTTGTTGAAGGACGGGTTTGCCGTAGACGCCGCTACGGGGGCCATCGTGATGGAGCCTTACAAGTACCTGTCTAACCTCCTCGACATGTGGTATCTGCTGCTGCTGTTGCTGGTGGGGGTCGTGTTGGTATTGTTCGGCATCGGCCGTACGCTGATGAGCAAGACCTACGTGCGGGGAATCTGGCCGGCCGGCATCGGGGTGGTGCTTACGGTATTGGCCCTGCTGCTCTCGGTGGGGTATAACCACACGGCCTATTATCCGTCTACCGCCGACTTGCAAAGCTCGTTGACATTGGCCAACAGCTGCTCCAGCCTGTTCACGCTCAAGACCATGGCTTACGTGTCTATCTTGGTGCCCTTCGTGCTGGCTTACATCGTGTATGCATGGCGGGCCATCGACCGTCATCCTATCACGGCGGACGAGCTGAAGAACGACGGCCATGCGTATTGACGGCTTAGCTCTTGAACACAAAGGGTGAAAGGAAGGAAGGGAATTTCCTGGGAGCCTTAGATTCTCTATCATTTGGTCATGCTGTTTAATATGACAAAATGATAGAGAATCTAAGGCTCTCAGACAGATTTCCCCGGAAATACACATAAAAAAAGGCTGCATCGTCATCAACGATACAGCCTTATTCAGTCTCTTCAGCCTCACGGCCTTTGTGGTACACTCTCAGGGATTCGAACCCTGGACCCACTGATTAAGAGTCAGTTGCTCTACCAACTGAGCTAAGAGTGCATCCAACTATAAACTGTCAAATT
>SFDG01000011.1 GCA_004558305.1 Phocaeicola plebeius
CTCTCCCCCAAAGGCCGCGCCCTGCGCACCACCTTGGTCTGCTTCCAGTTCGCCGTATCGTTCGCCCTCATCATCAGCATCGGCATCATGTATGCCCAGAGCCACTACATCCGCACCTCCGACTACGGCTACGACAAGGACGAAATCCTGGTGGGACGCATCAATCAGGAAATGCGGCAGCAGCACGAGGCCATCCGCAGCGAGGTGACCCGTCTGTCGGGTGTGGCCGATGCCAGTTTCTCGCAATTCCTCATCAGCAGCGGCGACAGCTACATGGGCTGGGGACGCGGCGAAGGAGACAGGTACATGCAGTACGACTGCCTGCCTGTGGATGAACATTACCTGAGCACGATGGGCATCCACATCACCGACGGGCGCGACTTCAAGGCGGGCGACAAGGGATGCCTCATCTTCAACGAGGCCGCCCGCCGGAAATACAGCTGGCTGCGGGTGGACGAACGCCCCGCCGGCCCCGGAGACCTGCTGTGCGTCGGCTTCTGCGAGGACACCAAGTACAACAGCTTCCGCAACGATGCCTCCGCCAGCCCCATGGCATTCTGTATGCTCCCCGACTCGTGGGGCTTCTACCCCAACTACCTCAATGTCCGCGTGCAGAAAGACGTGGACAAGAGAGCGATGCTCCACACCCTTCAGCAAGTGGTCGGGAAGTTCTCGCCGGGCTTCGACTGCGAGTTCCGCTTCATGGACAGCGTGCTGGACAACAACTACCGGCAGGAGCTGCGCTTCACGAAGCAGATACTGCTGTTCTCGCTCGTCGCCATCGTCCTCAGCATCATCGGCGTGTTCGGACTGACCCTGTTCGAGAGCGAGTACCGCCGCAAGGAAATCGGCATCCGCAAGATCATGGGCAGCTCCACGACAGCCATCCTCTATATGTTCAACCGCCGCTACCTGTACATACTGGTCGGCTGTTTCGCCGTAGCCGCTCCTTTCGGCTGGTGGATCGGCCACAACTGGCTGGAAAGCTTTGCCGACAAGACTCCCATCCACCCGGTCATCTTCCTCGGTGCCTTCCTCAGCGTCAGTCTGCTCACCCTCCTCACCGTGACCTACCAGAGCTGGAAGAACGCCAACGAGAACCCTATCCACAGTATCAAGACAGAATAGTCTCAAAATGGCAGCGTGTCTATAGGAAGCATAACCTTCCTATAGACCATCATACGATGTTTACCATCCCCCAGTTCAACCGCCGCTACCTGTACATACTGGCCGGCTGCTTCGCCGTAACCAATCACTTCGGCTGATGGATCGGCCACAACTGAATAGCATTGAAAACCTAAATCCATAATTCGGGTAACTATTCCCATTGTTCAGGTATCATGACGTTCTGATTTTCATTGTAATTTTGCACCTGAAATTCAAATGATCAGAATGATGAAGAAGAAAGTATTGGTTATATCGACGAGTCTGAGACAACAAAGTAACTCAGATGCTCTTGCAGAAGAATTTATGCGTGGCGCAAAGGAAGCTGGTCACGAAGTGGAGAAAATAACATTAAGGGGAAAGGATATCCGGTTCTGCCGCGGATGCCTCGCGTGTCAAAACACAGGGAAATGTGTCATCAAAGACGATATGCTTCCCATTATACAGGATATGCACGATGCAGATGTCATCGCCTTCGCCACTCCGATTTATTATTACGAGATGTGCGGACAAATGAAAACGCTGCTCGACCGTGCCAATCCGCTCTACGGCTCCGACTACCGGTTCCGCGACATCTACCTGTTTACCGCTGCAGCTGAGGACGAGGAGGAGGTGCCGCAGAGGGCTGTTGGCGGACTGGAAGGTTGGATAGCCTGCTTCCCGAAAGCCCGGTTGAGTGGCTCTGTATTTGCAGGAGGGGTGACAGGCATGGGGGAGATTGTCGGACATAAGGC
Source organism: Phocaeicola plebeius (assembly GCA_004558305.1). Classification (GTDB taxonomy): domain Bacteria; phylum Bacteroidota; class Bacteroidia; order Bacteroidales; family Bacteroidaceae; genus Phocaeicola; species Phocaeicola plebeius_B. The sequence continues at coordinate 1,899 of SFDG01000011.1, forward strand.
GTTAGCGCAGGCATACGAAATGGGTAAGAATGTATAGACGGAAAAGATGAGAAAAAGATTTTAACCTTAGCGACTACGGCATTGACACTCACAACAACTGTTGCTGCACAGGAAGCGCAGAACGAGGTTCCCCAACAATCATCTGAAATGATTAGTAATGACGAATAAAATGGGGTAAACAATAAATGAAAAAACATAATGACATGATGAAGTTTATAAAAATCACATTATTGGCGGTGCTTACAGTCTTTTGTACATCGGCATGTTCACAAAGTAAACCAAGAAGCAACATGGAAAAGAAAAAAGTTTTAGTAGTGTTTTTCTCTGCAACGGGAAACACCAAGCAGACAGCTCAAAAATTGGCAAGGATTGTAGGGGCAGACCTCTGCGAGATTATTCCGGCACAACCTTATACCGATGCCGACCTCGACTGGAACGACAAGCGTTCGCGCAGTTCTGTAGAGATGGCAAACCCGCAAGCTCGTCCCGACATCAAGCCAATAGGCCTTGACCTTAAAAGCTATGACTGCATCTTTCTCGGCTATCCCATTTGGTGGGACCTTGCCCCAAGGGCAGTCAACACGTTCATCGAAAGCAACGGCTTGACAGGCAAGACCATCGTTCCGTTTGCCACATCTGGTGGCAGCTCTATCACAAACAGTGTGGCAGCATTGAAGAAAACTTACCCCACGCTGAAGTGGAAAGAAGGCCGTCTGTTAAACCATGCAGATGAGAAAAGCATAAATGAACTTGTGTCACTATGGACTCACTGAAGAAGAAGTTCTGTATTTGTCTCCCGAAAACTCGACGGAAATGATGACTGATAAAGATTTTCACGAATATGTAAAGCTGCGCAAGGCGTTAGCTTCAGATGACATCTGTGCCTACATGAACGAGATGGCAGGCAGGGCAAGACGGCTGACTTTCCAACTGAACAGTGCATATCACGAACCTGAGGAAGTACGTGAAATCCTTTCCTCGATATTTGGCTACGATGTGCCCGCCACACTTCGGATATTTCCTCCTTTCTATACCGACTACGGCAGAAACATCCATTTGGGTGAAAATGTGTTCATCAACGCCTGCTGCCATTTGCAGGACCACGGAGGCATATATATCGGTGAAGGTTGTCAGATAGGCCACAATGTGGTATTTGCCACGCTCAACCATTATTCAAACCCTGAGCTAAGACAATACACATATCCTGCTTCCATCACCTTGGGGCGCAACGTGTGGGTGGGTTCCAACTCTACGATATTGCAAGGCGTCACGATAGGCGACAACGCCATCATTGCAGCTGGGGCTGTGGTGAACAAAGATGTGGCGGAGAACACCATCGTAGGTGGCGTTCCTGCCAAGTTTATAAAGAGAATAGACAAGTAATAAACAGATAATCATGTTAGGTAATTTCACATTTCAGAATTCCACGAAACTCTATTTCGGTGAGGAAGCATTAAGTAATCTGAGTAAGGAGCTGGAGCATTATGGCAAGAAGGTGATGCTGGTGTATGGAGGCGGCTCCATCAAACGCAACGGCATTTACGATGCCGTGAAGGAAGAACTGCGGAAGGCAGGCAAGGAGGTGGTTGAACTGGGCGGTGTGATGCCCAACCCTACCATCGACAAGGTACGCGAGGGAATGCAAATGGCGAAAGAAGAGGCTGTCAGCCTCATCCTTGCCGTTGGTGGAGGTTCTACCATCGACTTTTGCAAGGCGGTGGCTGGATCAGCCTATCTGAATGATGACCCTTGGGAGTATTATTTCAACAACTGGGGCGAGATGACCTGCCGCTGGATTCCTGTGGGTTGCGTGCTCACCATGGCAGGTACAGGTTCGGAGATGGACAGTTGTTCCGTCATCTCCAACCACCACGAGAACCGCAAGAAGTTCTATTATTTCCGCAACCCCGACTTCTCCATCCTCAATCCCACATACACCTTCAGCGTGCCGCAATATCAGACGGTGGCGGGCATCTACGACATCATGTCGCACATCCTCGAACAGTATCTCTCGGGCAACGATGACAACACCTCCGACTACATTGCCGAGGGATTGATGCGTTCGCTCATCGTCAGTTCACGCCAGGTGCTCGCCAGTCCCGAAGACTACGAGGCACGCAGCAACATCATGTGGACAGCCACATGGGCATTGAATGGACTGATAGCCTGCGGCAAGCCTACCGACTGGATGGTTCACATGTTAGGGCAAGCCGTGGCTGCCTATACCGATGCCACCCACGGACACACCCTCTCAGCCGTCAGCGGAGCTTACTACCGCCTGCTCATCAGCCGCTCTAATGATGCCGAGCATAAGTTCTGCCGCTTGGCGGAGAATGTATGGGGAGTATCTCCTGAGGGCAAGAACGAGAAGGATGTAGCCATTGAGGGATTGACTCGTATGGAACAATGGATGCGTGAGTTGGGACTGGCTATGAACATCACCGACTGCGGTGCCGACGAGACGATGCTCGAAGGAATGGCAGACGCTTGCCCTATTAATGAAGGTGGTTATGTGGTGCTCACCCGTGAGGATGTCATTGACATATTGCGCAAGAGTCTGTAGTGACCGAAATAAAAAACTTCCTGTAATGAAATTATTCATATCAGCCATACTGTTTCTATCCCTCTTCCTGTCATGCAGCTCACGGCAGGAGGGGGAGACACATAAACAAAACAACACAGAAATGGAAAAGAAGAACATCGGAAACGTGCTGGCACTCTATCCTAAACCAATGACGGTGGTGGGTGCAGAGGTGAATGGCAAGGTCAACTGGCTCGTTGTGGGGCATACCGGCATCATCGGACACGACCGTGTGCTGGTGAGCATGAGCAAAAGCCACTATACCAACCAAGGCATACGCAAGACCAAGAAACTGTCCATCAACCTCGTGAGCCGGGAAATGCTTCCCCAAGCCGATTATGTGGGTAGCGTCACTGGTGCGGAGGTTGACAAGTCAGGAGCATTTGAATACCACTGGGGCGAGAACGGCACCCCCGTGATAGATGCCTCTCCACTGACAATGGAATGTAATGTTGAGGATATCTATGAGACGGAAGAATTCGACAATTTCATCTGTTCCATTGCAAACACCTACGCAGCCCCAGATGTAATCGACAGCGAGGGCAAGCTCGACTACACACAGCTGAAACCCGTATTGTTTGAATTCCCCACCTATTCTTATCTTGCCATCGGAGAGGTAATAGGCAAGTGTCTTAACCTTGACAAACAGCCGGGAATGTGCGCCAAGCAGGCGATGGCTGCCGATGGTATCGTGAGGCTGTCGAAGATTGAAGTTTATCCGCAATATCTCGACGAGCATATGAAATATGCCGTGGAGGTGGGCGAAATATCTCTCCGCACAGAACCGGGAGTGCTCTCCATGTATGCCGTGCAGGACAAGGAGAATCCACGCCTCGTCACCATCCTTGAGACATACGCCTCGGAGGAAGCGTACGAGAAGCATGTTGCTTCAAAGCACTTCCAAAAATACAAGCAGGGCACGCTACACATGGTCAAGTCACTGAAAATCTGCGACCAGACTCCGCTGAATCCCGCGAACAAGATTAACAACTTCATCGAGTAAATAATATGAGAAGAACAATTATATTCACATTATTAACAGCAATGACCATCCACGTTATGGCACAGAAAAAGATAGTACAGACGGCAGGCCGCACACAGCTTGGCGAGTTTGCCCCCGAGTTTGCCCATCTTAACGACGACATTCTCTTTGGCGAAGTATGGAGTCGCAACGACCTCCTCAGCTTGCGCGACCGCAGTCTCGTCACCCTGACATCGCTTATCAGTCAGGGAATGACCGACTCTTCGCTCACCTACCACCTGCAGGAGGCTAAAAAGAACGGTATCACACGAACAGAGATTTCAGAAATCATCACCCACATCGCCTTCTATGCCGGATGGCCCAAGGCATGGGCAGCCTTCCGTCTTGCAAAGGAAGTATGGACGGAGGTTTCTAATACAGAAGACGCCAAAACTCGTTTCCAGCAGGAGATGATTTTCCCCATTGGCGAACCTAACACAGCCTATGCCCGGTATTTCAAGGGCAACAGCTATATGGCCCGCATATCAAGCGAACAGGTTCCCATTGCCAATGTCACTTTCGAACCCGGTTGCCGCAACAACTGGCACATCCACCGTGCCACTAAAGGCGGCGGACAGATGCTCGTCGGTGTGGCTGGCAGAGGTTGGTATCAGGAAGCGGGGAAACCTGCACAAGAGATCCTTCCAGGCACGGTCATCCATATTCCTGCCAACGTGAAACACTGGCATGGAGCAGCCGCCGACAATTGGTTTGCTCACCTTGCCTTCGAGGTTTCTGGTGAGGATACTTCCAATGAGTGGTTGGAACCAGTCAGTGATGACGAATATAACGGGGTAAACAATAAATCGCATTAAAAATCGACGATTTGGTTAAAGAAAAGTCGGTAGATAGGAATAAATTTCGTATCTATGTCTCCCGAAAAAAATGAATGGCCTATGCATGAAATACATATAGATACTGTACAGCAGTTCAATGAGCATTATGGGTTTGAGACGCTTCACCCGATGGTGAGCGTTGTCCGATATGACAAGCCTCAAGAGGTTGAGGAGTGTCTTGTAAGATACGGTCTGTATGCCCTCTTTCTGAAAGAAAACAAAGGCTGCCAACTCTCTTACGGCAGAACGAAATACGACTTCGACGAGATGACCGTAACAACCTTTGCGCCAGGCCAAAACGTCTATGTGGAGCCAATGCCAGGAGTGCAATTTCCCAAGTGGACGGCACTGGTATTTCATCCCGACTTGCTGGCCCGAAGCTCGTTGGGAAGGAACATCGACAAGTACGAATTCTTCTCCTATTCCAGCAACGAGGCCCTGCACCTGTCGGCCGGTGAGATTGAGATATTCCGCAGTGTACTGGACATGATATCGCAGGAACTGCACCGCTCCATCGACAAGCATAGCCGCGACCTGATTGTGTCGAACATCGAACTGCTGCTCAACTATTGCCTGCGTTTCTACGACCGTCAGTTCGTGACGCGCGAGGAGATCAACCATGATGTGGTGAGACGGTTCGAAAGGATGTTGACCGACTATATCCAGACACAGGCAAGCCGTGAGGGATTGCCTACCGTGGCCTATTTTGCCAACAAGTGCTGCCTCTCCACCGGCTATTTCGGCACACTGGTAAAAGTGGAGACGGGCAGGACTGCCAAGGATTTCATTGCCGACCGTCTCCTCACTGCCGCCAAACAGTTGCTTGACGACAGCAGCCTCAGCGTAAACGAAGTAGGAATGCAACTCGGCTTTGAATACTCCCAGCATTTCATCCGTTTCTTCAAAGCGCATACAGGGATGACACCAACTCAATATAGAGTGGCTTTATAACGTGCATTCATGTGGTGCTTGGATGACTATTCATGTACCACATGAATGTACGTTCTTGTTGTGTCAGAATGACTATTATAGTGGTAGGATGCCAGTTAGCAAATCATCTTCTGGGAGCTACCAAAAGATCCTGCAAGAGCTACCAAAAGATCTTATGATTGCTACCAAACAATCGTATGCCCTATGATATCTGAAGACGAAATCCACCACTAAACCTTTCTCATTTATTAATACGTATGGCGATAGATGGAGTCAATTACACCCAACAGACTGAGTACCCATGCAAGTGTAATAAAAAGTCTTCTCATATATTCGACCGATAAAAACCAATGATCTCATTCCACGGGATGAAGTTACCTTCGCCGCCGTCGTAAAGGTCACAATGGGTGGCACCGGGCACCATCAGCAGACGCTTGTTCGCGGCATATTTCCCACTGGTGATTCTCTGATAAGCCTCCTCGCCGAAGTAGCGGCTGTGAGCCTTTTCGCCGTGGACAATCAGCACAGGAGTACGAATCTCTGATGCCGCTACCCACAGGTGCTGGTTAAGGCGCATCAGCGGTGAGGTGATGTTCCATCCCATGTTCGAGTTGAGCGAGCGGGGATGATAACCTCGTTTTTCTGATTTGTAGTAAGCCACATACTGCTTCAAGAACTCGGGAGCGTCATCTGTCGGTCGGTCGGGCAGTCCGCCTTGTGGCAGGATTTCTCCCTTGCGATATTCCTCGGTACGCTGCTGCGCCAACTGCTGCTTCAGCTGGAAGCGGGCCTCCTCGTCCATAGCGTCGAAATACCCCTGCTGTGTCACGCGCGTGAGATTATATAAGGTGACGCTCACCGTAGCCTTTACGCGAGGGTCGAGAGCTGCCACATTGAGAGCAATGCCTCCCCAACCGCAGATGCCCAGTATGCCAATGCGCCCGGTGTCCACATCGTCGCGGCACGAGAGATGATCCACCGCAGCACAGAAGTCCTCGGTGTTGATGTCCATTGATGAGGAATAGCGAGGCTCGCCACCACTTTCCCCCGTGAACGAAGGGTCGAAGGCGATGGTCAGAAATCCCTCCTCCGCCAGATGTTGGGCATAGAGTCCGCTTGCCTGTTCTTTCACTGCACCGAAGGGTCCGCTGACGGCAATGGCCGCCAGCTTGCCTTCAGCATCATTCGGGACATAGAGATCGGCGGCAAGCGTGATGCCGAAGCGGTTGCGGAACGTCACCTTTTCATGGCGCACCTTGTCACTCTTGGGGAATGTTTTGTCCCACTCACTCACTAAATGCAGCATACTGGTTGCTGCCTTATTCTGCACATCCTGTGCATTCGTTGCTAATGCTGTCATAGCTAACATAATTAGGGGTAAAATATACTTTTTCATATCGTCAGCAAAAGTACAGTAAAAGCCTGCAAGTCATAGTACCCGAATTTGGGGAAGAATGACCACAATTATTGATTCTTACTCGCAGGTTCGCAAGGCTTCACTTTTCGTGTTGCTTCGCGGACTCGTCCTGCTTGTTCCCAGTTTTATCTTCCTGCCAATGCTGTTGGATGATGCGGGGATATGGTTGGCAATGCCTGTCGCTGAGTGCATAACGACCTTGTTGATGGTTATCACCTTTACAAAACTACAAATGGTCAATAATGGGTAATGATCTGACTATTTCCGAGTTGTCACCTGTACATGCCTGGCTGCTGATAATGGTCTGTAGCCCAGCCATCAAAAGAAACAGTTTCTTCAGTGATTTCACTTTGCCTGATGTTTATTGTTATCTCCACCCCATAAGCATCCTTGCCGCCTCTGCCGAATGATGGTCGAAGAAGAGGCTCCGACCCGTGTCGAGGGTGGAGATCAAGGCCATATCATCGTCTGACATTATCCATCCTTACATTAGATTTTTCCTTACGTTTACAATAACATAGCCATATACAGGGAAAGATATGTCACACCGTCCTTGGCCATTACGTCATCGCTATGTAGCACAATGGGCGAGGCTACATATTCAGAATACTTCTTCCTGAACTTATCAAGGGAAACGTGTGTATATCTGTTGGTGGATTTCACTTCTACTGGGACAATGTTATGGCGCGAAGTCACCGTTGCCTTTCTTATCAGGAAATTTCTGGCACATAGCCATAGAATCGTTCCATCAATGTGCGCACGGAGGCGCAGATATTGTGCCAATAGACGGGCGATCCCTTCACTACAAAGAGTTTCTTCATCGCTTTCATTGTACCTTATTATTTTTGTTTAGTCTTTTCACAGCTTTCTCCAACGACTCGGTCGGTTCGATGATGTTATAGTCCTTCCAGAAGTCCTGGTCCCAGTCTCGCCTTGCCTCATCACTGAACAGGTGTCTTTTGCTATACGACTCAGACAACGGAATTGGAGCAGTCGCATCCTTCTCAACATCTACGGTCACCATTTCTGCCGTTGCTGTATAAGCCGATGAAAACAAGCGGCGTTTCCAGTCACATTTGAAACGAATCGTGTTCTTGACATAGTCAAGACATGACCTGTCTCCATGCAGCCTGTATGCAACTACAAAACTCGACTCCTTACATTTGAAACGCAAGCCTATCGGCCTTTTCAGCAGTACCGTCTTGTTGGCTTTATCCACATCGCTGACATCAAGCGACAACTCTGCCCGTGTAAGACACAGACTTTGGCTGTCAATATACAGCAAGCCTGAATAAAGTGGATCATCCATCACGACTATCGGCTTGAAACTGACGACAAAATGCAGACGATTGTCCAGCATTTCCACCTGCTCGTGCCTGAATGAATAGAGCGACAACGCCTCATCGCAGAATATCGGTCCTCCGTCTTTGGCAAGGTCAAGATACAGGGCAAGCATAGGACCTCCCTGTATCTTCACGGCCAGCGTGTCCCTGGTTTTCTGGCTTAACAGTTTTCGTCCACGCTTCATCCTTACCCTATCCTTAGCAACAGAACGTTTCCTGTAGCTGTCCTTGAAGACATCCATGATGCCTTCGGATATTCCCACGAAACGACTGCCCTTCATAATGGTCTCCCGATAGAACATGTGGAGCAAGCTGGCTTGCAGGGAATAGTTCGCATCGATCCGCTGGATGGCTTCCAGGACAAGACCTTTCGCATCGCCACCATATACTGTCACTTCGTCAAGTACCCGTGATGCGGGAGTCAGATAGATGACCGATTCCTCATTTCCGGACATTTCCCTGATGGTCCGAGTACCATTGGCATAGCCAAGTGAAGAAAAGAGGATTTTCCCTTCTGCCTCTTCCCTACTGATTTTCAGAGAGAATACACCATCGCCATTGGTCATGACACCCATGTCCTTTCCATCCACATAGACATTGACATGGGCCAGTGGTCTTTGGGTGTGTGCGTCTTTCACCGTGCCATTCAGAACGATAGTACTGTCGGATGGTTGCACACCGATGGCGGCAACATGACATATCCCCAAGCACAGGAGCCAGATAATCAATAACAGCTTTTTCATAACATACAGGATTGCAAGTTTTCATTCAGCTGCAAAATAACGAAAAATTCCCGAAACCTGCGCTATACAGACTTCGGGGATTATTACCAATTTTACAGGAAAAACAGATGCCTCGTTAACAACGACTATACAAATTGGAATGTCCTATGCATGAAATTCATATAGATACTGCATAGCAGTTCAATGAGCGATATGGTTTCGAGACGCTTCACCCCTTGAAAAGACCGGGAGGACAAAGAGAGAAGAACACACAAAGAAAGGCAGCTACAAAGGGATTGTTCCCTATTTGTGTTTTTGCACTTTTGTACTTATGTTTTGCGTTCAGCCAAGGCTGAACGGTCAATGAAGATACTATCATTACGGTTCGAAGATACCTTCGAGTACCGTTCAGCCTTGGCTGAACGCAAAAGGAAGACCTACATGGATTCCTGCCAGCTGATATTCGAGGCAAGGTCATAGTACCATAATGGGAAACTGAACCGGCTATTCCATACACTGTCCTGCCCGATGCTGCGTTCGTTGTCCGGACTTTAAACACAAAGACACAAAGAAAAAAAAATCCCTTTGTGCCTTTGTCTCTTTGTGTTATAAAAAAATCAAGGTTCCTGCTTCGAGAACACCGGGTTGGCGCCGGAGGTGAGGCGCAAGGCTTCGGGATGCTCCTTGACGAAAGATTCGATGTGGCGTACCCGCTTCTCTTCCAGAATCTCATCGACGGCAATCAGGATGCCGGTTTCCTCTACATCGCCGAAACCATCGTTGATGGCCGTACCGAACATACGCATGGTCGGCGACAGACTCATATAGGCATTCACCAGCGGAGGAATGTTGTACCCTAACTTGCGGACTTCGGTGTTCAGCACCCGATAATCTTCCTTGAACGTATCGTGGTAGAACAGCTGTTGCAATACCTGCGGATCCGTTTCAATCTGCAACGGATGCATGGGAGTTATCAGCCCGTCCTTATCAGAGAAATGCTTGTGGAGAAAATACAGAATCATGTCGCGTCCCAGACGGTGGTAACTGGGGTACATGGTCATCTTGCCGAAAAAATACCGCATGGTAGGCTTGATGACAGTCAGTGCTCCCAGTCCGTCCCACAGGTTGTCGAGCGCGAAAAGGCCTTTGGAGCCGGCACGGGAGGACTGGTATTCCAGGGTAACGAACGAGCGTCCCAGCTCGACCGTTGTAGGAAGAAACTCGCGCAGGAAGCGTTCGGAGAACTGGAACATATGGGCAGTGGCGAGTATCGGCCTGCCCTCCGCATCGAATTCCACCTCATCGCCGAACAGATAGCGGTAGCCGCCCAGGATTTCTTCTGCATCCGGATTCCATACCACCAACTGTTGGTAAGGATGCTCCATCAGGTCATACTCATCCAAGTCGAGCGACTTGCCCGTTCCGCCACCGGCAGCCCGAAAAGCAATCTCACGCAAGCGACCGATTTCCTTCAGCACGTTGGGCGCATTCTTCCAGTCGACAATGTAAATCTCGTTGTGACTCTTGTTGGTGGTCCGCAACCGTCTTTCGGCGGTCAGCTCTGCTTTCAATAGCTCCCGATCAATCGGTGCAATAATCTCTTCCATATATCGTTGTTTATTAGTTCAGCTGGACACTCCTTGCAATGTCCTCTTATGTTACAAAGTATACACTAACTCCCTCACGTAATCGGCCCATTCGGCAGCCGTCCTGGAGCGGTCGAAAGTCTGCCAGGGGATGGGCTTTCCGATGGTCACACGGAATGTCTTGTGACGGTTCTTCAACATTTCATCGGCCAGGTACAGCATGGCCAAGTTCATCTTGATACCCAAGTGCTTACAGATATTCGCCAGGTTGTAGAAGAAGTCGGAATTCCGTCCCTCGAAATGGATGGGGACCACCCAGCGATGGGTTTCCACACTCTTGGTGACGAAGGTCTTCTTCCAGGGCAGGTCCTTGATGATGCCCTGCTGTCGGCGCGAACAAAGTCCGGCGGGGAACATGATGATATGATTGTCTGACTGAAAACCGGCCTCGACCATCTTGGGAAAATCTCGGCTCTGCTTGCCGGTCTTGTTGATGGGAATGCACAAAGGTGCCAGTCCGTTGAGGTTCATCAGCAGGTCATTGACCAAGTACTTCACTTTTCCGTCGTAATGGCTTCCCAACAGATAGCCCAGCGCCACACCGTCCTGTCCGCCGAGCGGGTGGTTCGAGACAAAGGTGCACAGCCCTTCCGCAGGCAAGTTCTCTTTTCCCTGCACATCGAGCGTTGCATCGAGAAAATCCATGCACTCTGCCAGGAATGGGACTCCCACCGTGCCATTCACCCGCGTCAGGAACTCGTTCAGTTCCTCCTGGTGGACAATCCGCTTGAGATAAGACACCAGGAAGCCGGGCACAAAACGGGCTTTCCGGCCCATCTTCTGTTGCAGAATCCTGTCAATATCTATTAAAAAGTTTGTATCATCCGACATTCTTTTCAAAATTTTAGTCCTGCAAATGTAACGCATCTTTTTCAATTTTACCTACTCATTCCAAAAAAATGAAAGCCAAAGTGTCAAAGAACAGAAAAAAGCATAGAAAGAGGAGGAAAAAATGCACATTCTATCAACCGACTGTGCAAAAACAAGGAGCAAAAGAAAAGACGGCGAAAATTCCATGACCTGTTGATAACTTTTCTGAAATGTGCGTGGCAGAACCATATTTTATATGTAATTTTACCGCCTGAATCGGATGAAAGTAAAGAACGTGCCATTAGACAAGAGATTATGAACGAAACAGAACAGACTTACCACGTTCCCGTGCTGCTGAAGGAAAGCATAGACGGGATGAACCTGCACCAGGGAGGAACGTATGTGGACGTGACCTTCGGTGGAGGCGGACACTCCAAGGAAATCCTCCGGCAAATGGGTCCGGACAGCCGCCTGTTCAGTTTCGACCAAGACGAAGATGCCGAGAAGAACATCGTAGCCGACGCACGGTTCACCTTCGTCAGAAGCAATTTCCGCTACCTCCGCAACTTCCTGCGCTATTACGGCGTGGAGCAAGTCGATGCCATCCTGGCCGACCTGGGGGTTTCCTCCCACCATTTCGATGACGCTGAACGGGGCTTTTCGTTCCGCTTCGACGGAAAGCTGGACATGCGGATGAACAAACGGGCGGCCCTGACGGCAGCCGATGTGGTGAACGACTACGACGAGGAACGGCTGGCCGGCATCTTCTATCTCTACGGCGAACTGAAGAACAGCCGTAAGCTGGCGGCGGCCCTGGTCAAGGCCCGTAACCGGCAGCGCATCGACACCATCGGCGATTTCCTGGACATCGTGAAACCGTTCTTCGGGCGGGAACGCGAAAAGAAGGAGCTGGCCAAGGTGTTCCAGGCACTGCGCATCGAAGTCAACCAGGAGATGGAGGCACTGAAAGAGATGCTGACAGCTGCCGCACAGGTACTGAAGCCCGGCGGACGATTAGTGGTCATCACCTACCACTCGCTGGAAGACCGCATGGTGAAGAATATCCTGAAAACCGGCAACGCCGAAGGAAAAGCATCGACCGACTTCTATGGCAACGTGCAGTCGCCGTTCCGGCCGGTGAACAACAAGGTCATTGTCCCCGACAGCGACGAGCAGGAACGCAATCCCCGCTCGCGCAGTGCCAAACTGAGGATTGCAGAGAAAAAAGACTACGAATCATGAAAGAGCAACAGCACCCGCACACGCAAAAGCACCCGGAACACGGGCGGCTGAACCTGAGAAGCATACTGGGCGGTGAATTCCTAGCCCACGACTTCCTGAGAAGACAGGGAAACCTGCTGATTATGATTGTCATCATGACCATCCTGTATATCGACAACCGCTACTCCTGCCAAATGGAGCTGATCGAACTGGACCGGCTGAAGAAGCTGCTGGTCGAAACGAAATACGATGCACTGGCCGTCTCGTCCGAACTGACAGAGAAAAGCCGGCAGTCGCGCATCGAAGAATACATCGCCACGGAGGAACGCAGCAACCCGCTGGGTACGGCTGCCACGCCCCCTTACCTAATCAAGGAGGATGAATGACATGATACCGGGACAGAAAAACATCATGCTGCGCTACACGTTCCTCGTGCTGATTTTCGCGCTGCTGGCCATCGCCATCATCGTGAAAGCAGCCGTCATCATGTTCGGCGAACGGCAGTACTGGAAGGAGGTGGCCGACCGCTTCGTGAAGGAGAACGTGACGGTACACCCTACGCGCGGCAACATCATCTCCTCCGACGGGAAACTGATGGCCAGCAGCCTGCCGGAGTACAAAATCTACATGGACTTCCTGGCCGGCGGCGAGGAGAAAGACACGATGCTGATGAATCACCTCACGGAAATCTGCGAGGGACTGCATGCCATCTTTCCGGACAAAAGCGCAAAGGAGTTCCGCAGCCATCTGCTGGCCGGACGGAAGAAGCAAAGCCGCAACTACCTGATTTACCCCAAGCGCATTTCTTACCTGCAGCAGAAAGAGGTGAAGAAGCTGCCGGTCTTCAACCTGTCCGGCTACAAAGGAGGGTTTCACGTTCTGGCCTTCAACCAGCGCAAGAAGCCGTTCGGCTCTTTGGCACGGCGCACGCTGGGGGACATGTTCCCGGACATGACGCAAGGGGCGAAGAACGGACTGGAGCTGACCTACGACTCCATCCTGCGGGGACAGGACGGCATCATCCACCGCCAGAAGGTGATGAACAAGTTCCTGAGCATCGTGGACAAGCCGGCCGTCGACGGCTGTGACATCATCACGACCATCGATGTGGACATCCAGGACATTGCCGAGAAGGCCCTGACCGACCAGCTGAAGAACCTCGGTGCCGTGGACGGAGTGGCGGTGGTGATGGAAGTGGCCACCGGCGAAGTGAAGGCCAACGTGAACATGCAGCGCGCAGGCGACGGCAACTACTACGAGATGCGGAACGCCTCGGTGAGCAACCTCATGGAACCGGGATCGACCTTCAAGACGGCCTCCATCATGGTGGCCCTGGAAGACGGCTACATCACGCCCGACTATGAAGTGGACACCAAAAGCGGTATCGTGAACATGCACGGCAGTCCCATGAAGGATTGGAACTGGCACCACGGTGGGTACGGAAAAATCGATGTGACCCGCATCATGGAGGTATCGTCGAATGTCGGTGTGTCTACCATCATCGACAAGTTCTACGGCAAGGACCCGCAGAAGTTCGTGGACGGCCTGCGGCGCATGAGCATCGACACGCCGCTGCACCTGGGCTTCGTGGGAGAAGCCAGTCCGCGCATCCGCGGCCCGAAGGAGCGCAGCTATTTCCCGGCCACTTCCCTGCCCTGGATGAGCATCGGCTACGAGACACAGATACCGCCCATCTATATCCTGAACTTCTACAATGCCATCGCCAACAACGGGGTCATGGTGAAGCCGAAGTTCGTGAAGACCATTGCCAAGGACGGCGAGATACTGGAGGAAATCCCCACCGAGGTGGTGAACCCGAAAATCTGTTCGGACTCTACCCTGCACATGATACAGGGCATTCTGCGGAAAGTGGTGTCGCAAGGACTTGCCAAGCCCGCCGGAAGCAAGCAGTTCAGCGTATCGGGCAAGACGGGTACTGCACAGATTTCGCAAGGGGCTGCCGGCTACAAGTCGGGAGGCGTGAGCTACTTGGTGAGCTTCTGCGGCTACTTCCCTTCGGAACACCCGAAGTATAGCTGCATCGTGCAGATCCACATTCCCCACGGACCGGCTTCGGGCGGTCTGCAGGCGGGCAGCGTATTCAGCAAGATTGCCGAACGGGTCTATGCCAAGCACCTGTTCCTCAATTTGTCCCATGCCAAGGATTCAACCTCGGTACTGATTCCCGACATCAAGAACGGCGATATGGGAGAAGCCGCCTACGTGCTGCGTGCCCTGAAGGTCAACAGTAACAGCCAGACAGTGCCTTCCGTCAACTATCCGGTATGGGGGACGGCCACCCGCTCGGACACGTCTGCCGAGCTGAAGATGCGGAAGCCCGCCGACAAGAAGGTGCCGAGCGTCATCGGTATGGGTGCCAAAGATGCCGTCTACCTGCTGGAAAGCCTGGGACTGCGGGTGCGCCTCCACGGAGTGGGACAGGTGAAGTCGCAGAGCATCTCCTCGGGAGCCGCCCTTCACAAGGGACAAACTATTTTATTGACACTTAATTGATGAAGTATGATGACAATAGCAGAAATTCTGAAAGCGATTCGTGTAGAAAACATCGTCGGAACGACAGACCGGGAGCTGAAAGGCATCCACATGGATTCTCGTCTGATACGTGAAGGCTACCTGTTCGTGGCCGTCAAGGGAACACAAGCCGACGGCCATGCCTACATCGGCAAGGCCATTGAAAATGGTGCCACTGCCGTGGTCTGCGAAGACCTGCCGGAAGTGTTGGAGGAAGGAGTCACCTATGTACAGACGGGCGACACGGAAGAGGCTGTGGGCAAGTTGGCTACTGCCTTCTACGGGGACCCGACATCGAAACTGGACTTGGTGGGAGTGACCGGCACCAACGGGAAGACGACTATCGCTACCTTATTATATAATATGTTCCGCCAGTTCGGCTATAAGGTCGGACTGATCTCCACTGTGTGTAACTACATTGACGGGGAAGCGATTCCGACAGACCATACGACACCCGACCCCATCACCCTGAACCAGCTGCTGGGACGGATGGCAGACGAAGGATGCAAGTATGCCTTCATGGAAGTCAGTTCCCACGCGGTCGCCCAGAAACGAATTGGCGGACTGCGGTTTGCCGGAGGTATCTTCACCAACCTGACCCGCGACCACCTGGATTACCACAAGACGGTGGAGAATTACCTGAAGGCCAAGAAGGCGTTCTTCGACGGACTGCCAAAAGATGCCTTTGCCCTGACCAATGCCGACGACAAGAACGGCCCCGTAATGGTGCAGAACACACGTGCCAAGGTGGCCAGCTACTCCCTGCGCACCCTGTGCGAGTTCAAGGGGAAGGTGCTGGAAGACGGTTTCGAAGGGATGCTGATGGACATCAACAACAAGGAAGTGAACGTGCAGTTCATCGGTCGCTTCAATGCCTCCAACCTGCTGGCAGTCTATGGAGCAGCCTGTCTGTTGGGTAAGCGGCCCGACGATGTATTGCTGATACTGAGCACTCTCCGCCCGGTCAACGGACGGTTCGACGCTCTCCGCTCGCCGAAAGGATATACCGCCATCGTGGATTATGCCCATACCCCCGATGCACTGGTGAACGTGTTGGGCACCATCCAGGAGGTGTTGCGCGGACAGGGCCGTATCATCACCGTGGTGGGGGCAGGCGGCAACCGCGACAAGGGCAAGCGTCCCATCATGGCACAGGAGTCGGCCCGTCTGAGCGACAAGGTCATCATCACCTCCGACAATCCGCGCTTCGAGGAACCGCAGGACATCATCAACGACATGTTGGCCGGACTGGGCAAGGAGGAGCTGCGGAAGACCCTCTCCATCGTCGACCGCCGCGAAGCCATCCGCACGGCCTGTATGATGGCCGAAGCCGGTGATGTGATTCTCGTGGCCGGAAAAGGGCATGAGGACTATCAGGACGTAAAGGGCGTGAAGCACCATTTCGACGACAAGGAAGTGATTAGAGAACAATTTGAAAACGAAAAATAAGCCAGACTGACATGTTGTATTATTTGTTCAGATACCTGGAGGGAATGGATTTCCCCGGAGCGCGGATGTTCGGTTACGTATCGTTCCGCTCGCTCATGGCCGTCATTCTCTCCCTGCTGATTTCCGCTATCTTCGGCGAATTCTTCATCCGCCTGCTCAAGCGCAAGCAAATCACCGAAACCCAACGGGATGCCTCCATCGACCCTTTCAATGTCAACAAGGTGGGGGTACCGACCATGGGCGGTGTCATCATCATCGTGGCCGTGCTCATCCCCTGCCTGCTGCTGGGGAAACTGGAGAACATCTACATGATCCTGATGCTCATCACGACCGTATGGTTGGGCACGCTGGGCTTCCTCGATGACTATATCAAAGTGTTCCGAAAGGACAAGGAGGGTCTGCACGGCAAGTTCAAGATCATCGGACAGGTGGGTCTGGGACTGATTGTGGGCCTCACCCTGTACCTTAGTCCGGATGTCGTGATCCGCGAGAACGTGGAAATCCAGAAGGACGGACGGGTGGTAGAGGTAATCCACAAGGTACAAGACCAGAAATCCACCAAGACGACCATCCCCTTCTTCAAGAACAACAACCTGGACTATGCCGACTTCGTGGGCTTCCTGGGCGACCATGCCAAAGAAGCCGGATGGATCGTGTTCGTGCTGGTGACCATTTTCGTGGTGACAGCCGTATCGAACGGAGCCAACCTGAACGACGGCATGGACGGCATGGCGGCGGGAAACTCGGCCATCATCGGAGTAACCCTCGGCATACTGGCCTACGTGTCCAGTCACATTGAATATGCCAGCTACCTGAACATCATGTACATTCCCGGCAGTGAGGAACTGGTGATTTTCTGCTGTGCCCTCATCGGCGCCCTCATCGGCTTCCTGTGGTACAACGCCTTCCCGGCACAAGTGTTCATGGGCGATACCGGCAGCCTGACCATCGGCGGCATCATCGCCGTACTGGCCATCATCATCCACAAGGAACTGCTGATTCCCATCCTCTGCGGCGTATTCCTCATCGAGAACCTGTCGGTCATCCTGCAGGTAAAGTATTTCCAGCGCGGGAAAAAGCGGGGCGTGAAGCAGCGCATCTTCAAGCGCACGCCCATCCACGATCATTTCCGCACCACGATGGCCCAGCTGGACCCGCAATGCAGCTACCTCATCACCAGTCCGGCCAGCGTGTTCCACGAATCGAAGATTACCGTCCGTTTCTGGATTGTGACCATCGTGCTGGCAGCCATCACCATCATTACGTTAAAGATAAGATAATACTTAAAGATAGAAGACCATGGCAAGAATTGTCATTTTAGGAGCCGGAGAAAGCGGCGCGGGAGCAGCCGTACTGGCACAGAAGAAAGGCTTCGATACGTTTGTATCGGACATGTCGTCCATCAAGGACAACTACAAGCAACTGCTGAACGAGAAAGGCATCCGATGGGAAGAAGGACGCCACACCGAAGAACTGATTCTGAACGCGGACGAGGTCATCAAGAGTCCGGGTATCCCCAACGATGCCCCCATGATTCAGAAGGTGAAAGACAAAGGCATACCGGTCATCTCGGAAATCGAGTTTGCCGGACGCTATACCAATGCCAAGATGATCTGCATTACGGGCAGCAACGGGAAGACCACGACTACCTCTCTGATTTACCATATCTTCAAGAAGGCGGGGTTCAACGTGGGACTGGCCGGCAATATCGGACAGAGCCTGGCCTACCAGGTGGCCGAATATAACTACGACTATTATGTCATCGAACTGAGCAGTTTCCAGCTGGACAACATGTACAAGTTCCATGCCAACATCGCCGTACTGATGAACATCACCCCCGACCATCTGGACCGCTACGACTTCCAGATGCAGAACTACGTGGATGCCAAGTTCCGGATCATCCAGAACCAGACCGACGAGGATGCCTTCATCTTCTGGAACGACGACCCCATCATCCAGCGCGAGCTGCACAAGTACGGCATCCACGGTCATTTCTATCCTTTTGCCGCCAAGAAGGAGGCCGGACTGGCGGCCTTCGTAGAGGAAAACAAGGTGTTCTTCCTGGAGCCTTCGGCCTTCAACATGGAGCAGGAAGACCTCGCCCTGACCGGTACGCACAACCTGTTCAACTCCATGGCTGCCGGCATCTCGGCCAACATCGCCGGCATCCGGAAAGAGTGCATCCGCGAAGCCTTGAGCGACTTCAAGGGCGTGGAGCACCGGTTGGAGAAAGTGGCCACTGTCCGCGGCGTGGAATACATCAACGACTCAAAAGCCACGAATGTCAATTCCTGCTGGTACGCCTTGCAGAGCATGAAGACGAAGACCATCCTTATTCTGGGCGGCAAGGACAAGGGCAACGACTACAACGAAATAGCCGACCTGGTCCGCGAGAAATGCTGCGGTCTCATCTTCATGGGACTGCACAACGAGAAGCTCCATGCGTTCTTCGACGGCTTCGGGCTGCCGGTACGCGACGTACAAAGCATGAAAGACTGCGTAGACGCTGCCTACGAAATGGCGCAAAAGGGAGAGACTGTCCTGTTGAGTCCCTGCTGTGCCAGCTTCGACCTTTTCAAGAGCTACGAAGACCGTGGCGACCAGTTCAAAGAGTGTGTAAGAAACCTGTAAAACCTGCAAGCGAATGGATCTGTTCAAGAAATTCTTCAAAGGCGACAAAATCATCTGGATTGTCTTCCTCCTGCTGTGCCTGATCTCCATCATCGAGGTGTTCAGTGCATCCAGTACACTGACCTACAAGAGCGGTGACCACTGGGGGCCTATCACCAACCACCTGAAGCTGTTGCTGGGTGGTTCGTTTGTCGTATGGCTGACCCACCTCCTGCCCTGCAAGGCCTTCAAGTTAGGCATCGTCCTGCTGGGAGTAGGATGGCTGTTGCTCATCGTCGTATTGGGCATGTCGGCTGTCAACGGAGCCAGCCGGTGGATCAGTGTAGGAGCCTTCCAGTTCCAGCCTTCGGAAATCGCCAAGATGGGCAACATTTTCGTGGTGGCCAAGATTCTGTCGCTGCACCAGTCGGAAGAACTCGGTGCAGACAAGAATGCCTTGAAATGGATCCTGCTGCTCACACTCCCGACCTTCCTACTCATCGGGGTGGAAAACCTGTCTACCGCCGTACTGCTGGCCGGC
Organism: Phocaeicola plebeius; assembly: GCA_004558305.1. GTDB lineage: Bacteria > Bacteroidota > Bacteroidia > Bacteroidales > Bacteroidaceae > Phocaeicola > Phocaeicola plebeius_B. Next base: position 21,558 of record SFDG01000011.1, read on the forward strand.
AGTGTCTACCTGATGATGTTCGTGGGCCGCATACCCATGCGACAGATGCTGCTGCTGAGCGGCATCGGCATCGGATGTCTGGTGCTGGCGCTTGCCACCGTGAAACTGGTTCCCGGCTCTACCTGGAACGCCATCGGCCTGCACCGTATGGAGACCTGGCAGAACCGTATGGGCACTCACTTCGACACGGCGGTCATTCCGCCCGAGAAATTCGACACGAACAAGGACGGACAGATAGCCCATGCCAACATTGCCATTGCCACCAGTAACATCCTGGGCAAAGGGCCGGGCAACAGTGTGCAGCGCGACTTCCTCTCACAGGCGTTTTCTGACTTCATCTATGCCATCATCATCGAGGAACTGGGGCTGGTAGGAGGTGCGTTCGTTGCCTTGCTCTACATTATCTTACTGATGCGCATCGGCAAGATTGCCCGAAAGTGCGACAAACCATTCTACGCCTTCCTGGTCATGGGCATCGGTATTTTGCTGGTCACGCAGGCCATGTTCAACATGCTGGTGGCCGTAGGCATCATGCCGGTGACGGGACAGCCGCTGCCCCTCATCAGTAAGGGAGGTACCTCGACGGTCATCAACTGCGCCTACATCGGTATCCTGCTCAGCATCAGCCGTCACGTACAGGAACTGCAGGCCCAGGAAGAAGCCCGGCAGGCCCTGCTGCCAGTAGCGGAAACTGTTGCCGAATCGCCGTCGGAAACGGCTGCCGAACCCGCTTTTGACGGAGAAGAGCAGGAAAAGAAATGAAAAAAAGGTAAATAATAGGGATTTTACGGGTTTATTCCTACCTTTGCAAAAAACAATCAACACATGAACAATCAGTTAAGAATCATCGTCAGCGGTGGAGGAACCGGAGGCCACATCTTTCCGGCCATTTCCATCGCCAATGCCATAAAAGAACAGCATCCCGATGCCGACATCCTCTTTGTAGGGGCAGAGGGGCGCATGGAGATGCAGCGCGTACCGGCTGCCGGCTACCGCATCATCGGACTGCCGGTGGCAGGCTTCGACCGCCAGCATCTCTGGAAGAACGTGGGCGTGCTGGTGAAACTGGTCAAGAGCCAGTGGAAAGCCCGCAAGATTATCCGCGACTTCCGCCCCCATGCAGCCGTGGGAGTAGGAGGATATGCCAGCGGACCGACCTTGAAGATGGCGCAGGGCATGGGCATCCCTACCCTGCTGCAGGAACAGAACTCGTATGCCGGTGTCACCAATAAGCTGCTGGCCAAGAAGGCACGCAAGATCTGCGTGGCCTACGAAGGCATGGAGCGTTTTTTCGCAGCCGACCGGATCATCCTGACCGGCAATCCGGTCCGTCAGGGTCTGACCCGTCCGACGCTCCAGCATGACGAGGCCGTACGCAGCTTCGGACTGGACCCGCAGAAGAAGACCATTCTGATTGTGGGTGGCAGTCTGGGGGCCCGCACCATCAACAACTGTGTCCTGCAAGGGTTGGAAAAGATCAAGGAATCGGGCGTACAGTTCATCTGGCAGACCGGCAAGTTCTACTTCGAGGAAGCCAAGGCCACGGTGGCGGAGGCCGGCAACCTGCCCATGCTGCACACCACCGACTTCATCTCCGACATGTCTGCTGCCTACAGTGCAGCCGACCTGGTCATCAGCCGTGCAGGCGCCGGTTCCATCTCGGAGTTCTGCCTGCTGCAGAAGCCGGTCATCCTGGTCCCCTCGCCCAACGTGGCCGAAGACCACCAGACCAAGAACGCCTTGGCACTGGTCGACAAGGAAGCCGCCCTCTACGTGAAGGATGCTGAAGCGGGCGACCGTCTGCTTGACCTGGCCATCGCCACGGTGCAACAGCCCGACACACTGAACCGATTAAGTAACCACATCGCCCGACTGGCCTTCAAGGACTCTGCCAATGTCATTGCCCGAGAAGTGTGTCAGCTGGCCGAACAATATGCGAACGAACATGGATGTTAATACGTTGAAATCCGTCTATTTTATCGGGGCCGGAGGCATCGGCATGAGTGCTTTGGTCCGCTACTTCCTGTCGAAAGGCAAGTCGGTAGGCGGCTATGACCGTACTCCCAGCGAACTGACCGGAAAACTGATAGCCGAAGGGGCTGCCATCCACTACGAGGAAGACGAATCCCTGATTCCGGACTGCTTCCGCGACCCGTCGGCCACCTTAGTGGTCTACACACCTGCCATACCGGCAACCCACCGGGAACTGGTGTATTTCCAGACCCACGGATTCGAAATACAGAAGCGGGCACAGGTGCTGGGCATGCTGACCCGCACCGAACGCGGACTGTGCGTGGCCGGTACCCACGGGAAGACCACCACATCCACCATGGCCGCCCATCTGCTGCACCAGTCGCACGTGGGCTGCAACGCTTTCCTCGGCGGCATCTCCAAGAACTACGGGACGAACCTGCTGCTGTCTGAAACCAGCGACTTCGTCGTCATCGAGGCCGACGAATTCGACCGTTCGTTCCATTGGCTGACCCCGTATGCCACTGTCATCACGGCCACAGATTCTGACCATCTGGACATCTACGGCACGCACGAAGCCTACCTGGAAAGCTTCCGCCACTACACATCGCTCATCCGCCCCGACGGTTTCCTGATCCTGAAGCAGGGACTGGAATTGCAGCCGGCCGTACAGGAGGGAGTCACCGTTTACACCTACAGTATCGATGCCGGTGATTTCCATGCCGAAAACATCCGCATCGGCAACGGGGAGATTGTGTTCGACTACGTTTCTCCGCTGGGCAACATCCACGACATCCGTTTGGGAGTGCCCGTCTATGTCAACATCGAAAACGGCATTGCCGCCATGGCACTGGCACAGATCGGTGGAGCCGATGCCGACGAAATCCGTACCGCCATGGCCACCTTCGGAGGCGTGGACCGACGCTTCGACTTCCAGCTGAAGACCGACCGCTATGTGTTCCTGAGTGACTATGCCCACCATCCGGCCGAAATCCGGCAGAGCATCATGTCCCTCCGGAAGCTCTATCCAGACCGGAAACTGACCGCCGTCTTCCAACCCCACCTGTACACCCGTACCCGCGATTTCTACCAGGAGTTTGCCGACAGCCTCTCATTGCTGGACGAGGTCATTCTGCTGGACATCTATCCAGCTCGTGAAGCCCCCATTCCCGGCGTGAGCAGCCAGCTGATTTACGACCACCTGCGCCCGGGCATCGAAAAATACCAGTGTCACAAGGAAGACCTGTTGGCACTGCTGGACGGAAAGCCGTTGGAAGTACTCATCACCCTCGGTGCCGGTGATGTAGACAACTATGTACCGCAAATCACTCAAATGCTGAAAGAAAGATGAAACGGAAAATTCTCATACTCATCGTGTTGTTGCTGGCCTCTGCCTATCTGGTAGTGGCGGTCACTGTCTTTAACGGCACCCCCGCTGCACGCGAATGCGAGGGTATGGAATTGACCATCAAAGACAGCATCGACAACGGGTTCGTCACCCCCGCCGACATCCAAAACCTGCTCAAGCAGAAAAAGCTGCTGCCCATGAAAAAGCAGCAACAGGACATCAATGTCCGCCAGCTGGAGGAAGTTCTCGACGAACATCCTTTCGTCAAGAAAGCAGAATGCTACCTGACCTCCGGAGGCAACGTGGCCATCGACATCTACCAGCGCATCCCCATCCTGCGTGTCATGAGCAGCAACGGAGAAGACTATTTCGTGGACAGCGAAGGGAAAATCATGCGGGCTCCCGGCCGTTCCGTCCATGTAGTGGTAGCCACCGGTGCCATCGACCGGGCGTTTGCCCAGACCCACCTGTACGAACTCGGTGTATTCCTGCAGTCGGACCGTTTTTGGGAATCGCAGATTGAACAAATCCATGTCACTGCGCAAAAAGAGCTGGAATTGGTTCCCCGAGTAGGCAGCCACATAATATTTTTGGGAAAACCGGGCGATTATTCGGAAAAATTCGCTAAATTGCAGACCTTCTACAAAAAGGCGCTGAGCCAAGTAGGTTGGAACAAGTATAGCAGAATCAGCATTGAATTCACGAACCAGATTATTTGTACTAAAAAAGAGAAGTAATATAAGAGATATGGCAGTTACAGATTTTATAGTAGCCATTGAACTAGGCTCAACAAAAATAACAGGCGTTGCAGGCAAGAAGAATGCAGACGGAAGCATCCGCATTCTGGCATACGCCAGTGAAAAGTCATCCGACTGCATCAAGAAAGGTGTAATCTACAACCTTGACAAGACCACGCAACTCATCACCACTGTCATCGGACGCCTGGAAGACCGGTTAGGTGCAGGCATCAAGAAAGTGTATGTGGGAATGGGCGGACAGTCTGTACGCAGCATCCGCAACACGGAGAGCAAGCAGTTGGAAGAAGATACCAAGATCTCGCAGGCCCTCATCGACGAAATGATGAAGACCAACTGCGAGTTCCCTCTCGTTGACCAGGAAATCCTGGCCGTTGAACCCCAGGAATACAAGATGGGCAACAACCAGTTGACTACCGAACCTGTAGGCATCCCTACCGACCGTATCGAAGGACATTACCTGAACATCATCGGACGCAACACCCTGAAAAGCAATATCCGCAAGTGCTTCCGCGATGCAGGCAACCGTCCCGGCTACGAAATTGCCGACTACCTGTTGGCACCAGCTGTCACCGCCCAGGTACTGCTCACTCCAAGCGAAAAGCGTTCGGGATGTGCCCTCATTGATTTCGGGGCCGACACCACTACCGTATCTGTCTATAAGAACAATATCCTGCGCCACCTGGCGGTCATCCCGCTGGGAGGCAGCAACATCACGAAAGACATTGCCAGCCAGCAGGTGGAAGAAGAAGAGGCCGAACAGATCAAGCTGACCTTCGGCAGTGCCTATACGGCTCCTTCGGACGATGAGGAGGACGACACCCGCGAATGCAGCCTCGACGGCAAGTTCTCCATCCGTGCCCGGAAGCTGGAAGACATCGTAGAGGCCCGTGTCGAGGAAATCCTGCAGAACGTATGGAACCAGATCAAGCTGTCCGACTTCAGCGACAAGCTGCTGGCCGGTGCCATCCTGACCGGTGGTGCCGCCAACCTGCCCAACCTGGAGGAAGCGTTTACCCATATCACCAAGATCGAGAAGGTCCGCACCGCCCTCAACGCCAACGTGGAACTGGAAGGTTATTCCAACCTGATTCCGAAGGACGGCAGCCAGAACACCCTGCTCGGCCTGCTCAGCGCAGGCAAGGACAACTGCTGCAAGCTAGATCCGCGCAAGCAACAGCTGGACTTCATCGACTTGGATGAACAGAAAGCTGAGGAGGAAAAGAAGCGCAAGGAAGAGGAAGAGGCCCAGAAAAAGGCCGCCGAGGAGAAGAAGCGTAAGGAAGAGGAAGAAGAACGCAGGAAGCAGGAAGAAGCCGACCGGTTGAGACGGCTGGAAGAAGAGCGCAAGCAACAGGAACAGGCCCGGCTGGAGAAACGGAAAAGAGACTGCGAGGCACTGATAGCCACTGCCGAAGCGCACATGCGGAAGAAAGAATACAAGAAGGCACTGGCCCGTGCCACCGAGGCACAGAACATGCACGTGTTCGAGAAGTCGGCCGAGATTGACCTCCTCATTGCCAACATCAAACGGCTGAAAAATGAGAACAATCCGTTCAAGAACTGGCTGACCAAGCTGAAGGACGGTGCGGATGAAATCATGAAAGACTAAGTAGAAACTAAAAAACAGAAAACAATAAAAACGAATACCATATGTCAGACGAATCAACCATGCCCTTCGACTTTCCGAAGAACTCGCCCAGCATCATCAAGGTGATCGGTGTGGGCGGCGGTGGCGGCAATGCCGTCAACCACATGTACCGAGAAGGCATACACGATGTGACCTTCGTAGTCTGCAATACCGATAACCAGGCCCTCGAAGTATCGCCTGTCCCCATCAAACTGCAATTAGGCCGCGAAGGTCTGGGTGCCGGCAACCGCCCGGAAAAAGCGCGTGCCGCTGCCGAAGAAAGTCTGGAAGAAGTGAAGCAGATGCTGAACGACGGCAGTTGCCGCATGGCTTTCATCACCGCCGGTATGGGAGGAGGTACGGGCACAGGTGCGGGACCGATAGTCGCCCGCACAGCCAAGGAAATGAACATCCTGACCGTAGGTATCGTCACCATCCCTTTCCTGTTCGAAGGCTACAAGAAGATTGACCAGGCCCTCGACGGAGTGGAAGAGATGAGCAAGCATGTCGATGCCCTGCTGGTCATCAACAACGAACGCCTGCGCGATGTCTATTCCGACCTGAGTGTCATCAATGCCTTCGGAAAGGCAGACGACACCTTGTCGATTGCCGCCAAGAGCATTGCTGAAATCATCACCCTGCGCGGTACCATCAACCTGGACTTCAACGATGTGCGTACCGTCCTGAAAGACGGCGGCGTGGCCATCATGAGTACCGGTTACGGAGAAGGGGAAGGCCGCGTCACGCAGGCTATCAACGATGCCCTCCATTCACCGTTGCTGAATAACAACGACATCTTCAACTCGAAAAAGGTGTTGTTCGTCATTACCTACAATCCTGCCAGCGAACTGATGATGAACGAGATGGATGAAATCCACGAGTTCATGAGCCACTTCGGCAAGGAAGTGGAGACCAAATGGGGTCTCTATTCCGACGAGACACTGGAACAGAAAGTGAAGTTTACCATTTTGGCCACCGGCTTCGGTATCAAGGATGTACCGGGGATGGACAATGTCATCAAGAAGCGGACAGCCGAGGAACAGAAGAAGCTGGAAGAACTGGAAGAACTGGAACAGAAGAAGGACGAACGGCGCAGCGAATACTATGGTTCGCAAATCAACGGACGGAGCAACCGCAAGCGCCGTCATAACCTCTATATCTTCACCCAGGAAGACCTGGACAACGACGATGTCATCAGCATGGTGGAGACGACCCCGACCTTCCAGCGCAGCAAGGCCGTACTGGAGGGCATCCAGTCGAGAGCCTTCATGGAAGAACCGGCCTCATCGACCGGAAAGACGGACACCGGTGGTACCAGTACAATGACCATCAGCTTTTAACGACAATGTATAACCCCTAAACATACAACTATGGATTTGTTTGAACAGATAAGCAACGATATCAAAGAGGCCATGAAGGCCAAGGACAAGGTCCGCTTGGAGACCTTGCGCAACATCAAGAAATGTTTTCTCGAAGCCAAGACAGCTCCGGGGGCCAACGATACGCTGACCGACGATGCAGCCCTGAAAATCATGCAGAAGCTGGTGAAGCAAGGCAAGGATGCCGCTGCCGTCTATGAAGGACAGGGACGCGCCGACTTGGCCGAAGCCGAACTGGCACAGGTACAGGTCATCGAGACCTACCTGCCCAAGCAGCTCTCTGCCGAAGAGCTGGAAGCCCGTCTGAAAGACATCATCGCCCGCGTAGGCGCCACTTCCGCCAAAGAGATGGGCAAGGTAATGGGAGTAGCCTCCAAGGAACTGGCCGGACTGGCTGAAGGACGCGCCATTTCCGGCAAGGTGAAGGAACTGCTGGGATAAATATCAAATAGTCATCCTGAACGAAGTGAAGGATCTGTGTACATCATGCAAATGTAGTCAGATGCTTCACGCCGTTCAGCATGACAAACATCTTATACTTCCGTTTCTGCTTATGCTTCCGTTTCTCCTTCGATGAACTGTTCGACGAACAGATTCTCCCCATCGAAGACCGCATAGGAGAATTCCGTAATCCAGTCGCCCAGCATCACCATCCGTGCCGAACGGCTCAACATCAGGTCCAGCAGTATGTGCCGATGGCCATAGATAAAGAAATTGATGTCGGGATGCGTCTTCAGGTAACGCTTGGTGAACAACACCAACGGTTCCTTGTCCTCCCCCATGTAGTCAGGTTCTTTTCCGCCCTCCCGTTTCAGCCGACTGTGTTTGGCCCATTCCAGCCCCAGTTCCACACTCCAACGGGGATGCAGCATCGAGAAGAGGCGTTGCAACACTGGGTTGTGGAACATTCTGCGCAGCACCTTGTACTTGCGGTCACCGTCGCCCAATCCGTCACCATGAGCCAGAAAGAACTCCTTTCCGTAAATCTCGCAGGTCAACGGCTGGCGGTGCAGAATCACTCCACATTCCTTTTCCAGGTAATCACCGCACCAGATGTCATGATTCCCGATGAAGAAGTGCACCTCCACTCCCCGGTCGGTCAGTTCAGACACCTTTCCCAGGAACCGGGTATATCCTTTCGGGACTACCAGTTTGAATTCGTACCAGAAATCGAACATGTCACCCAGCAGGTACACGGCAGCCGCCTTGTCCTTGATGCTGTCCAGGAAATTCACCAGTCTCCGTTCCTGCGTCCTTCCGTGCGGTATCGCCCTGGAGCCCAAATGGGCATCCGAAAGAAAATATACATTCTTCATCACTTCCTCCTTCCTTTCTTCGTGTTACATGAATCCCAGTTCCAGCTTCGCCTCATCGGTCATCATATCCTTGTCCCATTCGGGTTCGAACACCAGGTTGACCTGTGCGGATGTCACCCCGTCCACCGACTCGATCTTCTGACGGATATCCTCCATGATGAAGTCGGCAGCCGGGCAGTTGGGAGCCGTCAGGGTCATATCCACCGTCAGTTCCCCGTTCTCCTGCAGGTCGATTTTATAAATCAGTCCCAAGTCGTACACATTCACCGGGATTTCCGGATCATACACCGTCTTCAGCATCTCTACAATCCGTTCTTCTATTTTCAGTTTGGTCTCGTTGTCCATACATCTGTCTTTCTTGATTTGGATGCAAACATACGAAAATTCGTTGGAATAAACGAATAAAAGGACAGAATTTCCCTATAGCTTTCCCTCATCCACATAGCTGTAATAGTTCCCATCCCCCATCACGATGTGGTCTACCAGACGGATGCGCATGACCTTGGCCGCCTCCGCCAATACCTGCGTCAGCCGGTCATCGTCTGCGCTGGGATGGCTGTTGCCCGACGGATGGTTATGCGCCAGGGCAATCGAAGTGGCCCGTTTCAGCAATGCCTCGCGGAGGATGCAGCGCACATCCACCTGAGTGGCTGCCAATCCACCCTGACTCACCTTCACCGCATCAATCACCCTCGCCGCCTGGTTGAGCAGCAAGACCCAACACTCCTCGACCGGCAGGTCACACATCAGCGGATGAAAAAAATCGTACAGGTCGAGCGAACAGCCGATATACTTCCGCTCCAGCGGCTCTTCCTCTTTCCGCCGTTTCCCCAGCTCCGATGCCGCCAGCACGGTGATGGCCTTGGCCGGGCCGATACCCTTGAACTGGCACAGTTCCTCCACACTGCATTTACCCAGCCGGCTCAGGCTGTTGCTGTAACTATCCAGTACCTTGCGCATCAGGGCTACCGCCGAGTCTTCCGTATTGCCCGACCCAATCAGAATCGCCAGCAGCTCTGCATTGCTCAGTGCCGCCGCCCCATGCTTCATCATCTTTTCCCGCGGACGGTCCTCCGCCGCCCATTGGCTAATGGTCAGTTTTTCTTCTTTCTTTTCTGCTCGTCTATTCATAAAAGTTCTTTTCAAAGGCCGAGAAGGATTCCTTCCCCCATAGACAGCGTTTCCACCACGCCCGCAGGAAGCCGGTACCATACCCTGTCAACTGTATAAACGCAGCAAACACGGAAAGTACACCTATTTTCAGACTTATATTTTTCAACGAAGCATCGACAATGATAATCAAGGCAAAAAGGAGCAGCAAGGACAGACTCCAGACACACCACAACGCAGCCAGCAGGACGAATGCCACACCGAGCGTAAACACCGCCGGCAACAGATGGACCACCTTCAGCGATTCGGGATATTTCTTGTAAAGGTTGATGCGGGCAATCCCCGAATTGTGCACCTGCTTGAAGAACTTCTTCAGGTCGGTACGCCGCTTGTGCCACACCCATGCCTCCGGAAAGAGGCGGCAGCGGTAGCCCCCTTTGAAGATGCGGATGCTGAAGTCGATGTCTTCCCCAAAACGCATCCGGGAGAACCCGCCCAGCGAACGGTACACATCGGCACGGATGCCCATGTTGAAGCTGCGCGGATAAAACTTGTCCATCTTCCGCTTGCCTCCCCGTATGCCTCCCGTCGTAAAGAACGATGTCATGGCATAATTGATGGCTTTCTGCACCGGAGTGAACGAATCATGCGCCCTGTCCGGCCCGCCGAAAGCATCGGCAGGCGCACGGCGCAGTTCTTCCTCCACCGCCTCCAGATAGCCGGCCGGCAGCACACAGTCAGAGTCCAATACAATCAGAAACTCCCCCCGGCTCCTTTCCGCCCCGTAGTTGCGCGACTGTCCGGGGCCCGAATTAGGTTTCCTATAATACTGTATCTCCAGACGGTTCCGGTACTTCTCCACCACATCTTCACACGGCAGCGAGGAACCGTCCTCCACCACCACGACTTCAAAGTCAGTGAACCGCTGGGTCACGAGGCTCTGCAACAATTCGTCCACTTCGTCGGGACGATTATAAACGGGTATGATTATCGAATAGCGCATACACAGAGAAAATGAATCGGTTCGCAAATGTACGGAAACTTCTCCATTTTCCCAACGGTTACCGACAAAATAACCGCCGTCCGTCAGAACAAGTCCCACGTGCGGATGTTTCAGTTTCGCTTATTCAATCTCCAGGACATACACCGGCGTGGAGGCAGCTGCCACGGTACGTTCGCCATCGCCCTGATGCGAAGCCTGTACAAAGACATGCAGGCGGTGGCACTGCTTCCAGAGTTCCATGTCGATGGAGGGTTCCCAGGCATCCACACTGAAATCTGTCAGGTCGCGCACCTTCCAGCGGCCCGAGGCCAGCCGACGGGTAGTGAAAACGGAGACACGGCTGCCCCGTTCCTCATCGCGGAAGAGATAGTACACCCTGCCCCGAAGAACGGCCAAGCGCGGACGGGCCATGGGAATCATCTTGGTGCCTCCTCCCTTCAGGCTGAAAGGGGTGATGCGGTGAGAGACCTGCTGCATATGCCACTCACGCCCGTCGTGCCACACCAGACGATACTGCGGCACATTGCTGCAGGAGTCGCGCCAGTAGGTGGCGATGTAAGGGTGTCCCTCGTCATCGGCACTCATGCTGGTCTGGTTGATCAGTTCAGAGTTCTGCGGAATGCGACAGGCATATTCGGCATTTCCGGCACGGATAGGCAGGGAATAGGGTGTTCCGTCGGCCCGCTCCCAGGTACACCCGCCATCGTGCGAGCGGGCATAGCAAAGGTCGTGGTTGGTCTCGACCATCCAGGTTTCGCGCCATACCCAAGAGACGTGTATCGTACCCGCCGCATCCACATACAGCTGCCAGTAGGCATTGCGCTGGTTCTCGCCGTCGATGAGCACATCTTGCACTCGGCTCCAGCGCCGGGTAGCCGTATCGTAACGGTTGAGCACCATATTTCCCCGTCCGGAAGCCCCCGAACGATAGGCAAAGAGCAAGTCCCCGTCGGCCAGGCGGTAGAACTCCGGATAGGTGACATCCTGCTCGTCGGTGCCGGTCATCGGTTCCAGCGGTCCCAGCTCCAGCGAGTCGGGGGCCACACTGCGGCAGTAGCGCAGGGGATGCCCGTGGTGGTCGAACGAGAGATGCAGATAGCCCTCGCCGTCGATGCCCATGCTGATGACATTGTGGGCATCCTGCACGTTCCCCCGATAGGAGGTACGGCGCACGGTCCACCGGTCACTTTTCAGCCGGCGGCGACCAAGGACCACATAGCCCTCCGCGTCATAGTAGGTGATATACTGCCGGTCGCCCACCGTGACCAGGGGACTGTTGCGGAAAACAGTCGTGTTCACCGAAGTCTGGCTGTACCCCTCGCCCACCCTGACCAGCCGTTGGCCAGAAGCGGCGGGCGATACCAACATCAACAGTGCGCCCAATAACCATCCATGTAGTTCTTTTGCCATAATAATGCGTTTTCAGATGTTGCAAAGATAGGCATTTACAAAAGCGGCTTCCTGAAATTATCCATCAAAAAGGAGTAAAAATCAGTCATTCTCCTGCTCCAAGAAGCGCACGGACAAATTTTCCCACTCTTAGGCAAGTTTTTGTCCGCCGCATATCAAAGGAAAAGACTATCTTTGCCCATCAACCATTCAATATCCTATCATGAAAAGACTCATCCTGACACTCGTATGTGCTGCCAGCTGGACAGCGCAGGCACAGACACCTGCCGGAAACGGCTATCCTTATACCCAAGTGCCCTTCACCGCCGTCAAGATTGCACCTGCCTCCTTCTGGGGCGACCGCATCCGGGCCGCGCGCGAGGTGACCATCCCCTTGGCCTTCAGCAAGTGCGAGAGCGAGCACCGCTTTCGCAACTTCGAGATGGCCGCCTATACCCTCCGTCAGCCTGACCATGAGGGCCTCCAGACCCCGGAGTGGGACGTGAGCAAGTTTATGGGTTTCTCGTTCGACGACACCGATGTCTATAAGACCATCGAAGGAGCCAGCTACGTGTTGCAGACCTATCCCGACCGCCAGCTGCAATGCTACATCGACTCGATACTCGACCTCGTAGAATCCGCCCAAGAAGCAGACGGCTACCTCTACACCGCCCGCACCATCAATCCCAAGCATCCGCACAGCTGGTCGGGGCAGAAGCGGTGGACCAAGGAGGAGGATCTGAGTCACGAACTCTACAACCTGGGCCACATGGTGGATGCCGCCTGTGCCCACTATCAAGCTACCGGCTCCCGCAAGTTCCTCGACATAGCCTGCCACTATGCCGACTGCGTGGTGCGCGAGGTAGGTCCCGCCGAAGGACAGGCCTGCGTGGTGCCCGGCCATCAGATTGCCGAGATGGCGCTGGCCCGCCTCTACCTCATCACCGGTGAGCAGAAGTATCTCGATGAGGCCAAGTTCCTGCTGGAGTATCGTGGCAAGACCGGCTGGAAGCGGGCCTACTCGCAGAGCCATCAGCCCGTGTGGGAGCAGACGGAGGCGGTGGGTCATGCCGTGCGTGCCGGTTATATGTATGCCGGTATGGCCGACGTAGCCGCCCTCACAGGCGACACGGCCTACATCCGTGCCATTGACAGGATTTACGACAACATCGTTTCCAAGAAGTACTACCTGACCGGCGGCGTGGGAGCCACCCACCGGGGAGAGGCATTCGATGCCGACTATGTGCTGCCTAATCTCACGGCCTACAACGAGACCTGCGCGGCCATTTCCATGGTCTATCTCTTCCAGCGCATGTTCCTGCTGCATGGCGACGCGCGCTACATCGACTGCCTGGAGCGCACCCTGTACAACGGTGTCATCAGTGGCATGTCGGTCGATGGGGGCCGCTTCTTCTACCCCAATCCCCTTTCGGCCGATGGTGTCTATTGCTTCAATGCCGACAACACCCGCACGCGCCAGCCCTGGTTCGGTTGTGCCTGCTGCCCCTCCAACCTCTGCCGCTTCATCCCCTCCGTGTCGGGCTATGTCTATGGCGTGCGAGGCGAGGAACTCTATGTCAACCTCTTCCTGCCCAATACAGCTACGGTGTCGGTGGGTGGCCGTCCCGTCACGCTGACGCAGACCACCTGCTATCCCTGGGAGGGCGACATATCTCTCCGCATCGACCAGTCCAAGGCCCGCCAGTGGACGCTGAAGCTCCGCATCCCCGGCTGGGTGCGTGGCGAGGTGGTGCCCAGTGACCTCTATCGTTATGCCGATGGCCGCAGCTTGGGTTATACCATCACGGTGAACGGACAGCCCGCAGAGGGCACGCTGGACAAAGGTTACTTCACCCTCACCCGTGCCTGGCGCAAGGGCGACGAGGTGCGCCTCCATTTCGACATGGAGCCTCGCCTGGTGGTGGCGCATGAGAAGGTGGCTGCCGATGCCGGCCTGGTGGCTGTGGAGCGTGGCCCCTTAGTCTATTGTGCCGATCAGGCTGATAATGCTTCGCCCGATGCCGCCCACTACACCCTCCCGGCTGATCCCACCTTCACCGTCAGCGACTACGATATCCACAATCTGGAGGGCGACGGCCGCCGCTTCCGCGTCAAGTCCATCGAGGCAACAGGAGCACCAGCATCCGTTGCAGGCACTGAAAGCCCATCCTGCCGCGATGTGCGCCTCCTTCTGATTCCCTATTATGCCTGGAACCACCGGGGCGAGGGCAAGATGGACGTCTGGCTGGGCCACAGTCAGAAGAAGGGGGGGCGCTTCCCCTACCCGGCTTAACAGAACTGAATAAACAGCAGCCCCAAACCGATGGCCACAATGGTGGCCACCAGCCCCGGCATCATGAACGAGTGGTTGAGCACATACTTGCCGATACGGGTGGTGCCGGTGCGGTCGAAATTGATGGCTGCCACAATGGTGGGATAGTTCGGAATGAAGAAATAGCCGTTCACGGCAGGGAACATGGCAATCAGCAAGTAGGGCGAAAGCCCCAGGGCAATGCCCAGCGGCATCAAGGCACGTACGGTGGCTGCCTGGCTGTAGAGCAGGATGGACATGACGAACAGGGCGATGCCGAACAGCCAGGGCATCTGGCGGACAACACCTTCGATGGCGGCCGTGAGGTGCTCCATGTTGCCGTTCAGGAACGTGTCGCCCATCCAGGCAATGCCGAAGATGGCAATCACCGCCTGCATACCGGCCAGGAACACGGAGCCTTGCGTAGCCTTGACTCCATCTGTACGGGTCACCAGCAGGATGAGGGCTGCCGCTGAAAGCATGATGATTTCGATAATGGCAGACATCCCCAGCGTGACCGTCTCCCCGTTCATCTGGAAAGAGGGGCGCAGCCCTTCCACCGAGCCGAACAGGACGATGAAGACCGTAGCGATGATGAAAATCAGCACCGATACCAGGGCATGGCGGTGATTCTTCACATCCTCAATCTGCACCTTCTCATCATGGAAGGAGCCGTTTGCCAAACGTTTCCGGTATTCAGGGTCGTCCATCAGTTCCTTACCCACACGCATGGAACAGAAAGCACCGGCCAATACGCCGAGCAGGGTGGCAGGAACCGTAATCTTGAGAATATCGAGCAGAGTGATGTCAAATCCGGCCAGCAGTCCCAGCAGGGCTACCGTCGCTGCGGAAATGGGACTGGCCGTGATGGCCTGTTGCGACGCGATGACCGCTATGCCCAACGGACGCTCGGGACGGATTTTGGTTTCGGTGGCCACTTCGGCAATGACGGGCAGCACGGAATAGGCCACATGCCCCGTCCCTGCCACGAACGTGAACAGATAGGTGACAATCGGGCTAAGGAGGGTGACATGCGAAGGGTTCTTCCGCAACAGCCTTTCCGCCAGTTTCACCATATAGTCCAGTCCGCCAGCGGACTGCATACAAGAGGCGGCAGAGATGACGGCAGCTATCATCAGCATCACATCAATAGGAGGCGCTGTAGGTTGCAAGCCGAATACAAAGGTCAGGATGCCTAACCCCACTCCCCCCATTACTCCGAGGCCGATGCCTCCCAGGCGTGCGCCAATCAGAATGGCCACCAACACGAATACGAACTGTAGAATCATTCACTTACTGTTTTAACGTGTTGCTAAGGTCTGAATTATTCTTTTATCTGACAAGAAAACGACAGACGGGATGCTCTCAATTATCATATATTAACAGAAAGGAGCAGCCCACGGAATCTGACGATCGCCTTTGTCACGGTCGTGGATCTTCTGCGGGGAATGACTCTGCAAGACGTGTCTAACCACCTAAAGGAACAGGACTGAAGCCATACAGTACCGAATAGGCCATGCCGGACTGTCACGCAAGGTCGCTGGCAACCAGTGTAAGGCTATCCGAATCATCCTGACGGGGACGCACGAGCAGATGATGAAGATACAGGAGGAAGGCAGACTGGAGAGGTGGATAGAAGCCAACCTCAAATGGCTGCACGAGACCTTCGGCAAGGAAAATGTTGTATCATGTGTGCTGCACATGGACGAGAAGACTCCCCACCTGCATGCCACCATCGTACCCATCGTCCACACCGAACGACAGAGGCGTGAACGAGAAGGAGAGAAGAAGTACAACACCAAGTCAGGTCCACGACTGTCAGCAGATGACGTGCCCAAACGTGCCAAGCTTCACGAGTATCAGAATACCTATGCCGCCGCCATGAGTGAGTTCGGCTTGAAACGTGGCATTGTCGGTTCCACTGCCAGACATATTGCCACATCCACCCACTACAAGCAGCAGATGCAACAGCCTGAGGAGAACATCGCCAACTTGCAGGAGGAGGTGGAGAAGACCAAGGAGGAAAAGAGTACATTACTCGCCATATTTGGCAAAGGCGACCTTGCCAAGGCAAGGAAAGAGCTGGCAAAACTCCAGACTCAGATTGCGGAATTGGAGGCGGAGAAAGCCACTCTAAAGCAGAAGCATGAATCTGACATCGCCAACCGATGGAGCAGCGAGAGCAGAAGCCAAGTTTACTTGGATTATTCCGAGTCGTGGCAGAGGAAGACCGAAGGTCAAACTGAGGAATGGCTATCAGAAGGAAATCGATGCTGCCATCAGGCGTGCGGAAATCGCAGAGCGGAAAGTTGCCGAGAAGGAGGCTGTCATTGAACGACAGAAGAGCAGAATTGATGAACTTGACCGCAAGGCCAATCCTCAGCGGTACCGGCTTTCATAGGGAACGGAACTCATCGGTCATCGCTTCCTTGGCAACAACACTTATACCGTCACTCTGAAAATCTGGACAAAGGTTAAGGAGATAGAGCATACCGCTGTCACCTACCTCAGCGACAGCGACAAGCGATTGCACGCCTTCAGCAATGGGGAACTAACAGAACATGAGTTCATAAATGCCTGTTTCAGTGCTGCTTAGCAAGTCAACGAGATACAAGCCAATTTACTTGGCGCTGCCATTGAACTGGCAACAGGAGGGTCTGCTCAACCGCACGTAGGCACTGGTGGCGGAGGTTCAACGTCTCAATTGCCGTGGAGGGATAAAGACAAGTATTTCAATAAACGAACAACAATAAAACGACATTAGTTGGCAGAATAAGTCATTATTTGAACCAAAATTGAGACAAAACACCTTTTTCACTTCTTTAAACTGCAGATTTTCGTGCATTTATGCGTGAGTCTGCATTTATTTTTATATATTTGTGGTTAAATTGCGACAATTCTTTTTAAGAAAAGTCCATAAGGACAAGAATGATTTCTGATGATAGCAGTAAAAGAAAAGCATTTTAAGTCCGTTAAGACTGACGCTTCATTGTATAATGGGCAACCGACGACAAACCGAGTGAAGAAGCCAAGTTCACTTGGATTATGCCGAGGTGCGAAGGAGGAAGGCAACAGCCAACCGACTGACACCGGCTCAATGTGTCACAGTGCTGAAGTTACATCCAGCATGCCCTCCATCCCGAAAATCAAGGATGGGGTGTCGGTAGAGAATGCCCATAAGCATAGTAAGCAATGGTTTGTATTGAGAGTGTCATACGGCAGGATATTTAAAGCGAAGGAGATTATCGATGCCCGCAACATAGAGTGTTATGCCCCGATGCGTTATAAACAAATTACAAAGCATGGCAAGAAGCACATTATCACCGAGCCTCTTATCCCGTCCTTCATTTTCGTCCACTTGTCACAGGAAGAAGTCGATGCAATGCTCCACGACAAAAACGTTAACTCCATCGAGTCGCGTCCTCTGTTGAGCTATTACTACGACCACACCTCTTATCGCCAGGACAATCCTGACCTCAATCCTCCCCTCATCATCCCCAATGAAGTCATGGACAACTTCATCAAGTTGACATCCGTGAAGAATCCTCACATCATTCCTGTCACATCGCAGAACATCCAATACAAATTAGGAGACCATGTCATAGTAACAGAAGGTGATTTCGAAGGCATACAAGGCCGAGTGGCCCGCATAGCCGGACAACAGCGAGTGATAGTAGAGCTGTTCAGCGGATGCTTGGTGGCTACAGCATATATACCTAAGGAGGCAATGGAAAAGAAAAATCAATAACACTGCTTGATTAACGCAACAGGTTAAACACTATATAATAAATGAAATAAGCAATTCTCCTAACATATAATAAAAATATACAATCAAATGATGAAAGAAGAATTCATGAATTTGAAAAAGTTGTATCATTACACAAAGTTTGATACAGCAATTAAAATATTGGAATCACATAGTCTAAGATTTGGAAGGTTGCATGATATGAATGACATTCATGAAAATGACAAACTTTCCTATGTCGACACAACAGGAACTCTTATCAATAGTTTTCCATCCGATGTATTGGATGCAATAGATTGTGAGATGGCAAAATATCGACAGATTAGCCTTACCGCTGATGATGACAAACAGGATAAATTGGGGTTCGACCTTCATCAAATGTGGGGACTTTATGCCGAGAAAGGTCAAGGAGTCTGCCTTGTATTCGATAAGGACATATTATGCAAACAAATTGATGATGCTGTCCTACACAAAAATGTATCATACGATACCTCAGTAGAATCGTTTTTTATTGCAAACTCAAATGACCCTCATGGTATCCAACTTGACATACAAGAACAAGCCAAGAAGTTATTCTTTAACAAGCGAAAAGAATGGGAGCACGAACAAGAGTATAGACTTATTAAACATTGTCCAAACCTCAAGAGAGAGGAATACTTAGATTATGGTAATGCCTTAAAATATATCATCTTGAATTCTGTAATTGAAGATGCTGACGTTAATAAATTCAAGAAGATGGTTAAGGACTTAAACACACATTCAGAGGATGTCCCCAAATTATTATATGGAAATGGGCTGCTTGATTATTCCCTGCTTGACATAAATCACACGGAAATAATCTGGAATTCTACTAAAGGATATGATATTCTTATTCCAGAAGAGAATTGTAAGATAGATGTATGACTTTTCAAAAAAAGAAATATTATGAGTTCAATATTAAAAATATTAGTAGATATTCAATGCCTTGTCTATTGCGATTTAGAGCAAGTAGGAGAAGCTTTGCCTAATTCCATTTTTAAGTTGGAGCTGTGCAAAGGCACTTATATTATCGATTTTAG
>SFDG01000086.1 GCA_004558305.1 Phocaeicola plebeius
TTCCACGAGGACTGTGTGAACATCATCATGAAGGACCTCATCCGCCTGATGGACCCCAAGTACATTGAGGTGACGGGCTATTTCACGCCCCGTGGCGGCATTTCCATCTACCCGTACTGCAACTACGGCCGCCCCGGTACCCCCTACGAGGAGCTGGCGGTGTACCGGATGCGGAACCGGTTCCTGAACGACCGGTAGGGCGAAGATACCGCCTTCTTGTCAGCCAGCCCGACAGACAAGAAGGCAGTATCTTCGTTTTATTCCTCGATGGCCTTGTTGTTGGCCGTCTCGATGGTGGGGATGGGCCAGGTATAGCCCGACGAAGCAGGGGGGCAGGAGAACTCGGCCGGAGTGCCTTTCTTCTTGACGAAGGTCTCGCAGCGACGTTTGATGTCGAGTGCCCGGATGGCTTCGCCTACCAGTTCGGCCCTGCGTTCCAGGCAGATGGCTTCTCTGAGTGAGTCACCGCTCAGGGTACTCAGGTCAAGCGGGTCATCGGCGGCAGCCAGCGAGCGTCGGCGCACTTGTTCTAAGGCACCGATGGCTTTGTCCTCCTGGCCGGTCTGCCAGTAGCATTCGGACAGATTGAGCAGCGTCTCGGCATAGCGGAAGACGGGAACCCAGTCGAGGTAGGTGGTCTTGTCCGTAAACTTGGTCAGCACATCCTGTCCGGAGCTGGCAGT
The DNA here is from genome assembly GCA_004558305.1 of Phocaeicola plebeius. Classification (GTDB taxonomy): domain Bacteria; phylum Bacteroidota; class Bacteroidia; order Bacteroidales; family Bacteroidaceae; genus Phocaeicola; species Phocaeicola plebeius_B. Next base: position 684 of record SFDG01000086.1, read on the forward strand.
GGCAATCAGCGAGCCTGTCCGTGCGTCGGCCGGCAGGTTGTAGAGCGGATAGAGGGGGCTGTGGATGCCGCTTTCGCGATCCAGTACCAGCGAGTTGCCGGTCGTGTAGAAATAGCAGGCGGCATATTGGGGACCTCCTCCGTTGTTGGTTCCGTCGAAAGGGAAGGAGAAGATGGACTCCGTGCAGGAAGGGTTCGACTGGAAAGGAGCCGTCACGTCGGGAGCCAGTTCATATCCCTGTATAGCCTCTCCTTCTTCGATGGCCTGCTGCCACTGTTCCATCGCCATATAGACGCGCATCCGCAGCATGTGTACGGCGGCCTGGCTGGCCCGGTTGATGCTATAGTCGGCATCGGCGGGCTGGGGCAGGGCCGCATATTCCCGGGTATCTTCCAGCACTTGCGCATATACTTCGGCCACAGTGCTCTGCCGCAGGTCGTTGTTGGCGGACGACTTCTCTGCCTTCAGGCGCAAAGGCACTGCCAGCGAGGTGCCTCCGTCCAGCATGTAGGGCTTGCCGTAGAGCTGGGTCAGGTAGTAGTAGGACAGTGCCCGGCAGAACTTCACCTCCTGCACATACTTGGGATAGCTGTCGCCCACCACTTCGCGGGCCGTTTCCAGGTTCTCCAGCACGGTGTTGGCACTCTGGATGGCCAGATAGGCACCGGTCCATGTCTGGTAGTTGTCGCGCGTCTCCTTGCCCACCTCCATGTTGTAGGAGAAGGTACACTCGTACCCGTTGCCCGACACGTTGTTCATGTCGTCGCCCATATTCTCGATGCAGGCATAGGTCTTGGAGCCGATGAAGGTGTTCTCCTTCATCTGGGTATAGACCCCTTTCACCACCCCTTCGATGCGTTCCGGTGAACTGAAGATGCTGGTGTCGGTCAGCTGCAGGAAAGGGGTCTTGTCTAAGAATCCGCTGCAGCCGGCTGAAAGGACTGCAGCTGTCAGTGTGAGGAGGATATTGTTCTGTTTCATACGATAGGAATCTGGTTAGAAAGTGATGTTGGTGCCGAAAGTGAATACGCGCGCCTGCGGCATGGTGTTCTTGTCGATGCCGGCCTGCAGGTTGGCCAGCGAGGAGGTCGTGCTGTTGCCGTAAAGGCTGGCTTCGGGGTCCAGTCCCGAGTAGCCGGTCAGCACGAAGAGGTTCTGTGCCTGAGCATAGACCCGCAGGGAGCTGATGCCGCACCGCCAGCCGGAGGTGCGGAAGGTATAGCCTATCACTACCTGCTTCAGCCGCAGGTAGTCGCCCTTCTCTACCCAGTCGCTGATCGGCTTGGCCGAACCGTTGGAGTAGTTGTCGCCATAGATGGGCCGTGCATATTTGGCCGCTGTCCGCTCCGGTGTCCAGTATTTTTCCAGCACGTCGGTCGTATTGTTCCAGTAGCGCATGTCGCTGCAGGTGGCGGTGGTGCCGTTGTAGAGGTGGTTCCCTCCGGCATATTGCAGCAGGACGGTGAGGTCGAAGCCTTTGTATTTCAGGTGGTGGGCCCATCCTCCGTAGTAGGTGGGCAGCGTCCCTCCGCAGCGGGTAGGCTGCAGGTTGCTTTCCTTGCACACCGTGCCGTCGCGATAGTAGAACTTGTCGGCTCCCTTTTCATACATGCAGAGTGCCTCCCGCCCGTTCTTGTCGATGAAGATGCGTCGGCCGCTTTCGGGGTCGATGCCTCGGGTCGGGTAGAGGTACAGTTGTCCGATGGAGTAGCCGGGCAGGGTGATGTTGTACATGCCCGAAGTCAGTTCGGTCACCCCGTCGGCCAGCGAGAGCACGCGGTTGCGCGTCGTGGTGAGGTTCAGCGAAGTGTTCCAGGAGAAATCCTTGGTCTGGACGAGGGTGGCAGCAAGGCCCAGCTCGATGCCGCTGTTCCGCATGGAGCCGGCATTGGTGGTGATGGCATTGCCCGGAATGCCCAACGACGAGGCGACCGGCAAGGCCAGGATCAGGTCGGTGGAGGTGTTGCGGTAGTAGTCGAATTCCACCTCGATGTTCTTCCACAGCGTGGCACTGAAGCCGATGTCCAGCTTTTCGGAGGTCTCCCATTTCAGGTGCTGGTCGTCGGCTATCTGGCCCAGCACGTAGGCACCGCTGTTGCCGTAATAGGAGCTGAGATAGTAGGACCAGGCGGCATAGTCGCCTACATCGGTGTTGCCTACTCGTCCCCAGCTGCCTTTGAGCTTCAGTTCGCTGACCACAGGGCGAATCTTCTCCCAGAACTTCTCGGCCGAGATGCGCCAGGCCGCCGACACCCCGCCGAAATTGCCCCAGCGGTTCTGTCGGCTCAAGGCCGAGAAGCCGTCGCGGCGTCCGTTCAGCGAGAGCAGGTAGCGGCTCTCGTAGTCGTAGTTCAGCCGTATGAAGTAGGAGAGCAAGGCACTCTCGGTGATGTTGTTGCCGTCGGCATCGGTGGTGCCCCACGCTCCCTGGTAGGTGGTATAGGCATTGTCTAACAGTGTCGTGCGGCGGGCTCCCCAGCGGTTGAGGTGCTTCTTGGTGCTTTCCTCGCCCAGCAGGAGGTCGAACGAATGTCCCTTCCACGAGAAGAGCCAGTTGGCGGTATTGGTCCATGTCTGCAGGGTGCGCTTGGTCGAGTGGTTGCTCACCCTTCCGTTCTCATAGTCGCCGTAAACGATGGCGTTGCGGAAGTCGGTATCGTCGATGTGGTTGTAGTCCATGCCGTATTGGCTGCGCAGTGTCACTCCCTTCCAGGGCTTCACTTCGACATAGGCATGGCTCAGGAAACGGAGAATCTCCGACTGGACGCGGCTGCGGTAGTAGAGCAGTCCGGCCGGATTGGTATAGGTATTATAATAGGTGTTGTTGCCCCGTCCTATCCTGTGTCCCTCTTCGTAGGGAGTGCCGTCTTCGCGCCAGGCAGGGATATTGGTGGGGAGTACCAAGGCCAGACGGGTGAATCCCTCGATCATGTTCTGGTTGCCCTGACGCGCCCGGTCGGCATACTCGGTCTGCGAGTTCGAGGCATTCACGCTGCCGCCTATTTTCAGATAAGGAGTGGCCTGGACCTGGCCGTTGGCGTTCATGACGAAGCGTTCGTACTTGTCGCCCTTCATGATGCCTTTCTGGTGGGTGTAGTTGCCCGACAGGTAGAACTGGCTTTTCTCCGTCCCTCCTTCTACCGATACGGTGTGATGGTGCTGGATGCCGGTCTGGAACACCTCGTCGGCCCAGTTCGTATCGACCGGTGTGCCGTCGGAGCGGTACATCATGTTGAAGGCCTTGGTGTCGCCGGTCATCACCCGGTTGGCGGTCAGGTCGTAGTGGGCCGTGCCGTAGCGGTTCTCAACGGCCTGGTTCTTGAAGTCGGTGTATTGCTGGGCGTTCATGATGTCGAAGAACTTGGAACGCATGGAGACACCCACCCATCCGTTGTAGGCCACCCGCGACTTCCCCTTGCTGCCTTGCCGGGTGGTGATCAGGATGACCCCGTTGGCCGCACGCGATCCGTAGAGGGCTGCTGCGGCGGCATCCTTCAGCACTTCCATCGAGAGCACGTCCGAGGGGTTGAGGTCTGCCATGGGGTTGGAGTTGCCTGCATAGGAGCCGTTGGAAGTCTCTACCGGAACGCCGTCTATCACATAGAGGGGCTGGGTGCCCGAAGTGATGGAGCTGACTCCCCGCACACGCACCACCGGCGATTCGCCTACCCCTGCCGAGGGAGTCAGCAGATAGACACCGGCGGCCCGTCCCTGCAGGGCTTGGTCGATGGAGTTGACCGGCTGTTCCTTCAGTGCGTCGCTCTTGACCGAAGCGACCGAGGTGGTGAGGCTGCGCTTGGTCTGTGTGCCGTAAGCCACCACCACCACATCGTCCAGGTCGATGGAGGCACTCGCCAAGCGTACATTGATTTCGGTACGTCCTTTCACGGCCACCGATACCGGCTGCATCCCCACATAGCTGAAGACCAGCACGCCGTCGGAGGCCGCACGAAGCGAATACCGTCCGTTGAGGTCGGTGATTGTACCGTTTTCCGTTCCCTTTTCCGATACATTGCCGCCTATTACCGGCAATCCTTCGTCATCGGTCACCATACCGGTGACTGTCACGACGGTCTGTGCCCAGCTTCCCATACAGAAGGAGAGCAACAGCATCCAAATCCATAGTATTCGATAATACATGGCTCAATCGGGGTTGGTCCCTGTTGTAGCAGCAGGGAGGGGTGTGATAGGTTTATGGTCACTGTAGGCCGTAAGGACCGGTGGGCATCCGAGGAAGCGCTGGAGGCTGACGGATAGCGGGTTTTCCATTTCTTTCATATACATGATGGTCTGGCTGTTTGGTCGTATGGCACAAAAATACGATTTATTTTGATAACAGATCAGCAATCCGGACGTTTTTTTGTCTGATATGAAAAAAATGCTTTCAAAGATGCAGCCTGTCGTGTTCCTTTCAGCCAGGTTCGGAGCAGAGGGGCATTATCCCAGTTCCAGTCCGAACGCCTCCTTCAGCTTCATGAGGTGAGGGTTCTTCTGGCTCATCAGCTGGAAGCGTTCCACCTGGCTGTAGGCCCGTATGTGCTCGTTCGGTCATCTGGAGGTGGCGGTTGTGCAGCCGTTCCTGGTGTTTATCATCCGGGCGGCATTGGCCGCTTCTTCCTTCGGCAGACGGGCGGCAAACTCCCGCCAGCAGATTGGGGAGATGCGTGTGTTTTTTTCTTGTGTCCGCAAGGAATTTCTGTTTTTTTTTGTACTTTTGAGGCGGTATTAGAAACAGGAGACTCATGAAGAAGACAGTTTTATGGATGGGAGCACTCGTTGCGGGTGCGGTGGTCGGACTGTTGGGGGTGGATGCGCTCAATGGTCTGATGGATTTTGTGGCGACGGTCTATACGCGGCTGTTCCAGTTGCTGGCAGTGCCTACCATCGTGCTGGCGGTGGTCACTACCTTTGCGACCTTCGGTTCGCAAGGGTCAGGCCGGATTTTCGGACATACATTGTTATATACGTTGCTGACGACGTTTGCCGCCGCCATAGTCGGGGCGGTGCTCTATGTGGTGGTCGCTCCGGGCAACCTGCCCGTGGAGACCCTCGGCCAGTTGGACACGGCAGTCCCCGACGCTCCCCGGTTGTCGTATTACGACCATATCCTCAGTGTCATTCCCAACAATGTGGTCAAGCCTTTCTTTGAAGGCAATGTGCTGTCGCTGTTGTTGCTGGCCTTTGCGGTCGGCATCGGCCTCTCGAAACTGCCCGATTCTGAGAACAAGTCCGTGGTGGTGAAAGGGCTGTTGGGCCTGCAGGACCTGTTGTTCCTGCTCATCCGGGGACTCATCTGGACACTGCCTCTCGGCATCCTGGCGTTCGCTGCCCAGTTGTCGGCCCAGGTCAGTGCCGGTGTGGTGGCGGACTCCATCGGGAAGTATGTGCTGGTGGTGCTGGGAGGCAATGTGATTCAGTTCTTCATCGTCCTGCCCCTGTTCCTCCTGGCCCGTGGCCTGAATCCTGTCCATGTGCTGGGCCGCATGCTGCCCGCTGTGCTGATGGCGCTCTTTACCAAGAGCAGTGCTGCCACGCTGCCCGTCACGATGCAGTCGGCGGAGCAACGGCTGGGGGTGCGCAAGGACATCGCGCGTTTCGTGCTGCCTATCTGTACCACCATCAACATGAATGGTTGCGCCGCGTTCATCCTCGTCACCTCGCTGTTCGTGATGCAGAACGGCGGTACTCCCATCACGCTGGGCACTCTGCTGCTATGGCTGTTCATCTCCGTCTTTTCCGCGGTCGGCAATGCCGGCGTTCCGATGGGTTGCTATTTTCTGACGCTCTCGTTGATGTCGGGCATTGGCGCGCCTGTTGCCATTCTGGGCATCATCCTTCCCATCTATACTGTCATTGACATGGTGGAGACGGCCGAAAACGTTTGGTCCGACTCCTGTGTCTGTGCGATGACGCATCACGACCTGCAGGACCGGAACCAACAGGCCTGAAACCAGCCAGACTGGCTGGGATGGGCTGGAATGGGATGCGCCGGGAGGCTTCCCTCCCGGCTGTTCATCCTAATTCCAGTCCGAACGCCTCCTTCAGCTTCATGAGGTGAGGGTTCTTCTGGCTCATCAGCTGGAAGCGTTCCACCTGGCTGTAGGCCCGTATGTGCTCGTTGTTGGCCTCGCTCACGCGCACGGTCATCTGGAGGTGGCGGTTGTGCAGCTTCTCCTGCAGCGAGGCGAGAATCTGGGGGGCCAGCTGCTGGAGGGAGCGTTGGGCCATCTCGTTGTCCACCACCACCTCGAACGTGGTCTGGCCGGCCGGCAGGGTAGGACTGATGTTCATCATCCGGGCGGAGTTGGCGGTCTCCTCCTTCGGCAGCCGGGCGGCGAACTCGCGCCAGTAATAGACCAGGTCTTTTTCATAGACGGCATAGTCCTCGTACGCGCTTTCTGCCGGCGGTGGAGCGGGAGCCGCGTTCTTCTTGGCGTGGGCCGCCGGCTGGGGATGCCGGATGGAGATGCCCAGATTGTCCGCCTTCATGACAGGGATTTTCTTGTCGGCGGCGGCAGGAGCCGACAGGTTCTGCGCGGCGGCAGGAGCCGTTCCCGCTGCCGTGGACGATGGGGGCAGGGTCGGATGGGCCGACGGCTGTTGGGACGGTCGGCTCGCTCCGGCGGCCGGTTGCTGGGATTGCGGTCTCGGTGCGGTGGCCGGTTGCTGGGGTTGCGGTCCCGGTGCGGCGGCCGGCTGTTGGGGGGTGATGGGTTTCAAGGTCGGCGTAGGGCGTTGCCCTCCAGCAGGTGTGTCCGCGCCTTCCTCGGTCAGCTGGGCCAGCTGGATGAGGGTCAGCTCCACGAGCAGCCGTTTGTTCTTGCTCGCCCGGTAGTTCAGGTCACAGTCGTTCGAGAGCTTCATGGCCTGGTACAGGAAGCGCGGGGTGCATTGCTGCGCCTGTGTCTGGTAGCGTTGGCGGATGGAAGCGCCTGCCTCTAACAGGGGCAGGGTGGCGGCGTCACGGCTCACCAGCAGGTCGCGGAAGTGCGACGAGAGGCCGGTGATGAAGTGGCTGCCGTCGAAGCCTTTGGCCAGGATATCGTTCAGGATGAGCAGGCAGTCCTGCACCTTGTTCTGCAGGATGGCGTCCGTCAGCTGGAAGTAATACTCGTAGTCCAGCACGTTAGCTCACCACCTGGTCGAAGATGGACAAGGCGTCGCGCATGCCGCCGTCCGCCTTTTGGGCAATGACGTTCAAGGCTTCCGGTTCGGCTTCGATGTGTTCCTTGCTGGCCACTTCCTCCAGGTATTCCACCGTGTCGTTCACGCTGATGCGGCTGAAGTCGTAAATCTGGCAACGGCTCAGGATGGTGGGCAGAATCTTGTGCTTCTCGGTGGTGGCCAGGATGAAGATGGCATGATGAGGCGGCTCTTCCAGCGTCTTCAGAAATGCGTTGAAGGCAGCTTGCGAAAGCATGTGCACCTCGTCGATGATATAGACTTTGTACTTGCCGATTTGGGGCGGGATGCGCACCTGGTCAATCAGCGAACGGATGTCCTCCACCGAGTTGTTCGAGGCGGCGTCCAGTTCATGGATGTTGTACGACCGCTGTTCGATGAACGCCCGGCAGGATTCGCACTCGTTGCAGGCCTCCCCCTCGGCGGTCGGATGCAGGCAGTTGATGGTCTTGGCAAAGATACGGGCACAGGTTGTTTTTCCCACGCCTCGCGGACCGCAGAACAGATAGGCATGTGCCAGCTTCTGGTTGGCGATGGCATTTTTCAGGGTCGTGGTCAGGGCCCTTTGCCCTACTACAGTGTCGAAGGTGGAGGGGCGGTATTTCCGCGCCGAAACAATATAGTCTTCCATGTGGCGGTCTTCTTTGTTGTTGGTAGATGTTTTTGCAAATGTACACAAAATCTTTGGTTCCGAGTGCGGGTAAACTCCGAAATATTTCTACCTTTGCACATCGTAACCAAGAACACAGGTCTTTATGAGTAAGTTAGTTGAACTTTGGGAGTTTGTCAGATGCCACAAGTACCTCATCACCGTGGTGCTTTTCCTGCTGATTATCGGGGTGCTCGACGAGAACAGCCTGATTCGGCGTGTGCAGTACTGGCACGAAATCAGCACGCTCAAGTCGGAAATCGAGATGTACCGCGAGCAGTACGAGAAAGACAGCCGTATGCTGAAGGAACTGACCACCCATCCCGACGAGCTGGAGAAGGTGGCACGCGAGAAGTACTTGATGAAGAAGCCCAACGAGGACATCTACATCTTCGAGGAGGATGTGGACGATAATATCCGCCGCGAGCGGGTGAAAGAACAGCCGGACAATGAATAAGTGGAAAGACAGACTGTTTGTGGCGGGTGCGGTGATGGTGCTGGCAGGTGCCTTGCTGCAGATTACCCGCTGGCCCGTAGCTCCGTACCTGTACCTGGTGGGAGCCCTTCCTTTTGCGTTCCTGCAGCTCTCGGGCGGCTGCGAAGGGGCGGATGTCGTAGAGCGTCGCCTGCGCCGCCAGCAGATGCTGGGAGCGGTGCTGCTGGTGGTGGCCGGTCTGATGATGCTTTTCCTGCACCACAACGAGTGGGTGGCCTGTCTCAGCATTGCCGCCGTGCTGGAGCTGTACACGGCTTTTCGTCTGCCTTCGCCACCAGCACATCCCTGATGTCGGTGGTATAGTGGCGCGACAGGTATTCGCATTTCAATCCGAAGCGTACGTCCGTTCCTTGGATGGCGACGCGCACCTTGTCGTGTCCGTTCTTGCGGTTGATGGCATCGATGGCTTTCGAAAGGGCGGCCAGTCGTGCCCGGTCCACCGGGTCGAAGAGGTGTTGCTGCCGGGGGTATTGCGGATGGATATTCCACAGGATGACCCCGGCTTTCTTGTAGGCATAAGGTTCCGGGCGGTACTGGCTCCGGAGCAGGGCCAGGGCATGGCCGATAATCTCGGCAGATGTCTGGATGCCCACGGGCAGGCTGATGCTCTGGTGGATGACGTGGCCCGGCACGTCGGTCCGGAACCGGCTGGTATAGGCAAAGACCGTTATCCCTTGGCAGCAGCAGTGCTGCTGGCGCAGCCGCTCCGAGCAGCGGGCCGCAAAGTTGGCCACCGCCTCTTCCAGGATGTCGTGGTCGGTCACTCCCTCTCCGGCAAAGCTGCGGCTGGTGCAGATGGTCTGCCGTTCGGGCAGTTCGCTGATGTCGATGCAGCTGCAGCCGTTCAGCTCTTTCCAGGTGCGGAGCACGCAGATGTTGAAATGGGCTTTTACCCAGCTTTCGCTTTTGGCCGCCAGGTCCGCCGCCGTCCGGATGCCGTAGTAAACCATTGATTGACAGAGTTTCCGTCCGATGCCCCATACATCGGCAATGTCGCATCCTTCCAGTGCCTTCCGGCGTTGCTCGTCAGTGGCTATCTGGCAGCAGCCGTGGTAGCCGGGATAGTGCTTGGCGTATTTGCTGGCCATCTTGGCCAGGGTCTTGGTCGGGCCGATACCTACGGAAATGGGGATGCCGGTAGCGCGGCGCACGTCGGCCGCCATCTTTTCGCCGTAGGCCTTCAGGAAAGCGGCATCGCCCAGTCCGGTAAAGTCGAGGAAGGCTTCGTCGATGGAATAGGGGTCCAGTTGCGGCGTGTAGCGCGACAGGAGGGACATCACCCGTGCAGAGAGCGAGCCGTAGAGGGTATAGTTGCTGCTGAACACGGCCACCCCGTTGTCCTCCAGCAGTTGCCTCACCTGGTAGAGGGGAGTGCCCATTTTCAGTCCCAGCCGTTTGCTCTCTTCGCTGCGGGCGATGATGCATCCGTCGTTGTTGCTCAGCACAACGACCGGCTTCTGCAGCAGTTCGGGGTGGAACACCCGTTCGCAGGAGCAGTAGAAATTGTTGCAGTCGGCAAGGGCGTATGTCATGTTCCGGATAGGAGTCGGCGGGTGTCAGAGCGGGCGTAGCGAATGGATGACATGCGTCACCACGCCCCAGATACGGAAATCATCGTTGATGCCCACCTCGATGCGGGGATAGGCATCGTTCCAGGGCACCAGCCAGCCGCGCTGTCCGTCCTTGTCCCGCCGGAATTGCTTGATGGTGAATTCCCCGTTGACAAAGGCAATGACAAAGTCCCCGTCGGCAGCCGTAAGGGCCTTGTCCACCACGGCCAGGTCGCCGTCCAGAATGCCGGCATCGGTCATCGAATCGCCGGAGATGCGGACAAAGAAAGTGGCCTCCCGGTGGTGGATGAGCAGGTCGTTCAGGTCGATTTCGGGAGCCAGGTAGTTTTCGCTGGGCGACGGGAAGCCGGCCTTCACGCTGTCGGTGGCCAGCGGGATGGGCACCCGTTGCCGCATGACGGCCGGATGGAGGGTCAGTCGGATGTCGGACATGGCAGCAGGGCCAGCGGGTTCAATATTCTTCGGGACGGGTGAAGCGGAAATCGTCCAGGTCCCTCACGTCCAGCTTGTTCCCCTTCTGGTAGTTGCGGCGCAGCTTGCTCATCTCCTTCTCCAGCCTTTTCTTCTTCTTGTTGAAGAACATGAAGCAGGTGCGGTTCTGCATCCGTCCGTCCTGTTCCAGGTATTCCTTCAGCTGCAGGCTGTATTGTGCCCGCTGGTTCAGCAGACCGCTGGAATTGTAGGAAGCGCTGTCAAGGTACTGGAGGTCGGTGATGTAGACCAGTGAGTCGGTGAACGATGCTGCTACGCCGGCCATCCAGACACCGTAGTCGTTCTTGTCCTTTTTCTTGCGGGCGAACGTGGGGACGACCAGGACGGCAGCCAGCAGTAAAATCAGTAATCGGAAGGTTCTCATATGCAATGTTTCTTCGTTAATGTTTCTATTGACGGCGGCAAATGTACGGATAAAATCCGAGAAACTCCTGCTTTTTTAATGATTTTCTCGTTTTTATTCTGTACCTTTGCCGCATTGATAAAGAATATTCATAGATAACTTAGACTACGAGATTATGGACGAAAAAGTTGTAAAGGATTTGATTGACCGTTTGATCGATCTGTCGTTTGCCGAAGACATCGGCGACGGCGACCATACCACCCTCTCCAGCATTCCTGCCGATGCCATGGGCAAGTCGAAGCTGCTCATCAAGGAAGAAGGCATCCTGGCCGGCATTGAGGTGGCCAAGGAAGTGTTCCACCGGTTCGACCCCACCATGAAGGTGGAAGTGTTCATCGAGGACGGTGCGCACGTGAAGCCGGGCGATGTGGCCATGGTGGTGGAAGGCAAGGTGCAGTCGCTGCTGCAGACCGAACGCCTGATGCTGAACATCATGCAGCGCATGAGCGGCATTGCCACGATGACCGACCGCTACGTGAAGCGGCTGGAAGGAACAAAGACCCGCGTACTGGACACCCGCAAGACGACCCCGGGAATGCGCGTGCTCGAAAAGATGGCCGTGAAGATCGGTGGCGGCGTGAACCACCGCATCGGCCTGTTCGACATGATTCTGCTGAAGGACAACCACGTGGACTTTGCCGGAGGCATCGACAAGGCCATCACCCGTGCCAAGGAGTACTGCAAGGCGAAGGGCAAGGACCTGAAGATTGAGATCGAGGTGCGCAACTTCGACGAGCTGCAGCAGGTGCTCGACCTGGGCGGTGTGGACCGCATCATGCTCGACAACTTCACGCCGGAAAACACCCGTAAGGCCGTGGAACTGGTGAACGGCCGCGTGGAACTGGAATCGTCGGGCGGAATTACCTTCGACACCTTGCGCGACTATGCGGAATGCGGCGTAGACTACATTTCGGTAGGTGCCCTGACGCACTCCGTAAAGGGCTTGGACATGAGCTTCAAGGCGTGCTGACATTCCGGGCGTGAAACCATCTTTGAATGGTCATTCTACCCATGACGAAACTGTAGGGGCAGACCTATGTGTCTGCCCGGAAACATCCACTTCGGCATTCCGGGCGGACACGCAGGTCCGCCCCTACAGCGTCATCATCGACGCTGGGATGACCAACTTTCATCGGAATGACAAAAACAGGAATGGCCAACAAACTATTCAAATGATTCACCATTTATTTAGATTCACAATTAAACTGACGCAAAAACGATGAAAAAGACAAAAGGACTGAAAATGGCCATGATGCTCTGCTGCTTCGTACTCGGTACGGTCGGCACACAGGCACAAGACTTGAAAAGTATTCTCTCCGGCGTGGCGAAGGCCGTGGGAGAGAAAGTCAGCGAGAAAGTGCCCTTCTCGGTAGAAGGGACATGGACCTACGCAGGACAGGACTGCCAGTTCACCAGCGACAACCTGCTGGCGAAGGCGGGCGGCGAGGTGGCCTCGAAGACCGTGGAGACCAAGATGCAGAGCGTCCTCGACAAGCTGGGCTTCTCGGACGGATGCACGTTTGTGTTTGCAGCCGACAGCACCTATACATCGGCCGTCAAGGGACGCACCACGAAAGGCACCTATACCTTCGATTCGTCCACCAAGGCGCTGACGATGAAGACCTCGGCCAGCATGAATTTCACGACGACCGTCGTGTACAATGTCACGGAACCGAAGAAGATGAGCCTGCTTTTCAATGCCGACAAGCTGATGCAGCTGGCACAGACCGTAAGCAGTGCCGCATCCTTGAAATCCTCCAGTACCACCCTGAAGAGGGTCAGTTCGTTGCTCAGCAACTACAACGGCCTGCAGGTAGGGTTCCAGCTGGAGAAACAATAATCAATCAAAGAAGTGGTCCGAGATCTCTGAACGACAGAACAGAAGGACTGTTGAAATAGGGGTCTCGGACAGCCAGATTCAATGTTTTAAAAACCATTTATGGGAAAAGGAAAATTAGCGAAATTTGCAGATATGGCGGACTATCCGCATGTGTTTGAATATCCGTATTCGGTGGTCGAAGAGGTGCCGTTTGCGATGAAAGGGAAGTGGAACAGCGAGTTCTTCGGCAACGACCGTCCCATCGTGCTCGAACTGGGGTGCGGACGAGGGGAATATACGGTCGGCCTGGCCCGCAGGTATGCCGACAAGAACTTCATCGGGGTCGACATCAAGGGGGCCCGGATGTGGACGGGAGCCACGGATGCCCTCCGCGAGGGCCTGAAGAACGTGGCCTTCCTGCGCACCAACATCGAAATCATCGACCGTTTCTTCGCACCGGGCGAGGTGAGCGAAATCTGGCTCACGTTCTCGGACCCGCAGATGAAGAAGGCGACGAAGCGGCTCACCTCCACCTACTTCATGAACCGCTACCGCCGTTTCCTCCAGCCCGACGGACTGATTCATCTGAAGACGGACAGCGATTTCCTTTTCACTTACACCAAGTACATGGTGGAGGAGAACCGCCTGCCCGTAGAGGAACTGACGGACGACCTCTACCATTCGGGGCGTACGGACGACATCCTGAACATCCGTACCTACTACGAGCAGCAGTGGCTGGACCGGGGCATGAACATCAAGTACCTCCGTTTCCGCCTGCCACAGGAGGGGGAACTGCGGGAGCCGGACGTGGAAATCGAGCTGGATAATTACCGCAGTTACAACCGCAGCAAGCGCAGCGGACTGAAAACGAGCAAATAACCAATCATTTAATTGAAATTTTATAATTGAAATCTTAATCGAACAGTATGACATTATATCCCAAACTGATACTCGACGCACTGGCTACGGTGCGTTATCCCGGCAACGGAAAGAACATCGTGGAGGCGGAGATGGTGGCCGACAACCTGCGTATCGACGGCATGAAGGTCAGCTTCTCCCTGATTTTCGAGAAACCCACCGACCCGTTCATGAAGTCGGTGGTGAAGTCGGCGGAAGCCGCCATCCATGCTTACGTGGCGAAGGAGGTGGAAGTGACCATCGCCACCGAGAGCCGTCAGGCAGCCCGTCCCGAACCCGGCAAGATGCTGCCCCAAGTGAAGAACGTGATTGCCGTTTCGTCGGGCAAGGGCGGAGTGGGCAAATCCACCGTGGCCGCCAACCTCGCCGTGGCCCTTTCCAAGCTGGGCTATAAGGTGGGACTGCTGGATGCCGACATCTTCGGACCGTCGGTGCCCAAGATGTTCCAGGTGGAGGATGCCCGTCCGTGTGCGGAAGAAGTGGGCGGACGCGACCTGATTGTCCCCATCGAGAAGTACGGCATCGAACTGCTGTCCATCGGCTTCTTTGTCGATCCCGACCAGGCGACCTTGTGGCGCGGCGGTATGGCGAGCAATGCCCTGAAGCAGCTGGTGGGCGACGCCAAGTGGGGCGAACTGGACTATTTCATCCTTGATACCCCTCCGGGCACGAGCGACATCCACCTGACCCTCCTGCAGACCCTCGCCATTACGGGAGCCGTCATTGTCAGCACACCGCAGGAAGTGGCGCTGGCCGATGCCCGCAAGGGAATCAATATGTACATGAACGAGAAGGTGAACGTGCCCATCCTCGGCCTGGTGGAGAACATGGCGTGGTTTACGCCCGCCGAACTGCCGCAGAACCGCTACTACCTGTTCGGCAAGGAAGGCACCAAGCGGCTGGCGGAGGAGTTGGATGTTCCCCTGTTGGGACAAATCCCTATCGTGCAAAGCATCTGTGAGAACGGCGACAAGGGAACGCCGGTCGCTCTCGACGAGAACACTGTCACCGGTCAGGCCTTCCTGCAGCTGGCCCGCAACGTGGTGGAGCAGACCGAACGGCGCAATGCCGAGCTGGCTCCTACGGAAATCGTGCGGACGAAGAAGTAATCCGGATGCTCCAGCCGGAGGATGGAAAAACAAAAATCAGTAAGAATGTTTCTTGAATCTCTTGTAGATTCAGAGAGAAATCCATATCTTTACCACCAAAAGGAGATAATTATGGCAGAAGTAATAGTTACTATAGACAATGCTTGGGCGGTTGACGGCATTATTGAAGCTATCAAAAAGCTGAGGGGAGTCACCTCTGCAAAGTTGCAGAAGGAGGAAGAAACGAAAAAGAAGCCAATGGCATCGAAAAAATACTCTCCACGAATAGAAAGGCTGCAACAATTATGTGGTACCGGTATTACTCAGGAGGACATCGATAACGACAGTCGTCTGGCTTATCTTTTGAGCAAATGAAAAAGGTCTTTCTTGATACTAACGTCATTCTTGATTTTGTAACAGAGCGTGATGGGTATGAAGATGCTTGTGACATCTTGCAAATGGGAGAAGATGGCAAGGTGGTTCTGTGTGTGTCAATCCTGACGATGGCGAATACTGCCTACGTAGCCAGAAAGGGCAGGACTTCAGACGAACTATATGCTGTAATGGAAGGGCTTGCCGATATGCTTGATGTCATGCAGATGGACAGAAGTCAGTTAAAGACAGCATTGGAAATTAAGGCCACAGATTTGGAAGATGTGTTGCAATACGCTTGTGCCTTGTATCATGAGTGTGATGTCATTGTGACAAGAAACACCCGACATTTCAAATTCTCAACGATAAAGGTTCTGAATCCCAAAGATTTTATAAGAGAATATTCTGACTGATATATAAAGGAAAAGTAGCTGTTCGACCATCTGATAAGAGTCGGCTGTCTGTCATTCTGAGTCCCCATCACACGTTGTGTGAAACGATTCGATGATGACGCTGTAGGGGCGGACCTGCGTGTCCGCCCGGAATGCCGAGGTGGATGTTTCCGGGCAGACACATAGGTCTGCCCCTTCCGGGCAGACACATAGGTCTGCCCCTACAGTTTCGTCATGGGTAGGACTCGGAAGGACCGTTGAAACCGTTGAACCGTTAATGATACATAAAATCGTGAGGAATAGTTGTTGGTTATTGAAAAAGTTGGTATAACTTTGAAAAAATATCAAACCAATAACAAACAACAACACGTAATGAAAAAACTGTTTCAACTGACCGGCCTCCTGCTATGGGCCGTGATTTCGCTGACGCTGACGGCGTGCGGCGACGAGTATTTTGGCGCCGAGGAAGCTACCCTCGAAGTCTCTACCACACAACTGGCCTTTGCCAACAACGGCGGGCAGCAGACACTCACCATCCAGACCAACCAGGACAAATGGGTGGCCTCGTCGCCCGAAGAATGCAGCTGGCTGACCATCTCCCAGAACGGCAATACCCTGAATGCCACCGCACA
>SFDG01000087.1 GCA_004558305.1 Phocaeicola plebeius
GACTTGAACTTCGGCTGTCCTGTGAAGCGGGTGGCAGGCAAGGGAGCCGGTTCAGGGCTGCTGCAGAATGTACCGAAGATGTTGGAAATCACTCGTGCGGTTGTGGATGCCGTAAAGATTCCGGTCACCGTGAAGACGCGCCTGGGATGGGATGCAGACCATAAGATCATAGTGGAACTGGCAGAGCAGTTGCAGGATTGTGGCATTGAAGCATTGACCATCCACGGACGGACACGGGCACAGATGTACACGGGAGAGGCCGACTGGACACTGATCGGAGCGGTCAAGCAGAATCCTCGGATGCGTATTCCTGTCATCGGCAACGGAGACATCACTACGCCCCTGCGGGCCAAGGAATGTTTCGACCGCTATGGCGTGGACGGCATCATGATTGGCCGTGCCAGCTTCGGACGGCCCTGGATCTTCAAGGAGGTGAAGCATTTCCTGCAGACGGGGGAAGAACTGACAGGCCTGACTCCGCAATGGAAGATGGAGGTGCTCCGTCGCGAAGTGGCCGACAGTGTGGCATTGCTGGACGAGCGGCGAGGCATTCTTCACGTACGCCGTCATCTTGCCGCCTCCCCTCTGTTCAAGGGGATTCCCAATTTCCGCGACACCCGTGTCGCCATGCTCCGTGCCGAAACGGTTGCCGAACTGATGGAGATACTGGAGCGGGTGGAGGAACTCCTGTCTGCACATCCTGCCGGGCATCTACCGTCGGATAAGGAGGATACCTCACCGGCTTCCCAGGTCGTCATATGATGTCTGTAGGATGGCCTTCCCCAGTCGGATACGTTGTTCACTGGGAGACGGGCGTTCCTCCATGACTTTCCCCGATGCATTGTCTACCAGTGTGCAGCCGGTACTGTCGGCAAAAGCAAACCCGTTGTTGAACGTGTAGTAGGCAAAAGGATAAGTATATTCTTCGCCCAGCACGTTCCGGCTGAAAGTAAACCGGTCGTGAGGCAAGCCTAATTGTCCTAACAGCGTGGCTGCCATGTCTGTCTGGTTCATCAGGCAGTCTATCACTGCCGGTTCCTTGACGGCCCCTCCCAGCCACACCATCGGGATGTGATGGATGCGCCAGTCGTGGGAGCTTCCTTGGTTCTCCGGATAGTAGAAGCCGTGGTCGGACAGACAGATGACCAGCAAGTTGTCCCACTGCGGCAGACCTTTCATCCGGTCGATGAAACGCCCCAGGCACTCGTCAGTGTAGGCAAAGGCATTGGGCTTCTTCTCGTCCAGCCGGTGGTAAGGCACTTCGAACGGCTCGTGGCTGCTTAGCGTCAGGAAAGCCGTGTGCCAAGGCTCTTCTTTCCGTTCCTTCAACACCTGGTAAAGATGCTCGAACGTAATATCGTCATTGACTCCCCACGGATTCTGCCGTTCCTGCAGACTGAAGTCCACGTCGGCAGTCAGCTGTTGGTAGCCGCTTTGCAACAGATAGCTTTTCATGTTCGTGAAGTTGATGTCCCCGCCGTACAGGAAATCCGTCCGGTACCCTTCTTTTACCAGTTCTTGTGCGATGGCCGGTAGCGTACGGCTTTTGGCCGGAATCTTCATGACAGACAGGTTGGGAAAACTTTGGTAGCCGCTGAATGTACAGACGGTGCCCCGGTCGGTCCGGTAACTGTTGGCATAGCAGTTGGTAAAGGATATGCCTTCCTGCGCAAGGCGGTCCAGGTTCGGGCTGACTCCCTTGGCTCCACCTAACGATTCCACCATTGTGGCTCCAAAGCCTTCCATCAGAATGATGAGAATGTTGGGACGCCGTGTGTTGAGCAGTTCCATCCGGTTCTTTCCACCGGTAGGGTAGAGGCCTTCGAAGAGTGCCGCCCGTTCATCTTCCGGAAAGAAGTTGAATTGTTCGGCATAGTTTTTGGTCTTGCCAGCCGATGCCAGCAGGCTGAAGGCTGGATTGACCGCCGAGTGGTTAAGAAACTCGTCATTGCAGAAATAGACTTGTCCGATGTTCGCAGTCGATTCAGTCACACCCCCTCGGAGGATGACAAAAAGGAGTCCTCCCAGTACGAGCATCCCTCCTGACCCGGCCATCCGATGCTGTACAGCTGGCAGCAGGGCTGGTGTCAGTCGGTAGAAGAGAACGGTCGTCAGGGCAGAAAGCAGCAGGAGGGTCAGGATGCGGCCGGCTACATAGAGCATGGACACACTGGCTACGGCATTTTTGGGAGAGTCCAGATAGAAAAACACGGAAGCGTCCAGTTTGAATCCCCAAAACGGATATAAGGAATAATCGGCCACGAAAACCAAGGCCATGACAAGACTGATCAGGATATAGTAGGGCACCAGGACTTTCCGTAACGGGAAGCGGCGGACCCAACAGCTGATGAACACGGCGAGCCATGGAATGACCGTCAGGTAACCGGCAGTCGTGGCATCCAGTGAAGCCCCATGCCCAATGACACGGAAAAGGTCTGCGAAAGAGGCCCCTTTCTCCCAGGCATCGTTACACAGCATAAAGACCGGTTTCTGCAGAAGAAAATACCCCAACAGCACGGCAAACAGCAATAGCAGGTAAATGAATCTTTTTTTCATAATGGTCAAAGAGTTAAATACGTTTATTTTCTGCCGAAATCGGCCGGGACCTCTCCCCACTGGTCGGTTTCCCATTTTCGCAGCGGTGTCGTATAGGTATTGTTCTTCAGCCAGTTTTCCGCCCGTTCAATCAGCTGGAACAAGGCCTCTGTCTGGGCTGTACGGGCCAGTGTGGTCTTGCAATGTTTCTTTTTCACCCATCCCAGTGCGTTCCGGCTGTCAGAATAGATGGGCATGTCGCTGCCTTTCTGTTTCAACAGGGCGAGACCGTGCACGATGGCCAGAAACTCACCGATGTTGTTCGTACCATGTACCGGCCCGAAATGGAATACCTCCTGCCCGGTCAGCAGATAGACCCCCCGGTATTCCATCGGACCAGGGTTCCCGCTGCAGGCGGCGTCTACAGCCAGACAGTTCAAGTCGAACCCTTCGGGCAGCTGCTGTTCTCCTGAAGGGACGGACTGTGCAGTCCTGTGGGCATTCAGATAGTGATGGGCAGGCGTCTGAAAGGCCTTTTCTGCTTCTTCCTGCGTCTGGAACGATTTGTAGAGGGCACCTTTGAAATTCTTGATTTGCAGTTGGCAGTCTGTCCAGGATCTATAGATGCCAGGATTGACTCCTTTCCAGACAACGTAATATTTTTGTTTCATGATAAGTTCCAATGAGTTAGTGTGTAGGTCCGTCCAATAGCGTGACGGCCCGTTGTCGGTCTTTCCCCATTTGCTCTATCAGTGCTTCCGTCGATGGGAACCGCTGTTCCGGGCGCAAGTAGGCAGCCAGTTCTACTTTGAGGGTATGGCGATAGATATCTCCCGAAAAATCCAGAATGTGGACTTCAATGCTGGTCTGTGACCCATTGTCGATGGTCGGGCGCCGGCCGATGTTCATGATGCCCCGATAGCGCGTATCGTCCAAATACACGTAGACGGCATATACGCCGTGAGCCGGAATCAGTTTCTCGGCACAAAGGGGATGCAGGTTGGCGGTAGGGAAACCGAGTGTCCGCCCGATTTGATGTCCTCCTACCACCTGGCCGTTCAGGTAGTAGGAATAGCCCAGGTAGTGATTGGCCCGTTGCACATCGCCTGCCAGCAGCAACTCACGGATCAGGGAGGAACTGACGGAGATTCCGTCCATCCGCAGCGGTGCTGCCTGGACCACCTCCATCCCCAACTCTTGTCCGTATCGGCAGTAATCATCGAACCCTTCGCGGCGGTTATGCCCGAAACGATGGTCGTAGCCGATGACCAGTACCTCGATGTGGAAACGCTCGTGCAGCTGCTGCATGAAATCGCGGGCAGAAAGGAGCGACAGTTCTTGCGTGAAAGGGAACAGGAGACAGTAATCGGCCTGCTGACGAAGCAGAAGTTCTGTCTTTTGTGACAGGCACGACAGCAGTTGGGGGCAATACTTGCTTTGCATCACCTGGCGCGGATGGACCGGGAAGGTAATCAAGGCACTGGCAAGCTTCCGGCGGTCTGCTTCTGCACATACTTGTTCAATCAGGAACCGGTGTCCCAGATGCACTCCGTCAAAACAGCCGATGGTGGCTACGAGCGGAGGCAAAGAGTCGGTATAGGGAGGTGTCAGTATTTTCATGGCCGGTGCAGCATTCGTTGGATACCTCGATACATTTCGCCAATCCACAGCACTGCTGAGGTAGCGCCGATGATGTAGCCCCATTCCGTCACCGTCAAAGGAGTGGTGCGGAACACTTTCCCGCCGAAGGTGACAATCAGCAGTTGTCCCGCCAGGATCATGAAGGCCACACACAGCATCCCCCAGTCATGAGGGGCATCACGGAAGACAGAATGACGGGTGCCGAATACAGCGGCATTGAACAGGTTCCAGAACTGTAGCATGACGAAGACGGTGAAGAAGATGGTCAGGTGATGCGTGTCCATCCCTTCGGGCAGGTGGTTGAAATAGCATAACAAGCCCATCAATACCGCCAGAAATCCCAAGCCCGTTCCCCAGATGAAGCGGTTCATGGCAGGAGTGATGATGAAATCCGACCGCTTGCGGGGGGACTCGTCCATGACATCGGCACTGGGAGCAATGGAAGCCAGGGCCATGGCTGCAAACGTGTCCATAATCAGGTTCACCCACAACATTTGGGTAACGGTCAGTGGCAGTTCCGTCCCCAGGAAAGCTCCCAGCAGGACACTGAAAAGAGCCACTATATTGATGGTCAGCTGGAAGACAATGAACCGCTGTATGTTCTTGTAGAGGGAACGGCCCCACATCACGGCCGTAGCAATGCTGTGGAACGAATCGTCTAATAAGGTAATGTCGCTGGCCTCTTTGGCCACGGAGGTACCGGTACCCATGGACAGGCCCACCTGGGCATGGTTCAGAGCAGGGGCATCGTTCGTACCGTCGCCCGTGACAGCGACCACTGCTCCTTGCTGTTGCAGCAGTTGTACCAGCCGTTGTTTGTCCATCGGCCGGGCACGGCTCATGACTTTCAGGTCTTTTACTCGTTCCAGTGCCTCACGGTCGTCCAGGGCGGCGAATTCTGCACCAGTTATCCGGTTGCGCTCGGTGTCCGTTGCGTCCCACAATCCAATCTGTCGGGCGATTTCTGTCGCCGTACCCGGTGTGTCACCAGTGACAATCTTGATATCTATGCCGGCCGATTGGCACTTGCGGACTGCTGCCGGTACATCAGGACGGACAGGGTCGGAGATGGCGAAGATGCCTAAGAATGTCAATCCGCCTTGGGCCGTCAGTTCCTCGCAACCGGTCGGTTCGTCTTTGCCTATTTCCCGATAAGCCAGTCCCAAAGTGCGCATGGCTTTCTGCTGGTAGTGCAATAGCGAGGCCTCCGTCCGCTCTTTCTCCTCGGCAGACAATCGGCAATAGTTCATGACAATCTCCGGGGCCCCTTTCACATAGAGCATGCGCCGGTTATGCAGAGACGATATGACCTCTGTGGCCATGTATTTTCGTTCGGTGGAGAAGGTCAGTTGGCTGATGACGGTGGCCCGTTTGCGCAGTTTCAAATAGTCTTTCCCCTGCCGATAGAGCCAAAGCAACAGGGCCACTTCCGTAGGGTTGCCGACTCCTGCCGGCAGTTCTCCTTCTTCCTTTTCCTCCAGAAAAGCCGTCGAGTTGACGGCGATGCCCTCCGCAATCACCTCCTCCTTCGATGGATCCAGCTGGGCATCGTGTACCTGCATCCTGTTCTGCGTCAGTGTGCCGGTCTTGTCGGTGCAGATTACCGTAATGGCACCCATCGTTTCACAGGCATGCATTTTCCGTACGAGGTTATTTGTCTTCAACATTCGTCGCATGTTGAGGGCAAGGCTGAGCGTGACGCTCATGGGCAGTCCTTCGGGTACGGCCACCACAATCAATGTGACGGCCATCATGAAGTATTTCAGGACGATACGGGAAATATCCATCCATGAATGCCAGCCAGTAACCTCATGAAGGTTCAGATAAGCATACAGGTCCTTGGAGGTGAATAGGATAAATGTCAACGCCGCGATGGTGAAACCGGCCTTGCCGATCAGACTGGCCAGTTTTTCCAGTTGTAGGTTCAGCGGTGTCTGTTCATGGGATTGCTCGGTGGCCTGTCGTGCCACCTTCCCGATTTCTGTTGCGTCGCCTACCCGTATCACTTCAAACAGGCCATGACCGTCCGTGACGGTCGTCCCTCGCAGTACCCAGTCGGAAGGATAGGTCGCCTCCGGGTCAAAGTCTTCTTCCCGCAGCATCTTGTGTACCATGGGCTCTCCGGTCAGCGTCGATTCATTGACCTGCAATGAGACGGCGTCCAGCAACAGTCCGTCGGCAGGAACTTCTTCCCCCGTATTCAGCCACACGATATCGCCCACCACCACCTCTTTGCGGGGAATCTCTCCCACCTTCCCGTTACGTGTCACGGTCACCGGTGTTTCCTCGCCCACGGCATTCAGCAAATCAAATTTCTTGTTGGCATCGAATTCGAAGTAAAACCCGATACCTGTTGCCAGGAAAATGGCACAAAAGATGCCGATTGTTTCGGCAAACTCCTTCTCGATGAAAGAGATAACAAGCGACAGGGCCGCTGCTACAAGCAGTACCCGAATGACGGGATCTTCGAACTTCTCCAGGTAGAGTTTCCACATCGAAGGCCGTTTGGGTGGCGTCAAGATATTGTTCCCGTGCTGTTGTCGGCTCGACAAGACCTCTTCATCGGTCAGTCCTGCCAGGTAAGGGTTCTGTACGGATTCAGACATATTGCTATATTCATTGATTTCTTGGTGCAAAGGTACAAACTATCTTCCAAAGGGTCATCTCTTTTCACTTTTTTATTGATTTTTCCGGCTGAAAAGTTGGAAATATGCTATAAAAGGACTACTTTTGCACCTGCTTACGGGAACTACCGAAGTATCGGACTTGTAGCTCAGTTGGTTAGAGCAACAGACTCATAATCTGGAGGTCCTAGGTTCAAGCCCTAGCTGGTCCACCTCTCAAAATCAAGCAGTTAAGTTACAAGCTTAGCTGCTTTTTCTTTTGCTTTGCGAACACATTGCGAACACAGAGACATTCGTACAGCAACGTGCTTTTCACACATTTTCATGCTTTTTTATCTTGCGAACACGTATTTTCATCAGATTTCATTTTCCCAAATTCGGGGAAACAGAATAGTTTCAATTCAACTCGTCAAATAGCAAGAAATACACCTTCTCAACATTTTATAGTATGATTATTCGTGTAAAATCATACTCGTAAGCCAAATCTTGTTAAGAACAGGCTCTGGAAATCAGCTATTTTCGTCGTATCGTCATTCTTGTCGTAACTTTGCACTGCGGTTTTGAAGTCGGCACTTCCACTGCCACTTCTTTCCGTCATACCAGTGACAGGTGTGTGGAAGGCACCTCAGAGGCTGGCAATGCAAATTTAACAAGAGTAATAATATGTTAGAAAACAATTCAAATACGCAGTTCGTGGTAATGACTATGTCTGACTATATGAACATGGTACATGAAGCTGCCAGAAATCTTGTCGCTGTACAAAGTGCGACATCACCTTCCACAACTGAGATGGAGGACAAATACATGACACGTCAAGGGGTTGCGAAATTGCTCAAGGCAAGTCTTACAAGCCTTTGGCGTTGGAACAAGGAAGGCATCCTCTGTAACTACAAAGACGGAAATGCGAAGGTGGTATATCTCAAGGAAGAGGTTTACGACTTCATCAAGAACCGCAAGAACATCTCAGCGACTGCCTACGAGGCTTCTGCTCCACAGGAAGGAGGTGCGTCATGAATGCACTCGCTCCCAGTATGCAAACTCAGCCAATTGATTATGTGGGCTTATGGCACAAGTCAAGGCTCAGTGTCCATGATGTGATAGAGAAGGATCCTGAAGTTCTCATGGTTGGAGAGGTCACAATCTGCACTTTGGGCAACTTCAGCGCCTCCATCGGCAAAGCCAAAAGTAAAAAGACCTTCAATCTTTCTGCAATTGTGGCAGCAGCACTCAAAGGCGACAAGGTGGTAAATTACACAGGTTGCTTTCCTCCAGACAAGAACAAGATTCTCTATGTTGACACAGAGCAGAGTGATCACCACTGCAACAGAGTGTACAAGCGCATCCTCAAACTGGCAGGACTTCCCGATGATGATGATTGCGACCGACTGGAGTTCCTGGGACTTCGCAAGCATACTCCTGCAGACCGTCTTGGTATAATAGATGCTGCCATTCATGGAATAGATGGCTTGGGACTGGTCATCATTGATGGTGTCAGAGACCTTGTTGTTGACATCAATTCTCCATCAGAGGCTACTTTTATCATATCCAAGTTGATGCAGTGGACAGATGAATTTCAGATACATCTTCACACCATCCTTCATCAGAACAAGGGTGATGACAATGCCAGAGGT
>SFDG01000088.1 GCA_004558305.1 Phocaeicola plebeius
CACGGCTCTGGCTACTTTGGGTACGGACTATACGTTCCGTACCCAGTTGGCCCGGACAGGCGACATCGTCGGTGACACCCTGAAGGGAAACTTGTACGTGGTCGGCCATTTTGATCCGGAATTTTCGGAATCCGACTTGCAACACTTGTCGGCGGCGGTAGAATCCGCCGGCATCCGGTATATCTCCGGCCGCTTGCTGGGCGATGTAACCCTGATGGACTCCATTCCTTGGGGAAGCGGCTGGGCCTGGGACGATGCGCCGGGCTATTACCAGCCCTATCTGTCTCCCCTTATGCTCAATCGGGGCTGTGTGGAAGTGAAGATTGTGCCGTCCCGACCAGGAGAGCCCCCCGTGGTCCGCCTGAGTCCGGCTTCTGATTATTGCTCGGTAGACAACCGTGCAGTCAGCCAGCAGGCGGCGGCCGGAAAGCTGCAGGTGACGCGCGACTGGATGAACCATCGGAATACCATCTTGGTGTGGGGGAATGCCGCCCGTACCACGACCGTTTCCCTGTCGGTAGAAGGTTCGGCGGACTTTTTCCTGCAGACCCTTTCCTATCAGCTCCTTCAGCGTGGCATCCGGGTAGAAGGAGGCTGTTCCTATGGTCCCTGTCCATCCGAAGCCCTGTTGGTGGGGAAGGTGGTCCGTCCGGTGCAGGATGTGCTGGCCCGTGCGCTCAAGGAAAGTGATAACCTCTCGGCCGAGGCCCTCTTTTTCCATACAGGACTGGCCAGTGCCGCTTCGCTGCCGATAGGCTTTCCGCAGGGGCAGGAGGCCGTATGCCGGTTCATGGAGCAGCAGTTGCACCGTTCGCCGAAAGACTATGCGATTACCGATGGGAGCGGCTTGTCACCCTATACGTTGGTTTCCCCCGACCTCATGATGGACTACCTGAAATATGCGGCTGCCGACGCTTCGCTGTTTCCGGCCTTCAAGGCTGCCCTGCCCATAGCCGGTATCGACGGCACTTTGCAGCATCGCATGAAGGAGGGGAAAGCCTACCGGAATGTCCGGGCCAAGACGGGTTCTGTGACCGGCGTCAGTACGCTGGCGGGCTATGTGAAACAGCATTCCACCGGCCATCGTCTGGCTTTTGTCATTTTCCATCAGAATGTACTCAGTGTAAAGTCAGCCCGTTTGTTCCAGGACAAGCTGTGTGAAATTCTGTCCGACTAAGGGGTAAAAATCAGTTGGAAAGTAGTGCCTTTCGTGCAAAAAAAACTAAAGTGGACAGATTTCTACCAGTTTCTGAACAATAATTATGGGTAAAGAAGCGATTTCTTTCGTACATTTGTGAAGTAGGACAAACAAGGACTTTATTTTTAATTTATAATTTAATCATAACTATGGTAAACTTTTCACTCGAAGGTAAGGTAGCTCTTGTAACAGGTGCTTCTTACGGTATCGGTTTCGCCATCGCCACGGCTTTTGCCAATGCAGGTGCAACCATCGTTTTCAACGACATCAAGCAGGAATTGGTCGACAAAGGTATTGCTGCATACAAGGAAAAAGGAATCGCTGCCCATGGCTATGTCTGCGATGTGACCAACGAAGAACAGGTCAACGCTATGGTAGCCCAGATTGAAAAAGAAGTGGGTGTCATCGACATCCTCGTCAACAATGCCGGTATCATCAAGCGCATCCCGATGTGCGAAATGTCGGCGGCCGAATTCCGTCAGGTTATCGATGTCGACCTGAACGCTCCGTTCATCGTAGCCAAGGCTGTCATTCCCGGCATGATCAAGAAGGGTCATGGCAAGATCATCAACATCTGCTCGATGATGAGCGAACTGGGCCGTGAAACCGTTTCGGCATACGCTGCCGCCAAGGGTGGTCTGAAGATGCTGACCCGCAACATTGCTTCTGAATACGGTGAATTCAACATCCAGTGTAACGGTATCGGTCCGGGTTACATCGCTACTCCGCAGACGGCTCCTTTGCGCGAACGTCAGGCCGACGGTTCCCGTCATCCGTTCGATGCTTTCATCGTAGCCAAGACTCCGGCTGCACGTTGGGGAACACCCGAAGACCTGATGGGTCCTGCCGTTTTCCTGGCTTCCGACGCATCCGACTTTGTAAACGGTCATGTGTTGTATGTAGACGGCGGTATTCTGGCCTATATCGGCAAGCAGCCTAAATAACTTGCAGTAACCCTGTCTAACAATAGTCAAACGATCCGAGAAGAGGGTGTGTCATATCTTTCGAGCGTTGACACATCCTCTTCTTGTCGTAATTTGAAATACAACGATGATGAAAAACTTATTTGTATCCTTCCTTTGCGGACTGGCTTTGGTCGGTTGTTCGCAGCATTCGTCCGTGCGGGTCACTGTCACCAACCCGTTGGGTATTGCACGTTCCGGTGAGATGGTAGAAATCTCGGCCGACAAGGTCTTCCAGCAGCTGGCCTTGGCCGATACGGCACAAATCGTGATTTATAATGAACAGGCAGAGGAAGTTCCTTACCAGTTGACATACGACAGCAAGATTGTCTTTCCGGTTTCGGTAGACTCGTGTGCTGTTGCCCGTTACATCATTCAGGAGGGGACACCTGCCTTGGTCAATGCACAGGTGTTCGGACGTCACTATCCGGAGCGCTTGGACGACATTGCCTGGGAGAACGACAAGTCCGGCTATCGTCTGTATGGACCGGCCATCCTGAACCGGGGCGACCAGCTCTATGGCTATGACATCTTTACCAAGAGTGTTTCCGACCTGGTACTCGAAGACCGTTACGAACGGGAACTCGACCCGGAAGCGTGGAAGCAGATCAATGCCTGGAGGGCAGCCGGAAAGACAGCCGAGGCAGACAGCCTGCTGCATGAGATTTCCTATCACGTAGACCACGGCACCGGTATGGATGTCTATGATGTAGGTCCCACATTCGGAGCCGGCTTGGCTGCCTTGATGACCGATTCCATCCATCCGGCCTATTCAAAGGCCTATCAGGAATATGAGATTCTGGACAATGGTCCGTTGCGCTTCACCGTGAAGCTGACCTTCGCTCCCTTGGCGGTCAACGGTGATTCTGTGGTGGAGACCCGTTACATCCAGCTCGACCGCGGCGCGTTGCTCAACAAGACGACGGTAAGCTACGACTGCTTGTCGGCCACGACTCCGATAGCTGCCGGCATTGTCCTTCATCGGCAACACCCCGATGGGTATGTACACAATACGGAAAAGGGGTATGTGGCCTATGCAGACTCCACCAACAATGCCCACAATGACAATGGTGTCATCTATGTCGGCGTGGTTTTCCCCCAACCTCTCACGGCCACCAAGGTGGTTCCGCTGGACCAGCCGGCCGGTAGTGCCATCGGCCATGTGATGGGAGTCACCGACTATCAGCCGGGCGATTTCTTTACGTATTATTGGGGCTCAGGCTGGAGCAAAGCTGGCATTTCTTCCCTGGACGACTGGACAGACAGCATGGAGCGTGTCGCTGCCCAAGTATGCAATCCGCTAATAATCAAATAAATGAGAAATAAAGAATGGAAATAAATGAAAAATGAAGAATGGAAGGTGTGTCATAATTCAAGATGCCTATCAAATTGTCATTCTTCGCGTTGCTACCAAAGACGAAACTGTAGGGGCAGACCTATGTGTCTGCCCGGAAACATCCACCTCGGCATCCGGGCGGACACACAGGTCCGCCCCTACAACGTCATCATCGAATTGTTTCACATAACGTGTGATGAGGACTCAGAATGATAATTCATTCTTCATTTATTTCCGTTCTTCATTTAAAAGTCTTGAACGTATACCCCTGCTCCAGCAACCATTCGATGGAGCGGGGGAGTGCATATTTCAGTCGTGGCTCCGATTTCAGTGAATCATGGAACGTGATGATGGAGCCGTTGCGGACATATTTCTTCACTTTCTCGAACACCTGCGGACCGGTCAGCCGCCAGCTGTAGTCGCGAGTCACGAGGTCCCACATCACAATCTTGTACTGCTTTTTCAGCACATGGTATTGCATCCATCCCATGTGTCCGTGCGGAGGACGGAACAAGTCCGTCTGCAGGTATTCGTTGGCCTTCTCTGTGTTGGCCAGGTAGTTCTTGGCCCGGTATTCGAATCCACGGATATGGTTGAACGTATGGTTGCCGATGCGGTGTCCCCGTTCCACCACCATCCGATACTCCTCCGGATGTTTCCGTACATTGTCGCCCACCATGAAGAAGGTCGCCTTGATGCCGTAATGGTCCAGCAGGTCCAATACCCAAGGAGTAATCTCGGGTATCGGACCATCGTCGAACGTCAGGTAGACGGCTTTCTCGTGCTTGTCCATTCGCCATAACGCCCGTGGATACAGCCAACGGAGCAATAGGGGAGGCTGTTCTATCAGCATGGCAGTCTACAGTTTCTGCTTGGGAGTCTTGCCCAACCGTTTCTCCAACACCTGGTACAGCTGCTCGAACTTCTGGTCGTAGTGTGCAGCCTCGGGAATCACTTCGCCGGTCTCGCTGTCTGTCAGCTTGGACAGGCTCTTGCAGAGGTCGTCTAGGATGTAGAAATGGCGCATGCACTCTTCGTAGGAATTGTACAGATGGTTTTCGTCCAGGCTCAGGTACCATACGGCATATTCGATGGCATTGTCGGCCATTTGCCTGTACAGGTCGATGGCCTTGGCCGTCTTGCCGAGTGTGGCAAAGTCGTCTGCCATTTCCTTCGAATTGCCGTAGATGTAGTCATGACGCACCGTCGAGCTGGGGATGACCTTTTCGCAATATTCCAGCACTTCCAGCGCCTGTTCCTCTTTCCCTTCCTTGATGAGCTGGGTAGCCAGTTGCACGAACATCCGGCGGTGCGTGTCGCACATGCGCAGCACCGTCTCGTCCAGGTAGATCGACGGGTTATCGATGCCGCCGAACTTGAACTTGTGCATCAGGTTGTCGTACATCTTTTCCGTGTCGATGCGCCGTCCCAGAGCTACGTTGTCGAACGGCGTGATGCGGTAGGCCAGTCCTTCCTGCAGGAAGTTGTTGGTCAGGTTCAGGTGATTGTCCGCCCCCACGGTGATGGCCATGTACATGGGCCGTTCCCAGTTGGTGTTCGCCAGCATCTCCAGCATCATCAGCTCGCTCTTGTACAGCATCCGCTTGCCTTTCAGCGACAGGCTCATATAGTCGGGAATAGAGTCCGGTGTCAGCATCCCCGACCGCCGGATGGCCTCCTTGTCCAGCCGGATGACGATGCTGTCGGTAGGAATCATCTGCAGGCCGCTGTCTTTCGCGTCGCGTACCCAGTGCTTCAGGATGTTCTTCAGTTCATAGGGATTGTCTCCGAATTCCTTGGCAGCCTCTTCCGGGTTCTGCTGGTAATACTTGTTGATGGTCTCCATCGCTTCGGGGCGAATATAGACCGCCTCGTTGTGGCCCGACACATAGTCGATGCGTTCCCAGTCGATGGGTACGGACGGAGAGTCATAAGCCGGACGGCGCATCTGGTCGATGTACCAGTCGGTCTGCAGGTAACTCAGGTTGCAGACACGCACGTCGGTGCGGAAGCCTTCCGTTTCCTGGTTGTACCACAGGGGGAAGGTATCGTTGTCGCCGTTGGTAAAGATGATGGGGTTACCTTCCGCCTGCACGGAGTTCAGGTAGTTCTGTCCGAAGTCGCGGCAGGTATAGCGGCCGCTGCGGTCGTGGTCGTCCCAGGTCTGGCTCACCATCTGTACGGGCACCAGCAGGCAGACCACACTGGCCAGGATGGCAGCCGGCTTTTCGCCCAGCTTCTTCTGCAGGTATTCGGCGATGGCCGCTACTCCCAGTCCTATCCAGATGGCATAGGCATAAAACGAACCGGCATACGCATAGTCACGTTCGCGCACCTGCTGCGGTGTCTGGTTCAGGTAGAGCACGATGGCCAGTCCCGTCATGAAGAACAGGAAGAACACCACCCAGAACTGCTGGATGCCGCGGTCGCCCTTGTAGGCCTGCCAGAACAGGCCGATGAGGCCCAGTATCAGTGGCAGGCAGTAGAACACGTTGTGCCCCTTGTTGTCCTTCAGTTCGCTGGGCAGCAGCGTCTGGTCGCCGATGAGGAAACGGTCGATGAAGTTGAAGCCCGTTATCCAGTTGCCGTGCTCTATTTCGCCCTGTCCCTGGATGTCGTTCTGCCGTCCGGCAAAGTTCCACATGAAGTACCGCCAGTACATGAAGTTCAGCTGGTAGATAAAGAAGAACTTGATGTTCTCCCACTGAGTGGGAATCTTCACCATGATCAGCTCGCCGCACTGGTTGTAGGGCACTTGCCTTCCTTCGATGCCGCCCAGCCAGTCTTCGTAAGCCTTGACATGGAGCGCGTTGTCGCTCCACATGCGGGGGAACAGCATATTCTGTGCATAGTGGTATTCCGACTTGTGGCGCACGATTTCGTAGCTGTCCTTCTCGTCGGGGCTTTCCTTCTCCTTGCGCTGGTACACCGGTGCACCTTCCTTCACGTCGTACACACAACCCCCGTCCACTTCCTTCAGGGCCACTTTCGAGGCATAGGTCTGTCCGTAGAACAGAGGTCGGCTGCCATACTGTTCGCGTCCCAGGTAGTCGCCCAGCGTGAAGATGTCTTCAGGCGAATTCTGGTCCATCGGCGTATTGGCCGACGAACGGATGACAATCAGGGCATACGACGAGTAGCCCACCACAATCATCATCATGCAGAGCAGCGAAGTGTTCAGCGTGCGGGCACTGACGCGGAACCGTTGCGGCAGGTGGCCGAACAGGTAGAAGGCCAATGCTCCCAGCACGACGATACCCGTCAGAGCACTGCCCCAGCCGTAGCCGTAGAATGGGATGCCGAGCAGGCCCACCGTCAGCAGGAAGGCGATGTTCATGCGCTTCTCGCTCTTCACGGTGAAGCTCTCATAGACCCCCCAGATGATGCTGGTCGCCAGCACGAAGATATAGACAATGACGCCGCTGTTGAACGAGCAGCCCAGCTGGTTGACGAACAGCAGCTCGAACCATCCGCCCACTTTCACGATGCCCGGCACGATGCCGTAGAGCACCACGGCAATCAGCACCATCGAGCCGGCCAGGGCGATAAGGCTGCCCTTCAGGTTAGCGTCCGGATGCTTCTTGTAGTAATAGACCAGTACGATGGCAGGGATGCACAGCAGGTTCAGCAGGTGAACGCCGATGGACAAGCCCGTCAGGTAGGCAATCAGCACCAGCCAGCGGTCGCTGTGAGGTTCGTCCGCCCGGTTCTCCCATTTCAGGATGAGCCAGAACACCACGGCGGTGAACAGGCTGGAGTAGGCATATACCTCGCCTTCCACGGCACTGAACCAGAACGTGTCGCTCCAGGTGTACGCCAGTGCGCCCACCAGTCCGGCCCCCATGATGGTCACCAACCGTCCCGTCGTCATTTCTTCCGTATTCGGGCAGACCAGCTTCTTGGCCAGGCAGGTGATGCTCCAGAACAGGAACAAGATGCAGGCCGCGCTCATCAGGGCACTCATCATGTTTACCATGTAGGCCACTTGCGACGGGTCGCTGGCAAACTGGCTGAACAGGTTGGCCGTCAGCATGAAGAACGGTGCGCCGGGCGGATGTCCGACTTCCAGTTTATAACCGGTGGTGATGAATTCGGGGCAGTCCCAGAAGCTGGCGGTAGGTTCGATGGTCGAGCAGTATGTGAATGCTGCAATCGCGAAGGCCAGCCAGCCTACTAGATTGTTAATCTTGTTGTACTGTTTCATTTTTCGGATGATTACTATCTTCTTGTTTCGCAAAATGTCGGGCAAAGATAATGATTTTCAACCATCCTCCCTAAGCAAGTCCTGCTTTTTCGTTTTTTTATATGTCCGTGGCCCCTCTTTTTCGGCTCCGACCGATAATTATTGTATCTTTGTCGCACCAACCAACGACGAAGAATATGAAACGGAAATTAGTGTTTGCCACCAATAATGCCCACAAGCTGGACGAGATCCGGGCGATACTGGGCGAGAGCGTAGAAATCCTGAGCCTGAAGGACATCGGTTGCGATGCCGACATCCCCGAAACCGCCGATACACTGGAGGGGAATGCGGCCCTGAAGGCCGAGTACATTTACCGCCATTACGGACTGGACTGTTTTGCCGACGATACGGGCCTCGAAGTGGAAGCCCTCGGAGGTGCTCCGGGCGTCTATTCCGCCCGCTATGCCGGCGGCGAAGGCCACGATTCGGAAGCCAATATGCGCAAGCTGCTCCACGAGCTGGAGGGAGTAGCCCACCGTCAGGCACAGTTCCGCACCGCCATCTGCCTGATAGAGGGGGGCGCCGAGCATCTGTTCGAAGGCATTGTGCGGGGCAGCATCACCGAGCAGAAGCAAGGTACTGCCGGTTTTGGCTACGACCCCATCTTCCGTCCCGAAGGCTGCAC
>SFDG01000089.1 GCA_004558305.1 Phocaeicola plebeius
CTTCTGTAAAGAATTGTACCGTTACCAACTCGACTATTGATGCCGGGCGGGATGCCGGTCAGGTAGTAGGTTGCGCTCAACCAGCATCTGTAACCGGTTGTTCCGCTACCAATGTAACCGTCACCGCCAATGATACCGGTACAGGAGCGAACATCCGAAATGAAGTAATCGGTCGTGAGCTGTAACTCACTTCCACTACTGCCCGACAGTGGTAGTTCCTGATTGACAAAGCCACTTCCTTACAGCTGATTTCTGAGGGAAGTGGCTTCGTTATGAACGGCCCTATCCCCTGATTTACGACAAAAGGAAAGACATGTATTTGAAAAAGAAGGATTTAAACGTATCTTTACAAGAAAAGAAAAATACGAACAATATACTTAGAGGAAGAATCATCAGAAGACGGGAGCAATGGGGCAGAAATCAACTCTCTATATGCGTACACATCTATGGAAAGAGGAGGCACACAAAGGCCTCCTCATCCAGTAACCAAGAGCTTATTCCTGCTTGCCCGTCAGTGCCTCAATGGTGTCACGCACACGCTTCACGGTGGTGACAGGGTGGATGTACTCGTCGGCATCGGCGGCTCCCATCGCCAAGGCGGGATTGCGCACCTCCATGCGGCTGGGAATGTTCTCACGGGCGGAGAAGTGGAACTCGGACGCACCGGTGAGACGCTCCAACTCGGCGATGTTGCCCTCGTTCACCCCACAGCCGCACAGGATGATGATACGGCCATCGGCCTTCTTCACCAGCTCCGCCAGCAGGGGAGCCCCCTTCAGCGCGTTGACCTGCTGGCCGGAGGTAAGGATACGGTTCACTCCCAGCGCGATGAGCTGCTCCATCGCTGCGAAGGGATCGGCCACATAGTCGAACGCACGGTGACAGGTCACCGACATCCCTTCCGCCGCCTTCATCAGCCGCTCCATGGCCGGCATGTCGAGCGTGCCGTCGGGATTCAGACAACCGAAGACCACCCCGTCGGCCCCTGCCTGACGAGCCATGCGGATGTCCTCCTCCATAATGTCGAGCTCTAAGGGAGAATAGAGGAAATCGCCCCCACGGGGACGGATAATCACGTGCAGACGGATGTCTATCAACTTGCGGGCCAGCTTGATTTCGCCATAGGAAGGAGTGGTGCCGCCTTCGGGCATCGAAGCGCAGAGTTCCACACGATGGGCACCGCCCTGTTGCGCCGCAAGACAGCTCTCGGCCGAATTGGCGCAGATTTCAAACATATATTGTTTCATAACCGAATAGATTTAAAAAAAGACGAAGGCTTCTCAATGGGTATTGCAAAGCCTTCGTCCAGTAAACAATGGTACACCCGTGGGGAGTCGAACCCCAATCGTCGGAACCGGAATCCGATATTCTATCCATTGAACTACGGGTGCGTTCTTTTCTTGATTGCGGTGGCAAAGGTACAACGAATATTTGGAAGCTCCTAATATTTTGGCGACTTTTTTCGTACATCCGACACAAAGACACGAAATTGTACTTCAGAATGCTCATTTTGATAATATTTTTGCGCCCTTCTCTTGCATTCTAACAAAATATGCCTATCTTTGCCGCGAATTTGAAAAATCTAACTACATTATATCATACAACCATGAGTTATCTGATCAAACCCGCTGACTACCGCCCTGCGCTCGATATGAAACAAACGGAGCTGGGCATCAAACAGATAAAGGACTTTTTCCAGCAGAACCTCTCGTCGGAGCTGCGCCTCCGCCGTGTCACCGCCCCGCTCTTCGTACTGAAGGGGATGGGTATCAACGACGACCTGAACGGCGTGGAACGCCCGGTGTCGTTCCCCATCAAGGACCTGGGCGAACAGCAGGCCGAGGTGGTCCACTCGCTGGCGAAATGGAAACGGGTGACACTGGCCGACTATCACATCTCGCCGGGATATGGCATCTATACCGACATGAACGCCATCCGTGCCGATGAGGAACTGGGCAACCTGCACTCGCTGTACGTGGACCAATGGGACTGGGAACGGGTCATCACGCCCGAACAGCGCACCGTGGAGTTCCTGAAGAACATCGTGACGCGCATCTATGCCGCCATGCGCCGCACGGAGTACATGATTTGCGAGGCCTACCCGCAGCTGAAGCCGTTCCTGGCGCACGACATCCACTTTGTGCACGCGCAGGAGCTGGTGGACATGTACCCGGACAAGACGCCGAAGGAACGCGAGAACCTGATCACGGAGAAGTATGGCAGTGTGTTCATCATCGGCATCGGCTGCCCGCTGAGCGACGGAAAGCCGCACGACCTGCGCGCGCCGGACTACGATGACTATACCACCGTGGACCCGCAGACGGGACTGCCGGGACTGAACGGCGACCTGCTGGTGTGGAACGATGTGCTGGGACGCGCCATGGAGCTTTCGTCCATGGGTATCCGTGTGGACAAGGAGGCCCTGCTGCGCCAGCTGGCCCAGTCGGGCAAGGAGGAGCGGAAGGAGCTTTACTTCCACCGCCGGCTGCTGGAAGGCTCGCTGCCGCTGAGCGTCGGCGGCGGTATCGGCCAGTCGCGCCTGTGCATGCTCTACCTGAAGAAGGCTCACATCGGTGAAATCCAGGCCAGCATCTGGCCGGAGCAGATGCGCCAAGAGTGTGCGGCCCTGGGCATGCAACTCATCTGACCGCCGCGCCCTGCGCCTACCGGGAAAACATTCGTACGATACTTATGGCTCCAGTTCCGGACGGACCGGAACTGGAGCCTGCTTTTTCGGGCATTTTCCTGCTTTTTCGGGCATCCGCACGGCCCACCAACGTCCGTTTGTACAAGTGGAAAAGGGGCGAGCAAATCCTCTTACAGCGAAAGATCGTACACCATGATAATGGTTTCAGGCTTGTGACAAAGTGCGAAAGCCTTCTGACTGCGTTCATCCATACGGCGCAATCTCATCCACGTCATCCGGACAACCTGAATATAGCGCATAGATGTTTTCCTCCCCCACTGATGCGGACAGATAGCCCATCACCTGATTGTTGACGAAATCCTTACCCTCTACCCGGTAGTCCAGTTCTTTCCCAACATACTCCCACTGCTTTTCCAGGGTATTGACCTTCACGTCATAGCAGGTCAGTACCGATGCATTATAGATGATGTCCACCAACGTTTTCCCATCGGTTGACAGCTCCATCTTCCCGAAATTAGCCATCCAATGGATAACATCAGGGACATTAGCATCGGGCTTGGGACGGTATGCTCCGGCTAACGCCACGAATCCCATGGAATCGGACAGCAAGACATACTTGTTCTCAGGTTCTTTACCAATAGCCACGTATCCCTGATCGGTGCGACGCAATGCGACAATAGTTTTCCAGTCTTCGGGTACATTGACAATTCTTCTGTTGCGGTAGCCTGCCAGTAACGAGTCACAATCGAACAAGTTCATCCGCTGCCGGACTGGATCGTACAGGTATAGTGTCTTCCTGCCGTTCGTGCCTTCGGCCACATCAACATTTCCAATATGTAAGTATTCTTCTGGCCCTTCCCCACGCCTGCCCATGGACAGCACCTTCTCCTTCGATGCAATGTCCCAGACGGTCAGCAACGAGTCTTCCGAAAACATATCCACCACATATAATTTTCCGTCATCATACACCATTTGTGTGGGAAGTCCCACCACATTGGCCAACGAATCCACTGCTGTCAGCGGTATTTCTTCCATACTGACGCTCTTCCCGCCTCCCCCGCAAGCCTGCAGGAAGAAGGGAGTGAGCATCCACAATAAACACTTATTCATTCTTATTTTCACTTTTCACAATTACAACAATTCCTTAGTCACGATTACGGTTCTACCGTAATTAGTGTGAGTTAACAATCTCGAATAGTTAAACCGTTAACATTTGCAAGCTTTCCTAAAAGAGAAACACCTCAAAAAGCCGTACACGGCTCTATATTGATATCTCTTATGGGGATGAATGTTAAAGCACTTTATGTTAATTCACACTAAACCCTGTAGAACCCAATAAAGAGGCTGTGACCTTTGTGCCTCTGTGTTGAAAAAACAGGTTCCGGTCGTTCAGAGAGCCTTGGGAGCATACATCGCATTCCACCACGACGCATCATCCTGCAGCCACTTCGCAAACCAGGCGAAGATGGTCGACTGCCAACGGATCCGCTTCCCGTAGTCGAGAATGTGGTGGCCCTGGTTCTCTACCAACACCATTGCCGTTTCACGGCCCAACAGCTTCAGGGCGGTGTACATCTGAATACTCTCTCCTACGGGCACGTTTTTGTCGGCATCGCCATGAACAAAGAGCAACGGCGTATGAATCTTGTCGGCATGGAAGAGCGGACTATGGTCGACGAAAAGCTGCGGATTCTGCCAGGGGTAACTGTTGGCCATCGACACCTCACTGTACGAATACCCCCAATATCCTTCGCCCCAGTAGCTGGTATGGTCGCTGATGCCTGCGTGCGAGACAGCCGCCGCAAACAAGTCGGTCTTGGTCTGCAGGTATTGCGTCATGAAACCGCCATACGATGCTCCGATGCAACCTATCTTCTGGGCATTGACGAAAGGATGTTCTTCGGCAAAACGGCGGGTACCTTCAATAATATCATCGGCCACATAATCCCCTGCGGTATTGACATGGCGGGCAGAGAACTCCTGACCGAAGCCTGTGGCACCGCTCGGCTCGATGACATAGACCACATACCCCAGTGCCGCATAGGCATGATGCGGATAGCGTCCCTCGAAATTCCGGCTGGTCGGCGAACACCCTCCATAATAGTTCACAATCATCGGGTATTTCTTGTTCGCATCGAAATGAGGCGGCAGGTAATAACGGCCACAGATGGTATCGCCGCGTGAGTTGACAAAATCCCATGCCCCACACTCGCCGAAGGCAATGTCTGAATACTGCTCGGCAAAGAGGTCACGCACAAGCCGTGCCTTCT
Organism: Phocaeicola plebeius; assembly: GCA_004558305.1. Lineage (GTDB taxonomy): Bacteria > Bacteroidota > Bacteroidia > Bacteroidales > Bacteroidaceae > Phocaeicola > Phocaeicola plebeius_B. The sequence continues at coordinate 4,918 of SFDG01000089.1, forward strand.
TCGTCTTGGTATTCAGGGTATACAAGCGTTCGCCGTTGGCGGCACTTTCGCCATACACTGCTAACTGCGGGGCGGCAGCGGCCAGCGCAAACGATTTCACCAGCTCTTCGCCCACGGGCAACTTCTCGAAACGACGGGTCTTGCCATCCATACGGAACAGGCTGATGCAGTCGCGGTCTTCAGCCGTGAAATACACGTGTCCGTCCGCCGGATTCCATTCGAACCGTTGCACATTGGGAGCAAAGTCGCGGGTCAGTGGGGTAATCTGTTTGTCAGACAACTGCATCAGGTACAACTGCGTATCTATCATACTCGGTGTCTGTCCCTCACGCACATTCTTGCCGATACCCCCCAAACATTCGGGAGAGCCGCTGAGCAGGACCTGTGTACCGTCGGGCGAGAAGCAGGCACCGCCCAGAAAGCCGTCGCCTTCTACCAACGGTTCCACCTGGAGGGTCTGCACATCCAGCCGATACAAAGAAGTGAGCGAAGTGGGGCGTGCTGTCAGCCGGCTGGTCTGCACAGCCATCAGCACATAACGTCCATCTGCAGAAATATCATTCGCCCACACATTGTGGAAACCGAATGTCAAGGGTTGCAGCAATCCTGACGACAAGTCGTATTTGGCCAGATACGAACGAGTCCGCCACCCCGGCTGACGGTCGTCGGGATGAATGACCTCATAGACATCCTTGCGTTCGGCCGGACCTTCCTGCGTCAGCGAGAACAGCAGGTAGTCTTCGGTCGGTGCCCACTGGAAATACCCGTCGGGCAAGCCTTCGGCTACCACCTTCTCGACCCCGTTGACAGGATTCACGGTCACCAACTGACGGCCATCCACCCCATTGCGGGTATAGTAATAAGCCACGCTCCGGGGCATCCATCGTAGCGTTTCGGCGCGTTCGGCTACCACCTTTCCCGTCGCCGTTTCCGTAATGCGGGTCACCGTTTCCGACTTTCCTCCCTTCTTGTTGGTGCGATACACCGCCAGCAGGTAGTTGCCATCGGCCGACAAGGACGCTCCTGCCAGCCGGATGCCATGCAACACATCGCTCAGGGTGTACATCCGCTGTCCGCTATCGTTCAGCGTCAGCTGTCCTTTCGAGGTTTCCACCTTCACCTGAGGCTTCTCCGTTTCCCCGTCCCCCGTCAGGTATTTCACGATGACCTCATGACTGGCCGGTTCCAGTTTCAGCAGTCCCGGTGCCTGCTTCTCCCCATCTACATACAAGTGGAAATACTTCAGTCCTTCCACCTTAATTTCTGCCTCCGCATAAGCCGTATTGTCGAGGACAAAGCCGGCCAGATGCAGGGCATACCCTTCTGCCGTAGCCGGCAAGTCCATAACGGCCTGCCCCTGACGCTTCCATACAGAGAGCGACAAAGGTGCATCCAGAAACGTTTCGGGAGCGAACGCCTTGGAATGAACATCCACACTATCTGTCTGATAGGGGACCTGCAAGGCGAAAGGCCCTGCATACTTGAACGAACGGACAGGCAGTGTTTCGGCACCTGCCCACACGCTGCAGCACAATGCTAATGCAGCCAATACTGTTTTTTTCATCTTTGTTGTTATATGGTTTAATCTGTTTATCAATGACAGTTGAGACATCCTTCTCCGCTCCTGAACGTGGAAGCCGGCAAGCCAGCCCCATTCACGAGGTTGGCCCGCGTAAATGGTTGCCACCCGTAACGGACATAGCGGGGATGCTGCACCTGCTCACTCCAAACCTTCACCCGATTGCCAAACACTTCGGCGTGGGCCGGCACGTAGCGGTCTTCCACTTCGGCCACCTCGAATGTCTGCAAGGCTCCGCCGTCGGCACTGCGCAACCCTTCCGCAAAGTCGAACGACACGTATGCCGCAGCCCCTTCGGTCTGAAGGGACTTGAACAGCGGTCCGGACGGCACGCAGGCACGGCCATAAGTACGGTTCAACGCCCAACGGGCCAGCCGCTCGCCCACTTCCTGTTTCCTTCGGGGATGGACATCAAGCGAGTCCCCCCGGTCTGTGCAGACCGCCATGCCGGTGTTCGGCACCGTCGCCATCAGCCGGCGCTGGCTGTCGCGGAACCACGGCCAGCTGGGACGGTTCAGGCTGGAAAGCTGCACGTAATAAAACGGCAACTCCTCCTGCCAGTTCTTCCGCCAGCTGTCTGCCAGCAAGCGGAACAGCCGTTCATGAGCTTCCAGGTTGTGGGCATTCGACTCCCCTTGGTACCAGATACATCCCCGCAACGGGAACTGCCCGAGCGGAGCAATGCCTGCCTCGTAGAGGTAACAGGGCTGATAGGGATGGCGCTGTTCCTTGTTGGCCGACCGGGCGATGTTCTTGGCCCCCCGGCTCCTTACCCAGTTCTGCACGAAATCGTTCTTCTTCCAGTCGTACAGAATGTCAGGGAATTCCCACTCCAGCGTCTTGCGGTCAATCCAGGCCTCTGTAGGCGCACCGCCCACCGCATTAAGAATCAGTCCGACGGGGACCCCCAGGCTGTCGGCCAGCATTTTTCCGAAGGCATAGGCCACTGCCGAAAATTCTTTCACCGTCTGTGCGCTGCACTCCGTCCATTGCGTCTCGGCATAGTATTGCAGCCGGTTCAACGAATCGAGCACCGATTCCTCCCACTCCACATTATTGGTGTACCAGCGCGGCTGCATATTGAACAGACGAATCCGGGAAGAGGCAGTCGCCGACTGCAGGGCCGCCTCCACCTCCTCTTTAACCGACTGGTCCACTCGGAACGCCATGTTCGACTGTCCCGAACACAGCCAAACCTCTCCCACCAGTACATTCCGGCAGGTTATCTTTCCGGAAGCCGCCTTCACTTCCAGTGTATAGGGTCCTCCGGCCTGTAGCGACGGCAACGTCACCGTCCACCGTCCATCGGCTGCCGCCACTGTTTTCGCCTTCTTTCCTGCCACCGCCACCGTCACGGTCTCTCCCGCATTGGCCTGTCCCGCTATGCGCAAGGGCTTTTCCCGCTGCAACACCATGTTGTCGGAGTAGGTGGCCGGCAGCTGCAATCCGCCGAAATCGCCCGTCAGATGTCCATAAACGGCCTGTGCCAGGAATCCGGCTCCCTCTGCCGTGGGATGCAAGGCATCGGGCATCAGGTCGGGACGCCGGTACAACTGGGGGTGGAAATCAATCAGTCCCGTCTGTGCCAGGGCAGCCACCTCTTCTATCTTCTGCTGTATCTGCCAGAACCAGTCACGGGTGCCCGACTTGAATCGGGAATGCCAATGGAAGATGGGGGTCATGCGGCAGATCCACACTTCACATTTCGGATTGGCTTCCCGGAAAGCCGCTATCAGGGACAGGTAATCGTTCACGAAGTCATCCCGGTAATCGGGCCAGTCGCGCGGGTCGGTATCGTTCAGTCCCAAATGAATGATCACCTTGTCGGCAGCGAACTGCAAAGCTTTCTGGCACTCCTCCATCTGGTGGTACGGGCGATGCCCCCGCCGTAACAGCGTAGCCCCGCTCCGGCCGAAGTTCTGCACCTCGTATGCCTCTCCCAGCAGCCGTTGCAACTGCGCCGGATAGCTGTTCACTTCCCGGTTCTCCAACAAATACCCAAATGTCACACTATTTCCCACACACGCCACCTTCACGGGGTCTCGCGCTTCCAGCCAGCCGTTGACCAACAGGCAGGCAAAAGTCACAAGCATCGTCTTCCACATATCTCTTTCCGTTTTCTTCAACAACAGCTTCTTTGTCTCTTTGTTTCTATACCGACAACCACTTTTTCCGCCAGGCCAGCAGTTCCTCCGTCCGGCAAGCCTCCGACAACGCATACGGTCCATCCTCCTTCGAGAGAATCTCTATGCACGCTTGTGCCTCCTCCTCCGTCAGCTGGTCATGCCGGGTCACCACCGCATGCCCGTCAAGACCGTAGCAAAGGTCACGGTCGTCTATCGTCACATACGCCGTCATCTCCGGATGGCGGTCCAGGTACTCCCTGATCTCCACCGCCCGGGAATCCACATGCTTGGCATACCAGCTGTCGGGTTCCTGCACAGGCGGATAGACCTTGTCGAACGCCGACTGCAGATGGCGCAACAGCATCCGATACTCCATCCGGTTCTCTTCAGCTACCTCCGACCGCCGTTTATAGTCAGGAGCATGCAAAGGAAGATAATAATCTTTGACGTAATAGGTGGAGTCATAGTAATACTTGTCCAACCCATGCAACGAAAGCAGTGCCTTCATCATCGGCTCCCCCTTGTACCGCCAGTCGGTCGAAAGGACCATCTTGGCACCGGTCGTGTCGAGCACATTCCGCAAACGCTCTACCGATGGCTGGTCCCAGTCGAACATGACAGCCGCTATGTCATACTGTCCTCCCATCTTGGCAAACTCCTTCCAGTCCTGCCCGGCAGGATGCGACACGTTCAGTTGTTCCACTATCTTTTCCATCTCGTCGATATGCGAGAATCTTTCCTTACTTGAATGCGGCTGAAGAACGCCGTCAATGTCTAAGAATAACGCTTTCATAACAATACATATTAAGTTAGGTAATGCACAATTCTTTTCAAAAGTACGCTTTTCCGATGGAATCTGCAAATGGAATGCCAAAGATTTCAGCACAAAAGTAGTTCATACTTCCTCCATCCTTACCACATCCCAGGCGCAGAACTGGATAATAATCTTGTGCATCCGTGTGCCCTGGCGAAGGGCCTCCACCTTCGGGGCTGCGGCATAGCCGTTGATTTGCTCCACTGCCGCATTCCACTGTTCTTCGGCTTTCTCCTCGCTATAGTCCGCCTTCGAAAGGTATTTCAGTTCGAGAATGTAGCTGTGGTTGGCCTGATAGTGCGTCATGTTGGGCAGAAGGAAAAAGTCACAGTATCCGTGGGCCAGCTCCAGTTCAGGAGCCGTGATATAGTAGCTGCACAGACTGAGGTAGGCCATGAAGAATCCCTGGATGTTGCGCTCGCCCTCGATGGAGTCACGGACGGAGGACAGCTGGCGGTAACAGTCGCACATATATTGCAGGACATCCTGCCATTCTCCGTCGAAGGCCAGGCTGTCGAACCCGTCCTGAAGCTCGCCAATATCAATACTGCACCGCCTGTCGTATTCCTCCATGAGGAAGTTGTAATACTGCATCCTGACATTGTTATTTGGTATGGCGAGGATAGGGCGGGCACCGCGCATGCCCTTGATCGTCAACATGCCATAATAGAACAGAAGGCTGACAAACATTCGGGGTCGTACCAACTGATAGGCCGGGAAGGAAGGAAGCACCTCTGCCACGATCTCTCCTTCTTCGGCGATCTTGCGCAGTATGCCCTTGCGGTCGCCGTCCAGCTTGTCTAACTGTATCAGCTTCTTCAGCTTGTTGTAGTCCGTCTTGGTGTTCGGGTCGAGCATGACTTTAGGCGCAGACTTGTACATCACATAGTTGCGAAGGTAGAACAGCACCATGTCGCTGTTGAACACACGGTTGTCGTCCTGCAGGCACTCCTCAGCGAAACAGTAGTTGTCATACCACGGACGCATCTCCTCTATCATCGACTCTATGTTGCAGTCGGCAGGCAGCTGGCCTGCCCCTTTATAGTAGGTGAACATATCGCGCACCTCCTCCGTAGAGAAGCCCAGCAGCTTGTCGAAATAGAAGAGGGTGGAGATGTTCCAGCCGATGTTGAAGCCGCTGGTAAGGTCATCGAGGGTAACGGGACTAACGCCGGTGAAGAAGATCCGCTCGAACGTGCCCTTGAACTTCTTGAACACGTCGCGGTAGAAGCCCTCTGCATGGGTCATCTTGTGATATACCTCCTCCCCCTTCTCGCTCAGCACGACATTCGTGAAGTTGTCGTACTCGTCGATGATGAGATACATCGGAAGACGG
>SFDG01000012.1 GCA_004558305.1 Phocaeicola plebeius
CCTCTTGCGTACACTCTCAGGGATTCGAACCCTGGACCCACTGATTAAGAGTCAGTTGCTCTACCAACTGAGCTAAGAGTGCTTCGTTTCTCGTTTGCGGTTGCAAAGGTAGTATGTTTCTCCGATTCCACCAAACATTTTACCGATTATTTTTCGATTATTTTTTCACTGGCAGTCGGATGAGGAGGCGTTTCCTACTTTGTTCCAGTTGTTTATCGTCGCAGGAAAACTATGCCTTCCGTCCGTCTGCAGGGTGCTTTGCCCGGTCGTAATACTCGGCTGTGGCCGTAAAGAACACGTCGCTGCTGGAGTTGAGGGCCGTTTCCACCGAATCTTGGATGACCCCGATGATGAATCCAACCCCCACTGCCTGCATGGCAATGTCGTTGCCGATGCCGAAGAACGAGCAGGCCATGGGGATGAGCAGCAGGGAGCCGCCGGCTACCCCCGATGCGCCACAGGCTCCCAGGGTGGCGATGATGCCGAGGAACAGGGCGGAAACGAAGCTGACTTCTACTCCCATGGTATGGGTGACAGCCAAGGTCATGACCGTAATGGTCACTGCCGCCCCGCTCATGTTGATGGTGGCCCCCAGCGGAATGCTCACGGAATAGAACTCCTTGTCGAGGCCCAGCTTCTGGCACAGTCCCATATTAATAGGAATGTTGGCTGCCGACGAGCGGGTGAAGAACGCATTCAGTCCGCTTTCCTTGAGGCACAACAGCAGCAAGGGATAGGGATTTTTCTTCAGAATCAGGAACGAGATGAGCGGATTCGACAGCAGGGCGTTCACCAGCATACAGCCCACCAGGAGCAGGACCAGCTGCCCGTAGGTGGTGAAGACGTCAAGTCCTCCTTCGGACACAGCGGTAAACACCAGTCCCAGGATGCCGAACGGGGCAAACTGGATGACCCATTTCACACCTACGGAAATCACTTCCGCCAAGTCGCTGACGACGCCGATGGTCGTTTTGCTGGCCTTCAGTTTCAGTGCGAAGCCGGCAATGATGGCCCAGAACAGGATGCCCACATAGTTCGCTCCCGACACCGACAGCAAGGGGTTAGACACCATGTTGGTCAGCAGGTTTGAGAAAACATCGGTCAGGGCACTGGGAGCGGTGGCATCGGCAGCGTCGTTGAGCTGCAGCGTTACGGGGAAGAGGAAGCTCCCTACGACGGCGCAGACCGCCGCCACGAATGTGCTGAACATATAATAAAGGATAACGACGCGGAACCGGCTGCCCAAGCCTTCCCCGGCCTTGGCAATAGAGGCGGTAATCAATACGGCCACCAGTACCGGGGCAATCGCCTTGAGAGCACTGACGAATACCTGCCCCAACATCGTGAAAAAAGTCCATTGTGGAACTGTCAGCCCCAATACGGCGCCGATGGCCAAGCCGATAACGATACGGGCCACCAGGCTGACGGAGGCCCATTTCTTGAAAACAGAGATAGATAAGATGCTCATAAAATAGTTGTTTTGTCATTAAATATAGCTGCAAAAATACGCAAAAAATCAGGAGGGGAGCGAAAAAAAGCAAAAAAATACGGGAACAGACCTGAATCCGAAGGCCAATGGCGGTGGGTTTGCACAAATTATTCCAAAATCTTTTTGGGTTTCCTCATTTTCTTATAAATTTGCAGCCTGGTTTGGAGGAGGGTGTGCAGAGGCTGCAAAGGGCTATCTTTCACCCGCTACACGGATTACGAAACAAAGAACAATAATAATATATATGAGCAAGAAATTTACGGAATATTCTCAGCTCAACCTTTCGGAAGTCAATAAGGAAGTGTTGAAGAAATGGGATGAAAACGACATCTTTTCCCGCAGTATGACAGAACGTGAGGGACATCCTTCCTTCGTGTTTTACGAAGGACCTCCCTCGGCCAACGGAATGCCGGGCATTCACCATGTGATGGCACGTACCATCAAGGATACGTTCTGCCGCTACAAGACCATGAAGGGATTTCAGGTAAAGCGCAAGGCAGGGTGGGACACGCACGGCCTGCCGGTGGAACTGGGCGTTGAAAAGGCCCTCGGCATCACCAAGGAAGATATTGGAAAGAACATCAGTGTGGCGGATTACAACCGCCACTGCCGCACCGATGTGATGAAGTTCACCAAGGAATGGACCGACCTTACTCATAAGATGGGGTATTGGGTGGATCTGGACAATCCGTACATTACGTACGACAACCGCTACATCGAGACACTGTGGTGGCTGTTGCAGCAGCTCTACAAGAAGGGGCTGCTCTACAAGGGATATACCATCCAGCCGTATTCGCCGGCGGCAGGAACGGGACTGAGTTCGCACGAACTGAACCAGCCGGGCTGCTACCGCGATGTCAAGGACCTGACCGTTGTCGGCCAGTTCAAGATGAAAAACCCCAAACCGGAAATGGCTGCGTGGGGAACACCGTATTTCTTGGCCTGGACCACGACTCCGTGGACGCTTCCTTCGAATACGGCCCTGTGTGTAGGCCCGAAGATTGACTATGTGGCCGTGCAGACCTATAATGCCTATACGGGCGAGAAGATGACCGTGGTGCTGGCCAAGGCACTGCTCTACAACCACTTCAACAAGAAGGCGGAGGGGCTGGTACTCGAAGACTACAAGCCGGGCGACAAGCTGGTGCCCTTCAGGGTAGTGGGCGAATACAAAGGCCCCGAACTGGTGGGCATGGAGTACGAACAGCTGATGCCGTGGGTGAAGCCGGTGAGCCTGGACGAGAACGGCAACTGGCAGGATGCTTCGGCACAGGCGTTCCGTGTCATCCCCGGTGACTACGTCACTACAGAAGACGGTACGGGTATCGTCCACATCGCACCGACCTTCGGTGCCGACGACGCCAATGTGGCACGTGCCGCAGGCATTCCGTCGCTGTTCATGATCAACAAGAAGGGCGAAACCCGTCCGATGGTCGACCTGACCGGCAAGTTCTACCTGCTGGATGAACTGGACGAACGTTTCGTCAGCGAATGCGTGAATACAGACCTGTATGGCGAATATGCCGGCCGCTGGGTGAAGAATGCCTATGACCCGCAGTTCACCGTCGACGGCAAGTATGAAGAAGCCGCCGCTCAGGCCGCAGAAAGCCTCGACGTGTATATCTGCATGAAGATGAAGCAGGCCGGACGGGCCTTCAAGACCGAGAAGCACGTGCACAACTATCCGCACTGCTGGCGGACGGACAAGCCGGTGCTCTACTATCCGCTGGACAGCTGGTTTATCCGCTCTACGGCCTGCAAGGAGCGCATGATGGAGCTGAACAAGACCATCAACTGGAAGCCGGAATCGACGGGCACGGGCCGCTTCGGCAAGTGGCTGGAGAACCTCAACGACTGGAACCTGAGCCGTTCGCGCTACTGGGGCACTCCGCTGCCTATCTGGCGCAGCGAAAGCGGCGAGGAAATCTGCATCGGGTCTGTAGAAGAATTGTTCCAGGAAATCGAAAAGGCGGTGGCTGCCGGCATGATGACCGAAAATCCGTACCGCAAGCTGGGCTTCGTGCCGGGCGACTATTCCAAAGACAACTATGACAAGATAGACCTGCACCGTCCGTATGTAGACGACATTGTGCTGGTGTCTCCCTCCGGACAGCCCATGAAGCGCGAGGCCGACCTGATCGACGTATGGTTCGACTCCGGCTCCATGCCGTATGCGCAGCTGCATTATCCGTTCGAGAACAAGGAACTCATCGACAGCGGCAGCTATTATCCTGCCGACTTCATTGCCGAAGGGGTGGACCAGACCCGCGGATGGTTCTTCACGCTCCATGCCATCGCCACGATGGTGTTCGACAGTGTGGCCTACAAGAATGTTATCTCCAATGGACTGGTGCTCGACAAGAACGGCAACAAGATGTCGAAGCGTCTGGGCAATGCAGTGGATCCCTTCGGCGCCATCGAGAAGTTCGGCTCCGACCCCTTGCGCTGGTACATGATCACCAACTCCTCGCCGTGGGACAACCTGAAGTTCGACCAGGACGGGGTGGACGAAGTACGTCGCAAGTTCTTCGGCACCCTCTACAACACCTATTCGTTCTTCGCCCTCTATGCCAATGTGGACGGTTTCTGCTATGCCGAGGAAGACGTGCCGATGGAGGAACGTCCCGAAATCGACCGCTGGATTCTGTCGCTGCTTCACTCGCTCATCAAGAACGTTGATGCCTGCTATGCCGATTACGAACCCACCAAGGCCGGGCGTCTCATCAACGACTTCGTCAACGACAACTTGAGTAACTGGTACGTACGCCTGAACCGTAAACGATTCTGGGGCAGTGCGATGTCTGCCGACAAGCTGTCGGCCTATCAGACCCTGTATGTCTGTCTGGAAACTGTTGCAAAGCTGATGGCTCCCATTGCTCCGTTCTTTGCCGACCGCCTGTACACCGACCTCGTGACGGTGACCGGACGCGAAAAGGCCGCCTCTGTCCACTTGGCTGATTTCCCCGTGGCCGATGACCGCCTGATCAATGAAGAACTGGAACAGCGGATGCAGATGGCTCAAGACGTGACTTCCATGGTGCTGGCCCTGCGCCGCAAGGTGAACATCAAGGTGCGCCAGCCGCTGCAGTGTGTGATGATTCCGGTGGTAGACGAAACCCAGAAACGCCATATCGAGGCCGTGAAGGAACTGATCATGAGCGAGGTGAACGTGAAGGAACTGAAGTTCGTGGAAGGGGCTTCCGGCATATTGGTGAAGAGAGTGAAGTGTGACTTCAAGAAGCTGGGCCCGAAGTTCGGCAAGCAGATGAAGGCTGTGGCCGCCGCCGTAACTGCCATGAGCCAGGAAGACATTGCCGCTTTCGAAAAGGCCGGCCGCTTCACCTTCGAGCTGGAGAGTGGGGCCGCTACGGTGGAAGTGACCGATGTGGAAATCTTCAGCGAAGACATCCCGGGCTGGCTGGTCGCCAACGAAGGACGTCTGACTGTGGCACTGGAAGTGCTGGTTACAGACGACTTGCGCCGCGAAGGTATCGCCCGCGAATTGGTCAACCGCATTCAGAACCTGCGCAAGAGCAGTGGTTTTGAAATTACGGACAAGATTCGGGTGACATTGTCAAAAAATCCGGCTTCGGATGATGCAGTAACCGAATATAAAGCCTATATTTGCGGTCAGGTTCTGGCAACCGACCTGGAGTTGGCAGACGAAGTGGCCGACGGAACGCCGCTCGACCTGGATGACTTCACATTGGCTGTCAAGGTAACCAAATTGTGATAGGAACCTATCCATCCGGATGGAAGCAGTTTCTTTCCGGATGGATTCTATTATTAACATATTTAAACTTAACACTATGGCTGAAAAAACAAGGTATTCTGACGCAGAACTGGAAGAGTTCCGCGCCATAATCATGGAAAAACTTCAGCTCGCTGAGCGCGACTATGAGAAATTGAGAAGTAGTATTATGAATTTGGATGGTAACGATGTGGACGACACATCGCCCACGTATAAAGTACTGGAGGAAGGTGCCAACACCTTGTCGAAGGAAGAGACAACGCGTCTGGCTTCCCGCCAGATGAAGTTCATCCAAAACCTTCGCGCTGCCTTGGTACGCATTGAGAACAAAACCTATGGCATCTGCCGGGAAACAGGCAAACTGATTCCGGCCGAACGATTGCGGGCTGTTCCTCATGCTACACTGAGCATTGAAGCCAAGCAAGGGAAGAAATGACGGGAGGGTGACTCCTTTTCCCAACAGATACCGTACCACGGATGGCCGCAGATGGCAGGTGGAGAGGGTCCATCGGAAATCTGCGGCCATTTTAATAATTTGATTGTGCATGAAAAAACGGAAGTTCCTTACGCAAGGCCGGTTAGCGGCTGCTATCGTCGTTGTGGTATTGGTCATTGACCAGCTTATCAAGATTGCTGTCAAGACGAACATGCTCCTGTACGAGCGCATCCACATTGCCGACTGGTTTTACATCTATTTCACCGAGAACAACGGAATGGCATTCGGCATGGAGATTTTCGCCAAGCTTTTCCTTACCCTGTTCCGCATCGTGGCCGTTGTCCTTATTTCCGGCTACCTGTACAAGATTGTCCATCAGAAGGAGCTGTATCGGACGGGGTATATCGTCTGCCTGTCCTTTATCCTGGCAGGTGCCATCGGCAATATTATAGACTGCGTGTTCTATGGCGAAGTGTTTTCGGCCAGTCTGCCCGACCAGGTGGCGCAGTGGGTGCCGGTGGGTGAAGGCTACTCTAGTTGGCTGCACGGAAAGGTCGTCGACATGTTCTATTTTCCCATTATCGATACCTATTGGCCCGATTGGATGCCGGTGGTCGGTGGCGACCATCTCATCTTCTTCAGCCCCATCTTCAACTTCGCCGATGCGGCCATTAGTTGCGGCATCATCGCCCTGTTGGTTTTCTATGGTTCTTACTTGAGTAAGGAAGGGGCGGAGAAGCGTCCGTCGCAGGAGGAAGGAGGCCGGTCATGAACCGTCGATGGGGAGGGGTCGTCTTGTGTGGAGTACTGGCCGGACTGATGGGGTGCGGCAAACGCATTCCCTCGGAGGTGATACAGCCCGGGGAGATGGAGGACTTGCTCTACGATTACCACCTGGCTTCTACCTTGAGCAACTCGTTGCCTTATCAGGAGAATTACAAGAAGGAGGCTTATCTGGCCTATGTGTTCCAGAAACATGGAGTGACGCAGGCTGAGTTCGACTCTTCCATGGTGTGGTACACCCGCAACAGTGTCGAACTGGCCGAGCTTTACAAACGATTGGATGAACGCTTCCAGCGCGACGAGGAACGCATGAAGGCTCAAGTGGCCCAGCGTGACAATCAGATCGATGTGTCCGTAAGCGGTGACACGGTGGATATCTGGCAGGACCGTACCCTCTACTGGCTTTCTGCATCGACCTTGACCAATCGGGTGACATTCGACCTGAAGGCGGATACGACCTTCCGTCCGAAGGATGCCTTTTCATTGACGGCCGATTTCCATTTTGTTCCGCAGGCATGTCCTGTGAAGTCGGCCCAGGCAGTGATGGGGCTTCGTCTTCTGTATGAAAACGACAGTATTGACGGTTGTACCCGGATGGTGACCGCTTCGGGAGCGCAACAGTTGTCTCTGCACCCGGACGCGGCCTGGCAGCTCAAAAGTGTCAGTGGATTTATCTACTACAGCCAGCCTGATGATGTCTTGGAGAGAAGTTCCGTACTGGTCAATGACATTCATCTGATGCGGTATCACTATTCGGAAAAGACTACCGAAGCGGAAGCACCGCTTGCTGTGGATTCATTGGTGGTAGAACCGATATGAGAAGGATAGGAGTCCATCGTGTGTTTCTGCCCACCCGGTCGCGGCTATTGTCGTATCAGGTAGTCACAGTCAGCGACGGGGGAGAAGTGACGGATTGTGTTCCCTTGTCGCGTGAGCAGGCAGCCACAGAATGGTGGGGCGGTTTGCTGGTGGTAGCTCCCGAAGTCGTGGAGCGCCTGTCGGATGAATCCTTCGAAGATTTCTGTCGACGACTGTCCGACCGCTACGCCACGGCGTCCGAATCCATCTGCCCTTTACGGGCCTTCCATGTCTCCCCGTTCGATGCAGCCGCCTTGCAGTTTACCCCTGACAGTCGGTTGCGCCCCGTGCGGTAGGTCATCAGGAACCGACCGCCAAGTGCGCATCAATCTTCTTTCGGCATCATGTCGCCTTCAATGTAAAGGCGGACTACCTCATTCTGCGCATTGGTGCGCAACGTGATGGATTTGCGGAAGTGTCCCGGAAATTTTCCGGCTCCGTTGTATGTGACGGTGATTTCTCCTTCTTCTCCCGGACGGATGGGTTCTTTCGGGTAGACCGGAACCGTGCATCCACAGGAAGCGATGGCCTGATGGATAACCAGCGGGCTGTCTCCCGTATTCTTGAACTTGAATTTGCAGGTCACCTTGGGACTGCTTTCCGAGAATGCTCCGAAATTGTAAGTGCTTTTTTCGAATGTAATCTCTGCCGTACCCTGTGCCCAGCTCACTGCTATGCTGGTCGTTACCATCAGTAGCGCAATAAATAGTTTCTTCATCATTTTTCCATGCTTTTGAAATCGGTGCAAAGGTACGCATAACATTTCAGATTCGTTGCTCCTCGACCCCTAATTCTTTTTTCCGAATCGTGTAAAAGTGTTAACCATACGAAATTGCATCCATATCTCAAAGCCGTGGATGGGAGCGGAGATTGTTGCCATCATTTTGGGAGATTTATTTGGAGGATTAGCAGGAAAAGTCCTATTTTTGCAAGTAAAACCATGGAACCGGTGATAGCTGATATCCCCTCCTACGAAAAATCAGATTATGCTAAGCAAGAACAAGATAAAATGGATTCGTTCGCTCGAATGGAAGAAGTTCCGGAAAGAGGAAGAGAGTTTTCTGGCAGAAGGACGCAAGCTGGTAGGTGACCTGTTGGGGCACTTCGATTGCCGGCTGCTGGTGGCGACGGAAGAATGGTATGCTTCACACCCTACTGCTCAGGCAGACGAAAGGATAGTGGTGGACCGGGAGGAACTGTCGCGGGCCAGTCTGCTGAAAGCACCGCAGGAAGTGTTGGCAGTGTTCCGTCAACCGTCGTATGTCTGTGCGCCCGAGGTGATGCTGGACGAGCTTTGTCTGGCCTTGGATGATGTGCAGGATCCGGGGAATTTGGGGACGATTGTCCGCATTGCCGACTGGTTTGGCATCCGGCACATCTTCTGCAGTCCGGCTACGGCAGATCTGTATAATCCGAAGACGGTACAGGCCACGATGGGGGCAATGGCACGGGTGCAGCTGCATTACGGGCCGTTGGTGCCGTTGCTGGAGGACTTGCCCGCTGAAGTTCCTGTCTATGGGACATTTCTCGACGGAGACGACTTGTATGCCCAGCCGCTTTCGGCGGCCGGGCTGATAGTCATGGGCAACGAGGGCAACGGAATCAGTGCGGAAGTGGCCCGCCACATCAATCGTCGTCTGCTGATTCCTAACTATCCGAAAGGAGCGCCGACAAGTGAGTCACTGAATGTGGCGGTGGCCACTGCTGTTGTCTGTGCCGAGTTCCGGCGGACGGTCAGTCGATGAACCGGCGGGTCAGCGGAGCGAATTCATCAATACGGCGGTCGCGGAGGAACGGCCACCAACGGCGCACGTTCTCGCTGCGTGACAGGTCGATTTCTACGACCAGGTTTTCTTCTTTTACGTTGCTGGCTTGCGCCAGGAGTTCTCCTTGTGGGCCGGCGACGAAACTGTTGCCCCAAAACTGAATGCCATGTGTCTGTCCCGACGGGTCGGGTTCGAGTCCGACACGGTTGACGGCAATGACAGGGAGCCCGTTGGCGACGGCATGACCGCGCTGGACAGTCACCCAGGCTCCCAGCTGACGCAGCTTTTCTTCCTGTGTATCAGAACTTTCCCATCCGATGGCGGTGGGATAGATCAGCAGTTCTGCTCCGCGCAGGGCCATCAGCCGGGCTCCTTCGGGATACCACTGGTCCCAGCATACCTGTACACCCAATTTGCCGACGGAGGTTTCGATGGGTTCAAAGCCCAGATCGCCTGGGGTGAAATAGAATTTTTCGTAATAGGCGGGGTCGTCGGGGATGTGCATCTTCCGGTATTGGCCGGCTATGCTGCCGTCGGCATCGAATACGACGGCGGTATTATGGTAGAGTCCGGCGGCCCTTCGCTCGAAGAGGGAGGTGACCAGTACGAGGTGGTAGGCGGCAGCAATTTCGCTGTAGAAACCGGTGGACGGGCCGGGGATGGGTTCGGCCAGGTCGAAAAGAGACGTGTCTTCTGTCTGGCAGAAGTAAGGGGTGTTGTGCAGCTCCTGCAGCACGACCAGTTGTGCACCGGCCTGTGCCACAGAGGCGATGTTACGGTGAAGTTTCTCCAAATTGAATTTCAGGTCGTTCGTGCAAGACTGCTGCACGATGCCGACGCGAAGGGTTCTTTTCATATCGTTCGGTAATTTGATGGTCATTGAATGGTTTCTTCCGGATATTGCATGGTGACACAGTGCAATGATCCGTGTTGCCGGATGAGGGCACGGCAGTCGATGCCTACGATTTCCCGTCCCGGGAAAGCTTGTGCCAGTACATAGGCGGCAGCCTCGTCGTGACGGGACTGTGCGTACGTGGGGTAGAGCACCGCTTCGTTCATAATCAGGAAATTGGCATAAGTGGCAGGCAGGCGTTCGCCGTCTTCGTCGAAGATGGGGTCGGGCCAGGGAAGGGCCAATAGCCGGTAGGGACGGTTGTCGAGGGTACGGAAAGTACGTAACTGTTCTTCCATGAGCTGTAGTTCGGTGTAGTGTTCGTCGTCCGGACGGTCGCAGCGGACATAGACGATGGTGTCGTCCGGACAAAGGCGGGCCAGGGTGTCCACATGGCTGTCGGTATCATCGCCGGCCAGATAGCCGTGGTCCAACCATAAAACCTGCTGCAGGCCGAACAGCTGCCTCAGACGCTGCTCGATACCGGGACGGTCCAGGGTATCGTTCCGGTTGGGGGCCAGAAGGCAGGGAGAGGTAGTGAGCAGGGTGCCTTTCCCGTCGCTTTCCACCGATCCGCCTTCCAGTACGAAATCGCGGCAGTTGATATAGGTGCCTTTCAGGACATGGGCAGCCTGGAGCCGGCTGTTGATGAGGTTGTCAAGATGGGCAGCGAACTTCATGCCCCAGCCGTTGAAGCAGAAATCGAGGAGACGGGGGGATCGGTCGGCTGTCTGTAGGACTGTGAGGAAGGCATGGTCGCGGGCCCATGTGTCGTTGGTAGGGCAGGCTACGAATCGGATATGGTCGCGATAGGGTTTTCCGGACAGGCGTTCGGGAAAGGTGGGGGCCACCAGCAACAGGGGTTGCCGGGTGGCGATGGCATCGGCCAACTGTTCGAAGCAGTCTTCCACTTCGTCCAGCATATAGTTCCAGTCGGTGCCGGAATGGGGCCATGTCAGTTGCACGTATCCTTGGCGGTGCCATTCGGCGGGGAGTTGGTAAGACATGTCTTTTTCGTTTTAGGGATGAATATCTGTTCTTTTTCTTTGTTTATTTCTCGGTTCTCTTTTTCCGGTTGTGCAGCAACAGCCAGTCGATGAGTTCCCGCCAATGGTTGAAGTCTTTCTTGTACATCAGTCCGATACCTTGGGTGGTCAGCGTCGACTTGGTGAAATAGCGGTCGTTTGTCTGGTTGTAGCCCTTCAGCCGCAGGTCGCCGTTTTTGGTCAGCAGCCACATGGCCTCGAAATCACCTACGAAGTTGGTGTTGCGCATGGGGTTGTCGCGATAGCCGAAATTACCGTTGATGATCAGCCGGTTGTTCAGCAGACTTCCCGAAAGGATGGCTTCTGCTTCCACATCGCTCCAGCCTTTCGTCCCGGTAGTCAGGTTGGTGCCGAAGTTCCAGTTCTGGTTGTCGATGACCTGTGAGAGCATGTTGTTGAGCTGTCCGGACAGGGTATTGAAAGCCAGCGAACTGGTGGCATCGCTCTGGTTCGCATTGTTCGCGTAGTCGTAAGTATAGAACTTGCCCACACTCAGCAGGTAAATGATTTGGGTGTTCATCTGCTCCTCCGTGTTGGTGACGCTGCGTACCAGCTCGCGGTCTTCCTCGCTCACGGTGGGCAGCTCCAGGTCGAATTTCAGGTCTGGGGCGGTGAGATTGCCCGTCAGGTTGACCAGGCAGTTCACCCGCACGCTGCCTTTCGAACTGGAAGCATCGGCGACGAGGTCGTTCAGGGAAGCTGAGTTCACCGTATAGACCGCCTGCACGTTGACATTGGCCTGCAAGGGGTCACCGTTGAAGGTGACGATGCCGCCCGGCTGCAAGGTGAAGTCCTTGCGGATGACGTTCTGCATACTCATCTTGTAGGTGCCTTTGGTGACATTGTAGTTGCCGAACATCTGGAAGTCTCCCTTGTTGTAGTAGTTCACCTGCAGGTTCCCGGTGCCGGTGGCGGTGATGTTGTCGCCGGCCAAGGGGTCCATGATGATTTTCACAGTGGCACTTGGCGTAGCCTCCACCAGCAGGTTCACATAGATGTCCGTTTCCGGTCCTTCTTCTTCATCATCTTCTTCCTCTTCGTTCATGTGATGGTAGAGTTCTGTATTGACCACTTCACTTTGCCGACGTGGGGTCTTGTCGACGAAAGTAATGAACTGCGTACTGGTGGCTGCCATGGCCGTGGTGGTGACATAGGTGAAGGTACTCCGGGCATTGCTGGTCAGCGAACCGTCTACATGGAGCTGGTTGCCTCCACCGCGCAGCAGAAGGTCGCCGGTTGCAAAGACCCGTCCGTAGAAAGGAAAGTCGGGAGTCTCGTGGTCGTAGTGGAAAATCTGCATCCCTTCCGAGCGGAAGCGGAAGTCATACATCAGGTTCTTCAGCTTCTGGTGCGTCAGGGTACCGTTGACGTGTCCCGTGTGGCCTTCCTCGTCGGCCAGGCGGATGTCTTTGAAGTGGATGCTGCCCGAACGTAACTGTACGGAGTCGCCTTCGGCATGGAAATGGGTGTTGAGAATGTTGACCTTGACATGGGCTTTGGCGCGGAGGTCTCCTTCCAAATCCAAGGACGAGAACGGTCCATACAGGCGGACATGCCCGGTGGCCCTTCCGCTCAGTCCGCTGAAGATGCCGTCGATGAACGGGGTCAGGAAATACAGGTTGGTCTCTTGGGCCTGGATGTGGAGGTCCAGTCCCTTCAGTTTGGGGGATACATAGCCTTTCACGCGGGTCGTACTGGTCGTTCCCTCGTGGATGTCTGCGTCAATCCGTATGCCTCCCAGCTCTTTGTCCCATTCGCCCCGTATGTCGCCCCGTCCCAGCAAACCGTCGTTCAGGGAGAAGCCTTTCACATCGAGGCGGGTGTACATGACCGGATCTTCGAGGACATGGTGCAGGTGGACATGTCCGGTTGCTAGACCGCTGAACTTTACAGCCTTGAACTGGACCATGTCGATGACATACTGGAGGTCGATGTTCTGCAGGTCTACCAGACACGAGTCGTTTTCCGACTTTCCGATGACTCCGTTGGCCCGTAAGAACTTGTCATCGTGCTCGAACAGGAAGTTGTCGATGTGAATTTCTCCACCGGCCAGGCTGACGGTGGCAGGATGGACGTTCCATACCGTGTCGTTCAGGATGATGCGGCTGGGCTGCAGGTCGATGCGGGTGGTCAGTCCTTTCTTTCCTTCGGCAGGAGTGAAGCTCGTCAGGGCAGCCACTTGTCCGTAATAGGAGTTGCCGGTATTGTTTCCCCAGTTCAGGGTGGTTCTCAGCCGGTCGTCTTCCGCACAGGCTTCGACCGTCAGGCTCAGCATGGCTCCTTTTCCTTGCCGCTTGTTGGCCCGCAGGCGGCACTGTAGGTTCTCGTCCGTCGTGTAGCAGAGCAGGGATCCTGCTTCGTAGAAGGTGCCGTTGTACACCAACTCCGGCAGATGGCCGTTCAGGTGCAGGCGGTTGCTCTGGTTATCAAAACTGCCTTCCAGGGTGGCCGGCATCCGGAGGTCCAGCGGAATCCGTAGCACCTTCGAGAGAAAATCACTGTTCTCCAGTCCGGCACGGAAACGGAAGCGGTTGAGTACAGTGCCGTTGGCAGTCGGGCGGGACGAGGACTGGCCGAAGACCGAGGGAAGATAGTGCTGCAGCAGTTGCGTGATGCTGGCCGGAAGGGTCCGATAGGAGAAGTTTCCTTCGAGGTGGGCATTCAGGAAATCGGATTCCACGGCCATTTGTTTGGACCCGTCGCGTTGGTGAAGGGCACTGACCTTCAGTCGGGGCAGGGAGTAGCAAAGGGCTTCGTCGGGGGCGGTGATCTGCAGGCTGTCGAGCCGGAGTTCTCCTTGCACATCATCGACGGATCTGCCTTGGAAATCGGCCTTCAGGATCAGGGAAAAGTCTGTGTCTTCATATCCCTTGGTCAGATGCAGGGCATGAGGACGGAAGTCCTTCACCCGTGCTGTCAGATTAAACAGAGGGGTGGCATGCTGGGTGACGAACCGGCCGTCGAGGGTAATGTTGCCGTTGGGGTCGTCCAGGGCCAGATGGCCGTTGAACCCTCCCGGTGAGTATTGTCCGTCCAGGCTGAGCTGGCTGTAGGCATAACCCTGGTATTCCAGGGAGGGGATGTGTCCTTTCACATAGGTTTCCGCATTGCCGTTCTGGTACCTGAATCCGTTGAGTTCGATGTCGAAGGTGGCTCGGCCCAGTGACGACTGCTCGTTGAGCAGTGTTCCCAAATGAAGGTCGCGGGCAGCGATGCGTCCGGAATAGGAATGGCGTTGCGATTCGTGGTTGGTGTGCATCGTGACATTGGCAGCGACCCGCCCGGCAGCCGTGGCCAGTTCGCCGTAAAAGGTCAGCTGGTGCAGATAGCCGGACACATCGCCTTTGAAGTGGAGGGAACGGTTGCTCCGCAAAAGGCCGGGGACCTCGGGCTGTCCTGAAAGGTTGCGTACGGCCCAGGCAATTCCTTCGGGCGATGCGGCCGCTTCGCTGATGCGGGCATAGAGGAACATGTCCGAGGAGCGGTGCCAGTTGTTCACTTTCCCTTCCAGACGGAGGCGGAGCGAGGCATCGTCGTTGCTCAGCAGAAAATAGTCCAGGTCCGTATGGTTGGCTTTTCCGTGGAAAGCCAGCTGCAGGCGGACAGCGTCCTGGAAAGAGGCCAAGGAGGGGACCAATGCCTGGAGGTCGGACGGGGTGATGTCGGCATGCAGTTTGCCTCGGTAGGTCGTATGTTCGTCCAGCACCGGAAAACGAGGCAGACTGTCATATTGGGCCAGCAGGGTATCTACACAGAGCGTGCTCTGCGGTAACTCTAACTGTACATGGTCGGCCAGCAGGTGGCTGCGGTTGGCCCGGATGCGGGCAGCCAGCCGTTGGAGCTGCAGTCCGCTTCCCTCCTGGAAGCTCAGGCGCCGCACCTGTGCATGCAGTGAATCGGAGGTAAGGGCCTTCAGGGAAAGGGTGGCCGAGAGGTTGGAAATGTCGAGATGGCGGGGATTGAACTGTCCTGGAGTAGGAGGGGCGGACAGCAGATGGTAGGACACTTGTCCGCGTCGGACCAGTACCGTGTTGATGCGTAGATCAAGGTGCTGTTCTTTCTTGACCGTATCTTTCGATGCCAAGGCATCGAGGAGGAACTGGAAATTGGGGGCCGAGAGCGAGTCGGGACGCGACAGGTGGGCCTTCAGTCCGAATAGCTGGATGCTGCTGACACGGATCTGCCGGTGCAGCAAAGGGGCAAAATCAAACTTGGCCGACAGTCGGGCAACCCGCAATAGGTCGTCGCCCTCCCGGTCTTTCAGGTCGACTCCCTGAATGATGATGCGTCCGGGCAGTCCCAGATCGATTTTCTCGATGGCGACCTCGGTCTGCAGCAGCCGGCCCAGCTCGCCCATGACAAGGGCGGAAAGCCGGTGCTGGATATAGGGAATATTCAGGAGAGCGATGCATCCGAAATAAATCCCCAGTAGCAGGCCGATGACGGTACGTACAATATGTTTGATGCGTTGGCTGTTCATGGTTTCGTAATTGCCCACAAAGATAGGGAAAAAGTTCGGAACCACCGCATCCGGATTAAAGAATCTTGAACCGCAGCCCGAAGGACAGACGCAGGTAGTCGTGGGGCTTCAGGTAACTGTTCGTGAAGGCACTGACGACATAGAGGTCGCAGGTGCTCACTTCGTAGAAGGCACTGACCGCTTTGGCGAAGAACCGTCGCTCGGGCGGAATGGACAGGGTAACGCTTTGGCCGAGGAACAGATGGATGCGGACGCGGGTCGAAAATCCGTAATACCCTTGGGGATAGCGATCCGGTTCGTGTGTCCAGAACTGGTGGCCGAACACTGTGTTGAGGTACATCCCGGTAATCAGGGGCTCGATGGATACGACATCGCTGACCGAGAAGCTCCAGGGGGTGTAGTTCTGTTTCAGGGTGAACGACAGCCTCATCTTGTCCGAATTGTACTTCGGGATGAAGCCGAGGAGCAGGTTGGTTTCCCATTGCTCCCGTTTGCCGTAATCCCATCCGATACCTACGGACACCAATCCCATGTCGCCGTACATCTGAAGGACATTTGTCTGGGGAATCAGGCTGTTGAAGCGCCGTTTGTAGCGTTCCAGCCGGCGGTCGTACCGGTACATGAACGGGGTCTTCAAGGTGTCCGCCTCCGTCTGTCCGGCAGGGATTTCTGTCTGCTGGCCATAGACCGGACCGGCCAGCAGTATCACGAGGAGTGCCAAGAACTTAAAATTCCACTGCTTCATAGTCATATCCCTCCTCGTTAATGGTGAACACTAAATAGATGCGTTTGTCAATATTGGGACACTGGTAGTACAGGATGCCGTCGTCAAAGATATCCTTTACGGTCAGTGCATGCGTATGTCCGTGCATACAGAACTGCAGTCCCGGGAACATGTGCAGGTAGTGCTGGAACACCTTGGCAACGTTGTTGTTGAATACATCGGTCTGCGGTGCAGCATGCATCAGGAAGGCACAGCGGGTCAGCGAGTCTTGCTGCATCTTGTCCAACTGGGCGGTCATGAAGTTGAAATCGGGTACAGGCTCTGAATAGTCGTATTCCAGTGCGTTGGTGTTCAGGCAGATGAAACGCATGTCGCCTGCCGTAAAGGCAAAATTCGTGTCGCCGTATACCGTCCGGAACACATCCCGTCCTGTTCCCAGGCAGTCGTGGTTGCCGATGGCACATACGTACGGCACATCCAGTCGGTTCATGATGTCGCGCATCCATAGGAATTCCTTGGTCACTCCAAAGTCCGACTGGTCGCCTCCGTGCAGCACAAAGTCGATGTCTTGCCGGTCACGGATGGAGTTGACGGCATCGACCGTGGCGTCATACCATCGCTGCGTGTCGCTGATGACGGCGAACCGGAAGGATTCCCGTCCTTTCAGCAGGGATTCGATGCGTTGGATGTTTTTTGCGTTGATGCCGGTCTCGCCCGTCACTCGGGTGTCGTACGGATGGCTCTCCAGCATGTCGCAAGCTGCTGTGGAGCAGATGACAAGAAAAGCCAGTAGTATATTCGCTAATGTCTTGATGGTCATAGATGTTGTAGGTATAAGTACATAATTTCGCTGCAAAGGTACGGGATTTCTTCGGTCGCCAAGTGTCCTATTTTTCGCAAAATGTTGTCATTCCCGTTTTTTGTCCGTATATTTGTTGGCAGTATGCAATCTATTAAAAATATAGTTATGAAAAAAGGACATCCTAAAGGACTTTATCTTCTCTTTGTGACCGAAATGTGGGAGCGGTTCAGCTACTATGGTATGCGGGCATTGTTCATGTTGTATATGGTACAGGCGTTGCTCTTCGACAAGGAACTGGCATCGGAAGTGTACGGCAGTTACACCGGACTGGTGTATCTGACTCCGCTCATCGGCGGGTACATGGCCGACCGGTATTGGGGCAACTGCCGGTCGATCGTGACCGGAGCACTGGTCATGGCGGTGGGACAGCTGCTGCTGTTTGCGAGTGCCTGCTATTTTCAGGATGTGGCCCTGGCCAAGTGGCTGATGTTTGCAGGCCTGGGACTGCTGGTGCTGGGCAACGGCTTTTTCAAGCCCAACATCTCTACGATGGTGGGCCATCTCTACACACCCGATGATTCGCGCAAGGATGCTGCCTTTACCATTTTCTATATGGGGGTGAACCTGGGGTCCATGATTGCCCCGTTGGTCTGCGGACTGGTGGGCAACACGGGACATCCCGAGGATTTCAAGTGGGGATTCCTGGCCTCCAGTATCGGTATGATGCTGGCGGCCGTCGTTTTCCAGTGTTTCAGGGGCCGCTATGTGGTGGATCCGGAAGGCCGCCCCATCGGGATGCCGCCGGTGCGCCAGGCGCAGGCGGAGGTCCGTACGGCTGAACCTCGGAAAGAAGGTTCATCGCATACGGTTGTCATGGCGGTAGGCATCCTGCTGCTGACTTTGCTGTTCTCGTTCAATTGGAGCGGAGCCGGCGATGGCCTTTGGGCCGGTGCCGACTGGATAGGGTCGCTCATCTATGCGACGGTCATCGTCATTCCCTTGGCCATTATCACCGACCGTAGCCTGACCCGTCAAGAAAAGACACATATCGGGGTCATCTACATCATTGCTTTCTTTGTCATTTTCTTTTGGGCGGCTTACGAGCAGGCAGGTGCTTCACTCACTTTCTTTGCAGACGAACAGACCGACCGTATGATTCTCGGATGGGAGATGCCGGCATCCTATTTCCAGTCGTTCAATGCGACGATGATTGTCATTCTGGCTCCGCTTTTTGCTTCTCTGTGGTCGTTCCTGGGCCGTCATGGCTGGGAACCGAGTTCTCCTCGCAAGCAGTCGTTGGGACTGCTGCTTCTGGCTTTGGGCTACTTGTTCATCGCTTTTGGAGTGAAGAATGTAGAACCGGGCATCAAGGTCAGCATGGTGTGGCTCACTGGTCTGTATTTCATCCATACCATGGGCGAGTTGTGTCTGGCCCCCATCGGCCTTTCGCTGGTCTACAAGTTGTCTCCTGCCCGGTTCTCGTCGTTGCTGATGGGAGTGTGGTACCTCAGTACCTCAGCGGCCAACAAGTTTGCAGGACTGCTGAGCGGCTTGTATCCGGAAGAAGGAATCCAAAAGTCCTTCTTGGGCTACTCGGTGAACAACCTGTTCGACTTCTTCCTGATTTTCGTGGCCTTGAGCGGGGCATCTGCCATTGTCCTGTTCCTCTTTACCGGTAAGCTGGAAAAGATGATGGGGGACATCAAGTAATGCCCCCCATCCGTCAATAGTCGATCTTGTCGAGAATGCCTGTGAGGTGGGCAATCGTCACCCCGTAGTTGGTGATGGGTACCCCTTGGGCCTGTGCCGAGGCAATGCGGTGGAGGACATACTTGCGGTTGAACATGCAGGCACCGCAGTGAATGACAAGGTCGTAGGGCCGAAGGTCCTCCGGAAAGTCTGTACCGGCCACAATGTCTATTTGTAATCCCTGTCCGATGCGCTTGCGCAGGAGGGCAGGGATTTTTTCGCGTCCGATGTCTTCCGTCAGGGGAGCATGGGTACAGGCTTCGGCTATCAGTACCCGCGACGTTTCGGTCAGCCGGTCAATGGCAGCCGCTCCGTCCACGAAGGTCTGTATGTCTCCCTTGTAGTGGGCGAACAGGACCGAGAAGGAAGTCAGGCGGCTTTCGGCCGGCTTCTTTTCATATACGGTGCGGAACACCTGTGAGTCGGTGATGATGAGCTGGGGCGGTCGGGTCAGCTGAGCCAGCAGGGAGTCGAGTTGGGCGGTCGTACAGCACAGGGCCAGGCATTGGCGGTCGAGCAGTTCGCGCAATGTCTGCACCTGAGGCTGGATGAGCCGCCCCTTGGGGGCCTGCAGGTCCTGCGGCATGACCAGCAGCACCGTGTCGCCCGGTGACACCAAGTGGCCCACAATCCCGGAAGCCGCACTGTCATCGGGCTGTCGTTCGATCAGGGCTTGCCGGATGGCGGCGATGCCTTCCCCCCGCAGGACGCTGGTCACCAAAGGGGGCTGGCCGCATTGCTGCTCTATGAGGCGGGCAGTTTCCTCCGGATAGGGCAGCTGGTCGGCTTTGTTCAGGACCCATACGACCGGGGTGTGTTTCTCTGCCAGTGCCTTGGCCCATTCCAGTTCCTGGCCGATGTGCTCACCGGTACAGACCATGAGGGCCATATCGGCTCGCTGCAGGGCTTTTTTCGTCAGTTCGATGCGCCGGGTGCCTAAGTCGCCTTCGTCATCGAATCCGGCGGTATCGATGAACACACAGGGACCGATGCCGTGGATTTCCATGGCTTTATAGACCGGATCGGTGGTGGTACCGGCAACGGGGGATACGAGGGCGGTTTCCTGCTGGGTCAGGGCATTGACAAGGGAGGATTTTCCGCTGTTGCGCTTGCCCAGCAATGCGATGTGGAGTCGGTTGGAACGGGGGGTATTCATGGGGTATGATATACTGGAAAGAATGGTGATACAAATGCTTGGACCGGTACCGGCAACTGCTAAAACCGGAAATCTCGCTGGCCTTGTACGATACGCTCCAGGTTCTCCAGTGCGCGTCGGCGGATGGCAGGATTGGGAATCTGTTCCATCTGCTCGCGGATCATCTGGACACCCAGTTCGCGTGTCTCTGGAGAGGCATAGTCGCAGAGGTATTCCTGTAGGGTCATGAGTGCATTCGGGGCACAACAGTTGGCTATCTGTCCGGTCTTGACGAGCGACATGAAGCGGTCGCCGGTGCGCCCTTCGCGATAACAGGCCGTGCAGAAGCTGGGGATATAGCCCAATTGGAGCAGCCAGCGCACGATTTCATCGAGGGTTCGGGTGTCGCTTACATCGAACTGTGCCGAATCTTCTACGGGGATGTCTGCTGATGTTTCCGCATAGCCGCCTACGCTGGTACGCGACCCGCCGCTGATTTGCGATACGCCCAGCTCCAGCACTTTCTCGCGCGAGGCTTGCGACTCGCGGGTGGAGATGATCATGCCGGTGTAGGGCACACTGATACGGATGACGGCCACAATCTTCTGGAAAATCTCGTCGGAGATGGCATCTTTGAAATCTGCCTTGTCGATGTCGTCTGCCGAGCAGATACGGGGAACACTGACGGTGTGCGGTCCCACTCCGTAGGTGGCTTCCAGGTGCTCCGCATGCATCAGCAGTCCCACGAAGTCGTAACGGTACGTGTTGAGGCCGAACAGTACGCCGATTCCCACATCGTCGATGCCGCCTTGCATGGCACGGTCCATGGCTTCCGTGTGGTAGGCATAATCGCTCTTCGGCCCCCGGGGATGGAGGCGTTCGTAATTCTCCTTGTGGTAGGTTTCCTGGAAAAGGATATAGGTACCGATGCCCGCCTCGTGAAGGCGGCGGTAGTTCTCGACCGTCGTTGCGGCAATATTGACATTGACACGGCGGATGGCCCCGTTCTTGTGATGGATGCCGTAGATGGTATGGATGGATTCCAGAATATATTCAATGGGGTTGTGGAGCGGGTCTTCGCCGGCCTCCAGTGCCAGTCGCTTGTGTCCCATATCCTGAAGGGCGATGACCTCGCGGCGGATTTCCTCCTGCGTCAGTTTGCGGCGGGGAATGGTCTTGTTCTTGGCATGATAAGGACAATAGATACAGCTGTTGATGCAGTAGTTCGAGAGGTAGAGCGGTGCAAACATCACGATGCGGTTACCATAGAACCGCTGCTTGATGTCGCGGGCCAGTTGAAAGATTTCCTGCAGCAAGTCGTCGTCGGTGCATTCCAGCAGGACGGCTGCCTCGCGGTGTGAAAGTCCCTTGCAGGTGCGGGCCTTCTCGATGATGGAGCGGACCAGTTCGCGGTTGTTCCGGTTCTCCTCGGCATAGGAGAGAGTAGCGAGGATTTCTCCGTGATGGATAAATTCTTCCGCTTTAGCCGATGTAGGTTGGTAGTTCATGTTCGTTGGTAGTTGATGGTAGTAAGAAGTCTCCTCGTCCGTAATCGATGGTATAGCCGATGGCGTTCAGCCGTTTTTCCAGCAACGCCAGTCCTTCGGCTGCTTCTGCCCCCATCGACGCCTTGTGGTCGTAGAGGGCATATTGGGCACGATGGTCCGGAGGGGACAGGTTGGGCATGACGACATTCGCCCCCGACCGTATGCCTTGTTCCCGTCCGTCGGGTGACAGTGTGGCCAATGCCGTCGTCGAGGGAATCAAGGCGGCCGGATGCATCAGCCGGAAGAGGGAAAGCAGCAGCAGGGTCTGTAGCAGGGAGCCGGGAGGCTGTTGGGCAAAGGGAGTGTCGTGATGGGGCAGGAACGGACCGATGCCGATCATCTGGGGACGGAATTCTTGGATGAAGACGAGGTCTTCCACCAGATGGTCGGCCGTTTGTCCCGGACTGCCTATCATGATACCTGTTCCCACCTGATAGCCGATGCGCTTCAGGTCGTTCAGGCAGCGCAGCCGGTTGTCGAGGGAGAGGGCTGCCGGATGCAGCTGGCGGTAGTGGTCGGCGTTGTGGGTTTCGTGGCGCAGCAGGTAGCGGTTGGCACCTGCGCGGAAGAAGCGTTCGTAGGCTTCGGTGGATTTTTCTCCCAGCGACAGCGTGATGGCGGCATCGGGGAAGGCGTGACGGATGTCGGCCACCAGCTGTTCCACACGTTCGTCGGTCAGATAGGGGTCCTCACCGCCTTGAAGGACAAACGTGCGGAATCCTAACCGATAGCCTTCACGGCAGGAAGCCAGGATGACATCGCGTGAAAGCCGGTAACGGCACAGTTGGTGATTGCTCCGCCGGATGCCACAATAGTAGCAGTCATTACGGCAGAAATTGCTCACCTCAATCAGTCCGCGGATGAAGATACGACGGCCGAAATGTGCCTGCGCCACTGCTTGTGCCTTGGCCTGCAGACAGGCCAAGGCTTCCTCATCACAGTGGGTCAGCAGGAACCGGTAGCCGTCGGGATCCAGTCCCTGTTCCCGATACAGGCGGTCGGTCAGTTCTTGGAAGAGCTGTGCATCATTGCGGGTCATTCTCTTGCGGATAAGTCAATGTGCGTTTCAGCAGGTCCTGGTTCAGCTGCCGCTTTCCCGACACGGGGTCATTGTAGGTGCGGGGCCCCGTCACGCAGCCGCCTTCGCAGGCCATCATTTCGATGAACTGGGCATCGACTTTTCCCGTCTTGGCCCAGGCACGCAACTGGCCGATGGATTTCTTGTTGAAGTCAGAGAACTGCAGCACCTTGATGCCCTTGGCTTTCGGTCCCAGATACGACTGCACGGCACCGGCCACGCCGCCTGCCTGTGCAAACCCGTGTGCTTCGCGTACCGATTGGTAGGCCACGATGTACGGATGGGCTTTCTCCAGGTCGATGCCCATTCCGCGGAACAGCGGATGGAGTTCTTCGAAGGTCAGGATGTAGTCCACGCATTCGTCGCGCTGGGCCTCCTTGCGCTTGGCGATGCAAGGACCGATGAAGACCACCTTGGCATTCGGGTATTTCTTCTTGGCGATGCGGGCCGCATAGTACATGGGCGATCCGGTCGAGGAAACG
The DNA here is from genome assembly GCA_004558305.1 of Phocaeicola plebeius. Taxonomy (GTDB): domain Bacteria; phylum Bacteroidota; class Bacteroidia; order Bacteroidales; family Bacteroidaceae; genus Phocaeicola; species Phocaeicola plebeius_B. The sequence goes on from SFDG01000012.1 coordinate 23,019, forward strand.
TATTTCTTCATGTCCGGCACATGCTTGTTCACCAGTTCGATGTACGACGGACAGCAGGAGGTCGTCATGAATTTCTGTCCTTCTTCCAGCTTCTCCAGCAGTTCCTCACCTTCTGTGCTGGTGGTTTCCATGGCTCCTTCTGCCACCTCGATCACATCGGCAAAGCCGATTTCTTTCAGGGCACCGTATACTTGTTCGATGGGGGCCTTGAACTGTCCCAGAACGGCGGGGGCAGGGATGGCAATCAATTGCTGGCCGGCACGGATGTCTTCCAGAATGTCGAACACCTGGGAAATTTCGAAGATGGCACCGAACGGACAGGCATTCAGGCACTTTCCGCAATAGATACACTTGTCTTCGTTGATGTGCTCGATGTTGTGCTTGTCCTTGCTGATGGCTTTTACGGGACAGGCTTCCTCGCAGGGGACGGGGATGTAGACAATGGCATGATACGGACAGCTCTTGTGGCAGATACCGCAGCTGATGCACGTGTCATGGTCAATCTGTGCCTGGCCGGTCTTCTTGCTGAAGTGGATGGCTCCTTTCGGACAGTTCATGTAGCAACTGCGGGCGACACAGCCCCGGCAAAGGTTGCTTACCTCGTAGTTGACCTGCACGCACGAGGAGCAGGCTTCATCGATGACACAGAGGATGTTCTCCTTCAGCTTGCCCCGGCGTTCCAGTGCCTTGCGGGCATATTCCGAAAGAGGAGTCAGTTCGTCGGTTTCGTCCGTCATGTCCCATCCCAGCAGGGGGAGCGACTTATATTTCGTCACGGCACGTTCCTTGTGGATGCAGCAACGGCCCACGGGCTGTGAGCGGCGTGGGCTGAATTCCAAAGGAATACGGTCAATCTTTTCAATCAGTTGGTTCTCTTTCCAAAGGGCAACCAGTTTTTCCAGCAACTGGTGCCGTACAATCATCACGTTGTTTGTAAAGGCCATAGAAGAATATTTAAGTTAATAGGTTGGGTGTATGTTCTTGTAAAACAGGGGTGGGGGAATCAGTTTTCCGCTTTCCCTTCTCGTAGTATCAGGGTGGTTGCGCCAAGGGTGAACACCGTACCGTCTTCCACCCGCAGCCGGTCTTTCGGTCCCAGCAGGTCGTTATGGACGAAGGTGCCCGTCAGGCTGTTGTTGTCGCGCAAGGTGTAGACCAGTTCCCCTTGCCGGTTGCGCTTGACGTTCAGGATACAGTGGCGGCGGTCCATGCTCGGGTCATTGGTTTCTACGGCCACATCGATATCCGTCCCCCGGTTCCGGCGGCCGATCAGGTTGTCGCCTTCTTTCAAGGGGAACACCTGCTTGTAGGCAAATGCGTTCTCGATGACGATGACATTGCCGTATTCTTCCGTGCCGGCCTGTTCGTCCATTGCTGCCTGCTCCTGCCGGCGGTTGGCCGCGTTCAGTTTCGATTTGCCGATACGGATGCTGAATTGTTTCTTGCATTCGTCGCAGACGAACACTAAGGACTGGCCTTCTTCGTATTTCGTTTCGTCGAATTGGATGTAATGGTCACATTTGGGACATCTCACTCGTTTCATGTGCGGGGGATTAATGGTTAGCGGTATAGACCCATGCGGAACGGAACCGTTCGATGGTCTTCAGTTCATTCACTTGCCGGTAGGCAGCGGCCGATTGTGTGTGCTCGGAGAGGGCGACACGGAACTTTCCGTCCCTTTCCACGAGGGTAGCGTCGGGATAGCCCATCTGGGCCAGCCGCTCGATTTCTTTCCGGGCATCTGCCCGGCTGCCCAGACTGGCTACGATGACATAGTAACGCTTGCCCGCAGCCGGGGACACTGCCTTCGGTGTCTCTTTGACGGTTGTGTTAGCGGCTGCCTTCACCGGCTCCTTGACGGCTTCCTTCATCGGCTCTTTGGTCGCTTCCTTCACCGGTTCTTTCGGTGCGCTGACCTTTTCGGTCGACACTTTCACCGGTTTCAGGGTATTGACATTGCTTCGCTGCCGGTTGACGGTTTGGGACTGTTGCCCCTCTGTTGCAGGGATTTCACGCGGAATCTTGACCGTAGAAGCCATTGACTGGTTGCGGATGGCCTCAAACAGGCTGGCAGATCCCAGCGACGCGTAGTTTGTTTCTTCGACATAGGTGTTCTCTACCGGAACGGACAGAACGAAAAACAGCAGGATGGCAGCTACAGCAGCTGCGGCGTTCTGCCACCAGTGGCGGAAAGGCCGACGTTGGCGGGAGGAAATCGTCTGTTCGTCCGGCTGTCGGGAGGTTTCCTGTAGCACAGGCGGAACCTGCGGCTGCAGTGTGGCTGCCGGCAGGGCCAATAGCGGTGTACAGTCAAATCCGTCCAGTCCGTAGAGGGAAGGAGTAAAGAAATGGTCGGAGGAAGGGGCGAACTCATACACCCCGTTCATATTATAATATAATGTACCGACATGACCAAAGGTGGCCTGTCCGTGCTGGTACAGCTCCTCCTTCAGTTCCGATACCACTTTCTCGATCTTGCGGGTCGCATCCGGAAAGTCAGTATTGTAAGTCTGCATGTACGATTGTACCAGCAGTCCGTCGTTCATCACCAGCTGGGGATTGAAGCCGATGGAACGCATGGGGGGCTGGAACCGGCCGTCGCCTTTCTGCACGGCCGACCGATAGTGGGCGATGAAGCCGCCCAATCCCGGAACGATGACGCAATCGTTTTCGAGCAATAAAACTTCTATGTGCTTATACAATTCATTCATATTGCAAAAATACGGAATTTCTTGGATTCTTTTCTATCTTTCTACCGTAATTTTTCGGTAGAAAGCGATTTTTGTACTATTTTTGTGCCGTTAAAATGAAAAACTCAATGAAGATAGCAATACTTGGAAACGGACGGATACATCGATGGGCAGGGATGTTGCTTATCCTGGGCTGTCTGTGTGCCTGCGGACATTCGACACACGGAGCCGGTGCGGAACAGGCCGAGGAAGACAACGTCGAGTCTGTCCGTCTGTTGCAAGGGGTCTGGATCGACGAGGACAGCGAAGTGCCTTTCCTGAAGGTGAAGGGCGACAGCGTCTACTTCGCCACCCAGGTCAATGTGCCGCTTCATTTCCGGGTGATAAACGATACGCTGGTGACCTATGGGGCGGAACAGGTGAAGTATCCTATCCAGGAGCTTCAGGGGCATAGCTTCCGCTTTTATACGGCCATGGGTGACCTTCTTTCGTTGCGCAAGCTGGAGAACGACAGTCTTCCTTTCGGGTCGGTGGTAGTGCCCCGCGACACCTTGGTCCGCGAGGTGCTTCGGAAAGATTCAGTCATTGAGTTTCAGGGAATCCGCTACCGGGGCTATGCGTACATCAATCCCACCAGCAAGAAGGTGGTGCGCCCTGTCATGACCGAAGAGGGAATCTTCGTGGACAATGTCTATTATGACAATGTCATTCACATCTGTGTCTATCAGGGTACCCGCCGGCTGTTCGGCAAGGATATCCGCAAGGAGATGCTGTCAGAAATGGTGCCGGAAGATTTCCTTCATTCATCCATCCTGTCGGACATGGAGTTTGTCGGTGTAGATACCCGTGGCTATCATTACCTGGCCACGCTCTGTGTGCCCGATGCCTCGTCCTGTTACAATGTGATGGTCGATGTTTCGACGGCAGGTGAGCTTAGTTATCAGATTCGTTTACAATAAGCATTTATAGATTTATTCATGGAACAAGCAACCGAACTCATACTGATACGCATCCACGGCATGGACCGCCCGGGACTGACGGCCTCCATCACCGAAATCCTTTCGAGATACGAAGTGGACATTCTCGATATCGGCCAGGCCGACATTCACAATACGCTTTCGCTGGGCATCCTGTTCAAGTGTGCCGAGAAAGATTCGGGGAATGTCATGAAGGACCTGCTCTTCAAGGCTTCCGACCTTGGAATTAACCTCCGTTTCTATCCTGTCGTCCCCGGAGAGTACGAGGAGTGGGTGAACATGCAGGGCAAGAACCGATACATCCTGACCTTGCTGGGAAGGAAGCTCACGGCGGAGCAGATTGCCGGTGCCACTGCCTTGCTGGCCGAGCAGGGACTGAACATCGATGCCATCCGCCGACTTACGGGCCGTGTGCCCCTCGACGAGCAGTTGGCCAAGGTGCGTGCCTGTATCGAGTTCTCGGTCCGTGGCACTCCCCGCAACCGCGAAGAACTGCAGCGCAAGCTCATGGAGCTGAGCTCGTCCTTAGGGATGGATTTCTCGTTCCAGCAGGATACGATGTACCGCCGTATGCGTCGCCTCATCTGTTTCGATATGGATTCCACCCTCATCGAGACGGAGGTCATCGATGAACTGGCGATGCGTGCCGGTGTGGGCGACCAGGTGAAGGCCATCACGGAACGGGCGATGCGGGGAGAAATCGATTTCAAGGAGAGCTTTACCGAACGGGTGGCCTTGCTGAAGGGACTCGACGAAAGTGTCATGAAGGACATTGCCGAGCACCTGCCCATCACGGAAGGAGTGGAACGGTTGATGTACGTGCTGAAGAAGTACGGCTACAAGATTGCCATCCTTTCCGGCGGATTCACCTATTTCGGCAATTACCTCAAGCAGAAGTTCGGTATCGACTATGTCTATGCCAACAACCTGGAGGTGGAGGACGGGAAGCTCACCGGCCGTTACAAGGGGGATATTGTGGACGGACGCCGCAAGGCCGAACTGTTGCAGCTGCTGGCCCAGGTGGAGAACGTGGACATTGCCCAGACCATTGCGGTGGGCGACGGTGCCAACGACCTGCCGATGCTGTCCATTGCCGGACTGGGTATCGCGTTCCATGCCAAGCCCAAGGTGAAGGCCAATGCACAACAGTCCATCAGCACCATCGGGCTGGACGGCGTGCTGTATTTCCTCGGCTTCAAGGATTCGTATCTCGACGAGGAGGCCAACCGTAAGTAATGAAACCATCAATTTAAAGAAAAGACATCATGAAGTTTTCAGAACTGAATTTAGAAGATAGTGTGCTGGATGCCCTCGATGCCATGCAGTTCGAAGAATGCACGCCGGTACAGGAACATACCATTCCGGTCATTCTCGAAGGCAAGGACCTGATAGGGGTGGCCCAGACCGGTACGGGCAAGACGGCGGCCTACTTGCTGCCGGTCATCAACCAGCTCAGCAAGGGGGGCTATCCCGAGGAGGCTATTAATTGCCTGGTCATGGCACCTACCCGCGAACTGGCCCAGCAGATTGACCAGCAGATGGAGGGTTTCTCCTATTTCATGCCGGTGTCCAGCGTGGCCATCTATGGCGGCAACGACGGCATCCGCTTCGAGCAGGAGAAGAAGGGTCTGACACTGGGAGCGGATGTGGTGGTTGCCACACCGGGCCGCCTCATCAGTCACCTAAGTCTGGGCTATGTCGATTTGTCACGGGTGTCGTTTTTCATTCTGGATGAGGCCGACCGTATGCTCGACATGGGGTTCTACGATGACATCATGCAGATTGTGAAGTATTTGCCCAAGGAGCGTCAGACCATCATGTTCTCGGCTACCATGCCCGCCAAGATTCAGCAGCTGGCGCAGAACATCCTGTGCGACCCGGTGGAAGTGAAGCTGGCGGTTTCCAAACCGGCCGAGAAGATCATCCAGGCGGCGTATGTCTGCTATGAGGCCCAGAAGTTGGGCATCGTGCAGAGCCTGTTCCGTGACCAGGCTCCCGAGCGGGTCATCGTCTTCGCTTCCTCGAAACTGAAGGTGAAGGAGGTGGCGAAGGCACTCAAACGGATGAACCTGAATGTAGGGGAAATGCATTCCGACCTGGAGCAGAGCCAGCGGGACGAAATCATGCACGAATTCCGGAACGGACGTATCAACTTGCTGGTGGCCACTGATATTGTGGCCCGAGGGATTGATATCGATGACATCCGCCTGGTCATCAACTACGATGTGCCGCACGACTGCGAGGACTATGTCCATCGCATCGGTCGTACGGCCCGCGCCAACAACGACGGGTGTGCCATCACCTTCGTCAACGAGAACGAACAGACCCGGTTCAAGCAGATTGAGGATTTCCTGGAAAAGGAAATCTATAAGATTGCAGTTCCCTCCGAACTGGGTGAATCGCCGGCCTATAATCCCCGAGCGGGAGCTGCCCGCAAGGGAGGAGGCGGACGGAAGAAGGGTGCTTCGGGCGGAGGCCGCAGGCGCAGTGGCGGGCGTTCTGCCAGCAAGAAACAGTAAGACAAATACATGCAGAAGTCGGTGTGAAGAGGGCTGTAAGATGCCGCGTTCACATCGACTTTTTGGTTTAAAAACCCCCTTTTTCTTGTTCTATATCATGAAAACATGCTAAAAAACATATTTTTCGCCTTATTTTGTAGGCGTGAATCTCCAAAACCCCTATCTTTGCAGCGGTTTCTTACAGGAGGCAGGAGCTGCGGCTCTGCCTGAGACAAGCAATGTTCCGGGTTGAAACCACTGTGAAAGGCAGTTCCCGGATAGTATTAACTAAAATCAAGTTACATGATTAAAAGTGTAAAAGGGGTTTTTGTTGTATTAGTGTTCAGTTCCTTTCTCTCTCTTTCCTTCGAGAAAGAGAGTGTATCGGCAGAACGACTGGTTCCCGGAGATCTGGCTCCGGAATTGGTGCTCTGTAATCAAGTGCAGCCGCTCAGCCTGCACGATGCTGCCGGACGGTATACGTTACTGAGCTTTTGGGCAAGTTATGATGCAGCGTCCCGAGCACAAAATGCTGCATTGAGTCATCAGGTCGGCCAAGACGACCGGGTGAAGATGATTTCTGTTTCATTCGACCGGTATGCGTCCGTCAGCAAGGCCAGCATCCGTCAGGACGGTCTTTCCGAGGCCGATTGCCACATTGAAACAGAAGGTACAGGTTCAGCCGTCTTTCAGGCATATCACCTGGAACAGGGATTCAAGAATTACCTTCTCGACCGCGAAGGGAGAGTGGTGGCGATGAACATCACTCCGAAGGAACTGGCTTCCTACCTTCATGAATAAGAAAAAAGAGACAGTTGGGGATACTGTCTCTTCTTTTTTTAGACAAACGCTATTGCCTAATCGCCTGCACTCACTTTCGCAAGCGGGCACAAACTATCAATCTATTACTATGAAAAACGTCATATAAACGTTTGTCTTTCGGAGTTTGTTCACGGAACCCCCATTTTTTTTTCGATTTTTTTTTTGCAGTCATCGTCCGCACAGGCGGCGGAAGTCGCAGTACTCGCATTTTTCTTCGATGTCGGTGGGCGTAAATGGGAGGCCGGGATGGAACATCTGTTCCAGCAGCTCGTTCAGCGCCTCCCGGAAGGCTTCTTCGTACCGCGCAAAATCGAAGACGGGTTCTTTCTCCTTTCGCGCTTCACCCATCTGGATTACTGGGGAGTAGTTTTCTCCGGCTGCCTGGTGGATGTAGAGCAGCGACGGGGCCACCTGCAGGGAGATGTTCGCTTCCCGCAGCTTCCGGCTGACAATGGCGGCGTAGAGGAAGGTCTGGAAGACATAGCCCGACCGTTTCTTGTCGGGGGTGAACAGGGAGGCAATGGAAGCGGGAATGTCGGGCTTGCCGCCGGTCTTGTAGTCCACGATGCGGAACACGCCGTCCTTGCTGTCAATGCGGTCGATGATTCCCCCGATACGGGTGTACAGCTGGGGCAGGCCGGGAATCGTCAACTGAACATCTTCCTGGACGAACTTTTCAGACTGCACGAAGGTGAAGGGGGCATACTGGCGGTCGTGGCGCAAGAGCTGGCGCACATAGCGCAGGATGACTTCGGCATTCACCAACTGCGTACCGTCGTATTCCGGCTGCACATCGGGGGCTACGTGGAAGAACAGTTCCTTGAATCCGTTGTCTACATAATTGCGCAGCCGCACCTCGTCTTTCAGCAGGGCATCCAGGTCGGTCGGCTGGATCACCTTGCCATGCGCTGTCAGGTCTTTGTAGATGTGTTCGGCGGCATAGTGGAAAATGCTGCCGAACTTGGCGGCATCCACTTCGGCGGTGACTTCGTCGGGGGCGGTCAGCTGGGCGACATAACGCAGGTAGAATTTCAAGGGACAATCCAGGTAGGTATTGAGGGCCGTGGGCGAAAGCAGGGCTTTCGGGTTGTTCCGGAGGTCGAACAACTCCACCATCCGCCGCAGGACGGCAGGTGTCTTGACGGCTGTCATCGGTGCGCCGCTATGGGGGGACTGGCCGGCTTGGAGCTGCAGGCGTCGGACGGGGTGGTCCCATTCCACCAGGAACTGGAGTAGGAAGCGCGACATCTCCCCTCGGTTGATGCCGTCGGAAGCAGTGTTGTACATCAGGGTCACTTTCTCGGCCCGTTGCAGGAGGCGGTAGAAATAGTAGGCATATACCGCTATCTTGTGGTCAATAGTGGTCATACCGAAGGCCTTCCGCAGGTTGTAGGGGATGAAGGAGGCATCGCCGCCGGTCTTGGGCAGCTGTCCTTCGTTGACCGACAGAAGGAGCAGATGGCGGAAGTCCAGGTTACGGGTTTCCAGTACCCCCATCACCTGTAGCCCGATAGCCGGCTCTCCGTGAAAAGGGATAGAGGCATTGCCCATTACGCGGGTAACAAGGCGTTTCAAGGTGCCGGGCTGCACCGACAGGTCGCCGCTTTCAATCAGGCGGACGAACCGGCAGGTCCGGGTGTAGGCCTGGAACAGGGCTTCCCGGTACAGCTGGTCGTACGTGGCATCGGAGGCTGCCGTTTCGTTCCGGTAGCGGCAGCCCACGGCCTGCAAGGCAGCTGCCACTTGTCGGCACATCTGCAGCGGGGTTTCGGCAGGGGTGAACAGGGCCGTCAATGCCTCGTCCTTCTGCAGTTCGGACGGGAACGGATAGAAGCGGTTGTCGGCCGTCAGTGTGTGCAGCAGTTCTCCGGCCAGGGGAGAGAGCAAGTGGGTGTACGGGTGCTTCAGTACGCTCAGTACCTCGTTGTAGAGATAGCGTCCGGTGTGCGGACGATATCCGTCGGTGTAGAGGTTCAACAGGGTGCTGACGAAACTGTAGGCCGGGGTGTGGGAGAGGGGGAATCCCATGGTCACGTTCAGGTGCCGTACATTCTCGGGCAAGGCATGAAGGGTCGACTGCAGCAGGGATTCGTTGCAGAGCACCACGGCAGTTTCCTTTTCTGGAGTGGTCAGGTTTTCGCGGAGCCATTGGGGCAGGTAGCGCACCTGTCCGTTCTCCGTGGGCGATTCGATGAACGTCACCTCTTTGGGCCGGTCCAGGTGGCTGAACGATGCTGGGGGCAGTTCGGCCGGGAAATCGCGTAGGTTCCGCCGGATGAATTCGCCCGCCTCGTGCGGGCGGCGGTTCAGGTAGAACGTGTCGTAGTCCCAATAGAACAGGGCCTTCCCCGCCTGCTGCAGGCGGCTGAACAGGCGGTGTTCCACGCGGTTCAGCACATTGAACCCCACGAACACGTAGGTCCTGTAGGGCAGTTGCTCCGTGTCGAGTTCCTCAATGACCCGCCGGTAGAGCATCCCCTCGTAAGCTATCTGCTGGCTGTCCAGCAATGCTTTGAACTCGGTGTAGATATCCCCTAATGCCTCCCAGAGGGAGATGAACCGCCGTTTCAGTTCGGTGGTCTGCTCCATCGAGAAATGGTGGAAAAACTGGCTCAATGCTTCCCGCTGCCCCTCTTCGAGGAACTCGTAGTGGTCGGTCAGGGCATTGAGGTCCTTGAGGTTGCTGAACAGGGCATCGGTGTCCACCAGGTTCTTGTCGGCATCATCGAAGTCACTGATGAGCAGTTCGCCCCAGAAGTAGAAGTCATCCAGGGTTTCCTGGCTGCCGGTCGTCCGGGTAAAGACCTTGTAGAGAAGACAGACCAGTTGGATGGGGTCGCCTACGGTGAGCGAGGAGGCCGAGCGGAAAAGGTCACTGATACTGATATAGGCAGGCGACCACACGGGATGGTCGGTTTCGCGGGCCAGGCATTCGTTGAAGAACAGGCCGGCCCGTTTGTTGGGGAAGACCAAGGCCACGCGGCTGAGGTCGCCGCCAGTCTTTTGGTATAAATCGTGTGCTACTTGTTGCAGGAATGTTTCCATCGTTGGTTCTTTTGGGTTGGATAAGTGGTAAGAAAGTAGGAAGACTCACGAGAGGGTGACAGGCTCTATTTCGTTGCGGAACACGTACCAGAGGTATCCCTCCACGTGCGGATAGCCCATCCCCTTCAGCAACTGCATGTAGTCGCTGACCTGTTGCTGGTAACGTTCTTTCGGTTTCCCGAACTTGAAGTCCACGACGACCACCTTTCCCCCTTTCATCATGACGCGGTCCGGCCGTTGGGTCTTTACTTGGCCGTCCGCATCGGTAAAGAGGATGGAACACTCGTTGTAGAGGGTCCAGCTGCCGTCGTACCAGCTTTTTACCTGAGGGTGGTTCAGTGCCCACTCGGCCAGTTGGCGCACCTGCTGTTCCTGCTGTTCGGTAGCAATGACCCCCTCAAAACGCAGGCGGGCCAGGGCCTGTGTCAGGTCGCTGGCCTGGCCGATTGAGGCGAAGACGGCATGCAGCAACTGTCCTTGGCGGATGTACTGCCGGCTGGCGGCTTCTTCTTCTTCGTCGCCTTGCAGGAACGCAGCCGACTGGTTCGACTGGCGGAATTCTACGTGTGTCTGTAACGACTCGATGCGCAGGGCCACAGCAGTCCCCGGCGTCGTCAGCCGGTTGCCCGATGTAGGAGCGGTCGGGGCTTTCGAGGGACAGAGTCTTCCCAGTTCGTAGCTCAAGGACTCATCGTCCGCTTCCTCCGGATCCGGATGCTGCAGGTCCAGCTCCTGCTCCATCCGGGGCAAGGCCTCCGCCAGCAGTTCCGACACCGTGTTGCGCTGGTTCTGCTTCCCCCATACGATCAGGTTCTTGCAGGCGCGGGTAAAGGCCACATAGAGGAGGTTCAGGTTGTCCACCCAGAGCTGTAGCTGCTCCTCGGTATAGCTGCTCCGGAAAATCGAGGCTGCCATGGTAGCCGAGTAGTTCACGGGGACCAGGTCCAGCTCGTCGAACGGGGCGATACCTTGTCCCTTTCCGTCAGGAGTACACCATATCAGGTGATTGAATGTCTCGTTCTCCATCTTCCAGTCGCAGAAAGGCAGCAGCACGGTGTGGTACTCCAGCCCTTTCGACTTGTGGATGGAAAGAATGCGGATGCCCTCCAGTTCGCCCGAAGGGATGGTTTTAGCCCCCATCTTTTCGTCCCAGTAGGTCAGGAAGGCGGTCGGGTCGGACGAGTGGTCCGTCAGGTACTGCGTCACGGCATCGTAGAAGGCACAGAGATAGGCATCCTGGTGCTCGATGGCCTGCAGGCCGAAGAGGTCGAACAGGCGCTCCAGTAATTCATAGAGGGGCAGGAGCCGCAGGTCATTCTGCTGCAGCAGGAAAGCGGCAGGCAGGTAGTGGTCCGGATGGTCCAGCAGCAGGAGGCTGCGGTCGATGGGGCGGTGCAGGATATCGCACTGGTAGGTGAGGGCCAGCCGTCCCAGGGCAATCCGGTCGTCGGGTTGCGTCAGGTAGCGCAAGGCATCCATCATTGTGTTCAGGGCGAGCGAGGCATCCAGCCGGAAAGCTTCGTCCGACACGATGCGGAAGGGAGTATGCTGCTCGAAGTAGTCGGCGATGGTAGGAATGGTACGGTTCTTTCGTACCAGGATCGCGATGTCCGAGGTCCGGACACCGCTATCCACCAGTCGGCGGGTTTCCTGGGCCAGTTCGTACAGTTGCGTCTCGGCGTAAGGATGGGCATCGGTGTCGGCCAGGAACCGCAGCCGCACGAATCCTTGTTCGTCTGGTTGGGCCGTACGCTGGCGGACATCGCTATAGGCGGCCTCCAGTTCCTCGCAGGCAACGCCATGTTCGTTCTGGAAACGCTCGGACAAGACCTGGCAGGCGGCACTGAACAAGGCATTGTTGAAACGAACGATGCGGGCCTCGCTGCGCCAGTTGGTGTCCAGCGTACAGGGGCGGATGCGGAAGGCAGGGTCGTTCCCGATACCAGCCAGGATTTTCCAGTCTCCGTTGCGCCAGCGGTAGATGCTCTGCTTGATGTCGCCCACCAGCAGGCTGCCCTCTTTCTGTGCCAGGCTCTCTTCCAGCAGTAGGCGGAAGTTTTCCCACTGCATCCGCGAGGTGTCCTGGAATTCGTCAATCATCACCGTGTCGATGGTCGTACCGATTTTCTCGTAGACAAACGAGGCATCTCCTTTCTGAATGAGGCCGTGCAGCAAGGCATTGGTGTCCGACAGGAGGAAACGGCCGTGCAACTGGTTCTGCAGGCGAACTTCGCGGTCGATGTGCGCCAGCAGCCGCAAATGGTTCAGGTATCGCAAAGTCAGGTCACACGAGTTGAGGATGCGTAGGTTGTTCGGACGAAACTTTTCCGCCGTCTGCAGCAGGGGAATCAGTTCGTTTCCTGCCAGCTGGAGGATGTTGCTGCGATGGGGAGATGTCTTCGTGGTCCACTCCTCCGGACTCGACAGGCATTTCATGACGGTTGCATTGCAGACATCGTCGCTCAGCTTTCCGATGGCCAGTTTGTTGAAATAGCTGCCTATCCCGCGACTACCGCTCTTCAGGTCGTTGGGCGAGAGTCCGTTCAGCTCCAGCATACCCTTGAACTGGTCGGCAAATCCTTTCATCTGTTCCAGGGCTTCGGTTCGCAGTTCCTCCAGCTGTCGACGGAAAGAAGGGATGAACGACGGGTCTTCCAGCCGCTGGCGTACCTGCGCCCCCTTTTCGATATACTGCTCGTTGAAAATGTTCTGTCCGAACCCCTTCACCTCACGGGCCATCTTCCAGCTCTTGTCACTGGCAATCCGTTCCTCGATGAAGTCCAACAGCCACGACAGCACCGGCGAGCGTCTGTCCAGCTTTTCGATGAGCGAATCCACCGCATCGTCCAGCACCTCCGCATTGTTCAGCTCGATGGACAGGTTGGCTCCCAGTTCCAGTTCGCGGGCCAGGTTCCGCATCACCGACTGGAAAAACGAGTCGATGGTCTCTATGCGGAAACGGCTGTAGTCGTGAAGAATGTTCTGCAGGGCTTCTGCAGCCGTGCGGCGCAGGGCCGCTTCTTCCTGCCCGGTCGCCGCTTGCAGCACCTTCAGGTAGCCGTCGGAGGCGGAATCCCCTTGAGCAAGGCCGTACAACTGGCTCAAGATACGGTTTTTCATCTCCGCTGTAGCCTTGTTGGTAAAGGTGACAGCCAATATCTTGCGGTAAGCACGCGGGTCCTCCATCAACTGGCGGATATAGTGTACCGCCAGCGTGAAAGTCTTTCCGGAGCCGGCCGAAGCCTTGTAGACGAGTAGTTGCGGATGTTGTTTCATATCTCTGTAAAAATAGGTAGCGTTCTCAATTATTGTTTCGGTGGTCAAAGATACAACCAAAAACTGAGAATGAGGACAGATTTCGGAAGAAAACGCGCTCAGCCAAGTTCTCTCAGCTCATATATTAAATAGGTATGTAAACAATCTCGATGACATCGACACTTCGCTGATGAGCAGCCACGAGACCTATCTGAAAAACCGGGGGCTATGTCCGAACACCACCTCTTTCTATATGCGCAACCAGCGTGCCGTCTACAACCAGGCTGTCCGGCAGGGACTCACTCCGCAGAACCATCCCTTCGACGCGCATCTATCTGAAGTCGTTCGGAAACACCCATGTCGACTGTGCCAACCGAAAGGTGATCAGTGCCATAGCATAAAGGAAGGAGGAAAAACGATGATGTCGGGAAAGGTCTTCTTCTCTTGGTAAGAGAAGCATTTAATCGATGGCAAATGTAGGAAAAAATTTTCAAACTGCCTAAGAATTATGGAATTATCTTTGATAAACAGGTGAAATTTGGGCTTTTGTCATTGCTATCATGATTATTGGTTACTGATTGGATGGTTCTCAAAAAGCGCAGGTATCTGCGTTGGCTCTTGCAGGTATCTGCGATGGGCATCTCAGGTATCTGCGTTGAGCATCGCAGCCGGGAGGGCGTGACAACGTGACAACATATACTATAAAAAACCGTGGAAATGGAAATTAACGAACTATATAGTAAGCGAATTTCCCGTTTGGGGGATTTTCTATATATACCGTTGTCACGTTGTCACGTAAGCATCCAATCCTTATTTTGTCGGTATGAAATCTAATCACGACCTTTGCGCCATAATTACTCAAGTTTCGGATTTAGGCTGATGGCATAGATTGGGGCACAAAAAAGGCTTTGAGAATTTCCGAATGTCACGGAAATTTAGTAATTTAGAAGTGCCC
>SFDG01000013.1 GCA_004558305.1 Phocaeicola plebeius
TTTTCGTTCCTAACCACAGCTTTGTGCGAAAGGTGCAGATAGGCGTGACTGCCGGAGATATATTTGATACTTTCTCGTTCGTGCAGGCATCGCCGCTCTGCACAGAATAATTTTTTAGACACAAGTTGGCTTTGTGGTAAAATAAAGAAAGGATAGCCATGAGAAAACTTCCGTTGATTGTGTTTTTCATACTGCTGGTGATGACCGTCATAAGCAGTGTTGCCAGTTACGATAGGGCCCAACGGTGTCTGGATGCCGATTTGATTCAGGCACTTTCGTTGACGATAAAGGATAGAGGCTACGAGCGGATGAAACAGGACTCCATAAAGGCTTATCGCTTGTTGACGTCGTCTTCTCCTGCTGTCGAGGGCAAGGTGCTGACCATTGATGACCCCATCTTTCAACAGCATATTAAGACAGAGGCATTGCGCTCCAAAGCTTTTATCGCCTACCACATCACACCCGATGACGATGATTTTGAGGTAAGGATGGAAGGAAGGGCCGACTGCTCTGTGACCTTTGTGTGGAGCCTGTCCGACCAGCGTCTTTCCTTGTTGTTTGGTCTGGGAACCCTCCTTTCCCTGCTGCTCTCTATCAAGAACAGAAAGGCAGCGGCGGTAGAGATGCCCGTTATGCCGCTCCATCTCACTCCGATGCAGGAACAGCTGATGGAGATGTTCATGAAGGCCCCCGGCCACAGACTGACCAAACAGGAGATTTGTGATGCACTATGGCCCAACAAGGACAATGCCGCAGAGACACTTTATACCACGATACGCCGGCTCAGGAACGAACTGCACGAATCGTCCGACTGGGAAATAACGTCGGAAAGAGGGAAAAACTATGAACTGAGAAAGAAGCAGAATGCTTGTCGATAACCGGCAGTGGGACGGGAAAACTGACATTTGACTGACTTTTGTGGATTGTCAGACAAATGTCAGTCTCTTTTTGAGGCTGCCTTATCCCCATACGTTACTTTTGCATTCCGGACACAGGGCACTTGTCCCTGGAATAACAACTAAAAAAGGAATTGCAAAAGATGAAGAAAACATGGTTTTTAGTAGGGCTGGGCTGGTCGATAGCATTGGGTGTGAAAGCGCAGGACGATGCCGCTAACAACAGTGTACAACTGCAGGAAGTAGTGATAAAGGGAGCACGGGTGGTCAGCCGTACCGACGGTCAGCTGATTTTCCCTTCGGAAGAAATGGTCCAATCGGCATCATCGGGCTACCATTTCCTGAGGATGCTGCCGCTGCCCAATGTAAAAGTGGACGATGTCAACGAGAGCATTGTTGCCACCAGCTCGCTCATCGGTGCCGTTCAGGTGAGAATCAATGATGTAGTGGCATCGGCTGCCGACATGCAGTCGCTGCAGCCTAAGGAAGTGGAGAAGGTGGAGCTGATTGACCGTCCGGGCGTGCGCTATGGCGATGGTGTCGGCATCGTGATCAATATTATCACGCGCAAAGTTTCAAGAGGATATGTCGTCGGGGCCAGCGGTACGTATGTGCCCAGGGCGAGCATGGCGAGAGGCAATGCCTATACAAAGATAAACAATGGGAACCACGAAGTGCTGCTGAACTATTCGGGGGCATACAGCCGCTCCGATGGCTATAGCATGGAGGCGCAGACCCGCTACCTCATGGAGGAGGGCACCTCTTGCCAGGTGGAGAGAAACACCTACGACATCCTCCATCGGAACACTGACCATCACCTGCAGGCGAGATACAGCAGGGTCAATGCGGAGAACGCTTTTCTCGCTACCCTCTCCACTTCCATAGCAGACAGTCCGCGCAACCACAAAGAGACCGATGTGACCTATCCCGACGGAAGGAACATCTGTGAGACCACCGACAACACGGAGAAGGTGGTCAGTCCTTGGCTCGACCTGTACTGGAAGAACGGTATCGGCAAGCAACAGACCATCGTGGCCAATGCCTCCGTAGCACATACACATACCGACTATACGTATCGGTTTGCGTCGGACAAGGATACCTTCGGATATAGCACGCTCGGCAAGGCGTGGTCGCTCCGGTCGGAGGCAATCTATGAAAATCGCATGAAACCCTTCACGCTTTCCGCAGGAGCTCGCTACCACCAGAAATACATTGACAACGACTATTCGGGGGATGCCACACAAGTGTCGCAGATCCATTCGGGCAGCCTCCAGTCTTTCGTGCAGCTGAAAGGCTCGTTAGGGAAGATAGGATATATGGCCGGTGTGGACCTCACCCGTGAATACTATCGCCAGGGGGAGGTCAGTTACGACAAGGTGTGGCTGCGTCCGAAACTGAACCTTTCCCTGCCGGTTTCCCAACGTGTCAGGCTCGACTATACTTTTACCACCGCTCCTGCTCCGTCCCGGCTGCAGAACATGAGCAGTATGGCCATCGCGACCAACGAGATGGAATATTCGGTGGGCAATCCGAACCTCATCATGGCGAGACGCGACGAGTACACCCTGTCCCTCAGTTACCAGTCACCGCGACTGTACAACCGGCTGATGGCCTTCTACCGCCACAATGCCCATCCTGCCATGCAGCATATATACCGCACAGACGACAACCGCTTTGCCGTGACCTATCTCGAAGGCCGTCGCATCGATTTCCTCATGCTGCAGAACTACACCTCCTTCGACATCGTCCCGAAACATCTCAATGCCTATCTCTCGGCAGAGATGCTGCACATCGTCAATGACGGACAGGACTACAGCCACCGGCTGACTTCCTTCAATTTCCAGCTGGGGCTGACGGCCTGGTTGGGCAACTGGACCTTGATGGCGAACATGGACAACGGTTTCCACTTTATGGAGAGCGAATACGAGGCACGCAACATCCTCTCCTCCTATCTCTCGGCATCCTACAGGATAAAAAGACTCGCCGTCGGCCTCTTCTGCCAGAACCCGTTCAGGCGCAACGGCAAGGTGGAAGAAGTGGAAAACTACAATCAGCTCGTCCATAAGTTCCGGGTCGTACGCAACCGCGACACATCCAGTGCCATCGGCTTCAAGTTGACCTGGACATTGTCAAAAGGACGCCAGTACAAGGGCCTTGAGCGGGACACGGACCGGTTGAAGGACACGGAGACAGGAGTGGCAAAACCAGGAAGATGAGATTTTTTGCGGCCATCGCCCTATCTTTATCCCCTTATTCTGTCGGAATTTCAAAATATCTTTGTAACTTTGCTTCCAACGATAACTAACCATTTAAATAAAACGAAGTATTTATGGCAACACCCGATTTCAAGTATCAGCCCATGTTCGAACACGGGAAGGATACGACTGAATACTATCTGCTTACCAAGGACTATGTTTCTGTAAGCGAGTTCGAAGGAAAACCGATTCTGAAGATTGAGAAGGAAGGACTGACCGCTATGGCCAATGCTGCTTTCCATGATGTTTCGTTCATGCTGCGCCGTGAGCACAACGAACAGGTCGCCAAGATTCTGCACGATCCGGAAGCCAGCGACAACGACAAGTACGTGGCTCTGACCTTCTTGCGCAATGCCGAAGTGGCTGCCAAGGGCGTACTGCCTTTCTGCCAGGATACCGGTACGGCCATCATCCACGGTGAAAAAGGCCAGCAGGTATGGACCGGCTATTGCGATGAGGAAGCGCTTTCGTTGGGTGTTTTCAAGACCTATACCGAGAACAACCTCCGCTATTCGCAGAATGCCCCGCTGAGCATGTATGACGAAGTGAATACCCGTTGCAACCTGCCCGCACAGATCGACCTCGAAGCTACCGAAGGAATGGAATACCGCTTCCTGTGTGTGACGAAGGGTGGCGGCTCGGCCAACAAGACCTATCTGTATCAGGAAACCAAGGCCATTCTGAATCCCGGCACACTGGTTCCCTTCCTCGTAGAGAAGATGAAGACATTGGGTACTGCCGCTTGTCCTCCTTATCATATTGCGTTCGTCATTGGCGGTACGTCGGCCGAGAAGAACCTGCTGACCGTGAAGCTGGCTTCCACGCACTATTACGACAACCTGCCGACAACCGGTAACGAAGGTGGCCGTGCTTTCCGCGATGTGGAACTCGAAAAGCAGGTGCTGGAAGAAGCACACCGCATCGGATTGGGCGCACAGTTCGGCGGCAAGTATTATGCTCACGATGTACGCATCATCCGTCTGCCGCGTCATGGTGCTTCCTGTCCCGTTGGCTTGGGCGTATCCTGCTCGGCCGACCGCAACGTGAAGTGTAAGATTGACAAGGACGGTATCTGGATCGAGAAGCTGGATGCCAACCCGGGCGAACTGATTCCGGAAGAATTGCGTCAGGCAGGCGAAGGCAATGCCGTGAAGATTGACCTGAACCGTCCGATGCCGGAAATCCTGGCCGAACTCGACAAGTACCCCGTAGCTACTCGTCTGTCGCTCAACGGTACCATTATTGTAGGCCGCGATATTGCTCATGCCAAGCTGAAGGAGCGTCTGGACCGTGGCGAAGAACTGCCGCAGTACATCAAGGATCATCCCATTTACTATGCCGGTCCTGCCAAGACACCTGCTGGAATGGCGTGTGGTTCAATGGGACCCACGACGGCCGGTCGTATGGACCCGTATGTGGACCTGTTCCAGGCCAACGGCGGCAGCATGATCATGCTGGCAAAGGGTAACCGCAGCCAGGCAGTAACGGATGCCTGCAAGAAGCACGGCGGTTTCTACCTCGGCTCTATCGGTGGTCCTGCCGCTATCCTGGCGCAGAATAACATCAAGAGTATCGAGTGTGTGGAATATCCGGAACTGGGTATGGAAGCCATCTGGAAGATCGAGGTAGAGAACTTCCCGGCCTTCATTCTGGTGGACAACAAGGGCAATGATTTCTTCAAGCAGATCAAGCCGCGTTGCTCCGGTTGCAAGTGATATTTTTCTTCATAGGATAGGGCTTCTTTCTGAAGCCGACAAGAACCCGTCGATGAGGCTTCATCGACGGGTTCTTCGCGTCATAGGGACTTGTCGATATTCAGCATCGTTTGAGGAGGAATACCCTTAGAGGATGCACTCGAAGTCGTAGATGTCCAGCCATTGTCCGAATTTCCGTCCCACCTCCGCAAAACGGGACACCTGCCGGAAGCCGAAAGCACGGTGCAGGCAGACGCTGGCCTCGTTGGGCACGGTGATGCAGGCCACCAGACTGTGCAGGCCCTGCTTGCGGCAGGCTTCGAGAAGGGCCGCCAGCAGACGGCGGCCACAGCCTTGACGATGGCAGTCAGGGCGGACATAGATGGTGGTTTCGGCGGTGAGGCGGTACGCCTCTTTCTCCTTCCAGCGGTGGGCATAGCAATAGCCGGTAAGGCAGCCGTCGGTTTCTTCTACGAGGTAAGGGTAGCTGGCAGCAATCTCTTCCATGCGGCGGCGCATCTCCGTTTCACTGACAGGCTCCGTCTCGAACGTGACGGTGGTATGGAGAATGTAGTGGTTGTAGATGGCAGCGATGGCGGCAGCATCGGCGGGAGTGGCAGGGCGTATCATAGATGCTTAGGATTTTTCGTATTCATTCCACACTTCTGCCGCCAGCTGCAGGTGTTCCAGCTCTTTCAGCAGGGAAGGGCTGAAGGCAGCAGGCTGTTGCTTGATTTCTTCGAAGCTGAAAAAGCGGCCCTGTTCGGTCCGCAGTTCGTCGGCATGGCGGAGCGGATAGATGTAGACCGATACGGGACGGCGGTGGGAGAGGTCGTTCTCGTCGGTCCAATGGCGCAGCAGCAGACGCGGAGAGGTATGGGGAGAAGTGATGTTTTTCCGTACCAGTTTCCGGGCTTTCCGGTCGATGGCCGAAGAAGGGCCGAGCAGCGAGTCTGTGAAGGGGAGGTCCCATACGGACGAGGCATGGTCGGACAGGTAGATTTTTCCCTGGTAGAGGGGAGCGATGCGGATGAGGCTGCTCGGCAGTTCTTCCGCCTGCAGGGCCAGGCGGATGCCGATGATGTTGATAATCATGCAGAGCAGGTAGATACCGATGGGAATCACGTGGCGGAAGAGGTAATCGACCTGCGGGACAGGCGGCAGGTCGGACGCATAGACCACGAACATCGAGAACAGGTGGGCCGCAGAGAGGATGACGATGATGCGTGCCTCCAGCTGATAGGAGATGTGGTGGATGAGGTGCATTTTCGTCAGCCAGGTCTGGTAGCTGTCGGGCAAGGTGAGGTAGAGGAAGGCAAAGGCGAGCAGCAGAAATTCAAGGGCCAGTGTGAGGTCGGCTTCGGAGAGGAGTCCTGTGCCGCTGCCGTAAACTGCGTAGCACAGCGTCATGCTGATCAGCCCTTGCAGCAGGAAGAAGTTCAGGCTTCTGCGGACTCCCAGCGCATACACGAGTCCGCCCACGCTGGACAGGATGCCCACCAGCAGGACGGGAGCTGCCGGCAGCCAGTGCAGGCCGATGAAGGTGCAGAGGGTGGGCAGCAGTCCCATCGAGACAATGGTATCCTTGTATTTCAGCAGTAGTTTCATGGTCGGTCAGGCATCTTGGAGGTCGAGAATTTCAGGTGTTTCTCTGCATGGTAGGACGAGCGGACCAGCGGACCGCTTTCCACCGTGGCAAATCCTTTGGCTTCCCCCAGCTCCTTGTAGCGGCGGAACTGTTCGGGGGTGATGTATTCCGCCACCGGGTAGTGCTTGCGGCTGGGCTGCAGGTACTGGCCGATGGTCAGGATGCGGCAGCCCTGTTCCAGCAGATCGTCCATGGCCTGCAGCACTTCGTCTTCCGTCTCACCCAGCCCCACCATGAGTCCCGACTTGGCGGTGAGGCCGCTCTCGGCAATGAGGCGGATGACGGACAGACTGGTATCGTAGCGGGCTACGCTCCGCACGAAGGGTGTCAGGCGGCGCACGGTCTCCAGGTTGTGCGACACGATGTCGGGACGGGCGTCCGTCACCATCCGTACCAGTTCGGCGCGGCCCTGGAAGTCGGGAATCAAGGTTTCCAGGGTGGTGGAGGGATTCACCCGCTTGATGGCCCGGATGGTGGCGGCCCAGTGGGCAGCTCCCAGGTCAGGAAGGTCATCGCGGTCCACAGAAGTCACCACGGCATGGTCCAGCCGCATCAGGCGGACCGATTCGGCCACCTGCTCCGGCTCGTCGGCCGCCAGCGGCTGGGGACGGCCGGTCTGGGTGTTGCAGAACTTGCAGCTGCGGGTGCAGATGGCACCGGCTATCATGAAGGTAGCCGTGCCTTTGCCCCAGCATTCGCCCAGGTTCGGACAACGCCCGCTGCTACAGATGGTGTGCAGGCGATGGGTGTCGACAATGCGCTTGGTCTCCGTATAGCGGGCATTGGCACCGATGCTGATTTTCAGCCAATCCGGTTTCTTGACGTGTTCCATGCAGGCCGGTGTTAGAGGTTACGCAGGAAGAAGTCGGCCACGCGGGTCATCAGGTGCTCGCGAGTCTTTCCGCCGCTGATGCCGTGGTTGCGGTTGGTGTAGACCTGCATGTCGAACTGGATGCCGGCCTGTACGAGGGCTTCGCAGTATTCGGCACAGTTCTGATAATGCACGTTGTCGTCGGCCGTGCCGTGGATGAGCAGCAGGCTGCCGTGCAGCTGCGGTGCGCGCAGGATGGCAGAACCGGCATCATACCCTTCGGCATTCTCCTGCGGGGTACGCATGAAGCGTTCGGTATAGACGGTGTCGTAGTAGCGCCAGTCGCTGGGAGCGGCGATGGCCACGCCGGCCTTGAAGGCCTTCGAGCCGTCGCTCATGGACATCAGGGTGTTGTAGCCGCCGAAGCTCCAGCCCCAGATGCCGATGCGGCTGCCGTCCACATAGGGCAGGCTGCCCAGGTAGCGGGAGGTCTCGGCCTGGTCGTGCGATTCCTTCACGCCCAGCTGCAGGTAGGTACATTTCTCGAAGTCGGAGCCGCGTCCGCCCGTTCCCCGTCCGTCCACGCAGGCCATGATGTAACCCCTGTCGCACATGTAGGCTTCGAACAGGCCGCCGTCGCGGAACGCACCGATGCCCCACTGGTCGAGCACCTGCTGCGAACCGGGTCCGCTGTACTGGTGCAGGATGACCGGGTATTTCTTGTTGGCATCGAAGTGGGCCGGTTTCATCATCCAGCCGTTCAGCTGTACGCCGTCGGAAGTGGTGAAGGTGAAGAATTCCTTGGTCGGCAGGTTCAGTCCGGCGGTCTTTTCCTTCAGCCGTGCATTGTCCAGCAGGGTGGCCAGCTGCTTGCCCTTGTTGTCGTTCAGCGTAATGACCGTGGGAGTGCTGACATCGGTGAACTTGTCGATGTAGTAGGCCAGGCTGTTGCTGAAAATGGCCGAATGGCTGCCGGTGGCTGCCGAGAGGAGGGTCTTTTTGCCTTTGGCATCGACCTTGTAGACAGCCGAACGCAGGGGGCTGCCTTCGTTGCTCGTATAGTAGAAGGTGTTGGACTTCTGGTCCCATCCGTGGAATGCCTTCACTTCGTAGTCGCCCTTGGTGATCTGGCGGATCAGGTTGCCGTTGATGGTGTAGAGGTACAGGTGGTTATAGCCGTCGCGTTCGCTCATGAGCACGATGTGTTCCGGGTAGAACTTGATGTCGCCGTACTCCTGTTCCTTGATGTACTGTTCGGCTTCGTCGCGGATGGCCACCTTGCAGAGGCCGCTGCGGGGGTTGGCCATGTAGAGGTCGAAACGGTTCTGGTGACGGTTCAGCGTCATGATGGCCAGTTTCTCCGGGTCGGAGGTGAACTGGATGCGGGGGATGTAGGCCGTGGTGTCGATGGGCAGGTCCATCTGGCGGGTGACATGGCTCTTGATGTCATACGTGTGGACACTGACTTTCGAGTTCTTCACGCCGGCCTTGGGGTATTTGTATTCGTAGGCACCGGGATAGAGGGCGCAGTCCTCGCGGGCCGGAGCGGCTCCCTTGTACCAGGGGAAGGAGAACAGCGGCACCTGGCTCTCGTCGAAACGGATGTAGGCAATCATCTTGCTGTCGGCACTGAAGTCGAAGGCGCGGTTGAAGCTGAATTCTTCTTCATACACCCAGTCGGGAATGCCGTTCAATACCTTATTATATTCGCCGTCGGTAGTCACCTGCGATTCGGCATTGCCGAACAGGAGCTTCACGAGGTAGATGTTGTTGTTGCGCACGAAGGCAATCTGGTTGCCGTCGGGCGAGAACAGGGGCACTTGCTGGGGGCCGCCTTCCGAGAGGGGTTCCATGCGGTTGTTCTTCACGTTGAAGATGTAATAGACCGCCGTGAAGGAATGGCGGTAGATGGGGCGGGTCTCGGTCTGGATGAGGATGAGGCGTTCGTCGGGCGAGAGGATATAGTCGTCGAACGAACGGAGGGTGCAGTCGCGGGCCGTGCTGACATCGAACAGGGTGCCCACTTCCTGCCCCGTACGGAAGGAATACTTCACGATGCGTTTGCGGTCGCTGCTGATCTGGGTGTAGTGTTCGCCGTCCAGCATCGGCTTGATGCCGTAGATGTTGTCCGCCCGGTAGGTGCCGGAGGCCACTTCTTGCAGGGTAATGTTTCGCTGTGCATGCAGCCCCGACAGGGTCAGGGTCATCCAGCAGAGGAAAAGGAAGAATTTTTTCATGACGGATAAAAGTGTTTATAGGGTTATTTCTTGATTCCGAACAATCGGCGGAAGAAGCGGGCGATACGGGCAAAGAGATTGCCTTTCCGTGCTTTCTCCGTCGTGGGTTGAAGGGCGGTGTCCGTTGAGTCGTTGGGCTGTACGGATACTTGGGCCGAATCTGGGAGGGCGACAGGACGGTCTGCCTGCAGGGAGTCGGGGGCAGGAGGTAGCGATTCGACGAGGGCTGAGGGCACGTCGGCTGTCAATGAGTCGATGGCCGTTGTCAGACTGTCCTTGGCCAGGGCGGTACTGTCGATGCCCAATGGCCGGAGCGTGTCCATAGGGGGTACTTCGGTAGCGGCGGGCTTCGGACGGGGCTTGGGCAGCTTGAACGTCACGGGCACCGAGTAGCGGCAACGGATGGCCTTTCCGTTGTCGCGGGCAGGAATCCAGTCGGGCATGGTCTCGATGACCTCCAGTGCGGCGGTGTCCATGGTGGCTTCCAGTCGCCGGGCAATCTGGGCGTCGCTGATGCTGCCGTTTCTTTCCACGATGAAGCGGACCACCACCACCCCTTCTTTTTTGGCCGCCTTGGCCTTGGGCGGATAGTCCAGATGCTGGTCGAGATAAGCCCGGAAGGCTTTCATGCCTCCCGGAAATTCGGGCATCTGTTCAGCGGTGGAATAGATGGTGCTGGCGTTCTTGGCACTGAGGTACACTACGTATGGGTCGTCGGGCTTGGCCAGGAAGCGGCTGATGGGGAGGGTACGGGTTTCCATGCCGGGAGCGCGTACCACGATAGGGTGGGCATAGTCGCCCTCGATACGGAACAGGCCGTCTTGGTCGGTGACGGCCTTGCGTCCGGTGCCCTGTACACTGATGCCCACTCCTTCCAGGAATCGGCCATCGTCGTCCTTCACCCGTCCTTCGATGGGGAAGGTGGTGCCTTGTTGCTTGTATGCCAGAATGTCCTGTGGGCTGTCAATCCGGAAGACCGGTTGCGTGTCTGCCTCCTCCAACGAGAAGGACTTGACGCAATAGTTCTTGTCGGTCGGGAAGTAGAGGTAGATCCACGGCTCGCCGTCACCTTCGTAGGGGAATTCAATGAGCCCCTGCTCGTCGGAAGTATATTCTTTTCCCTCGATGCGGAGAATCATGCCTGTCTGCGGGTCGCCGGCGGAGTTGAGTACCTGGACAACGTAGTTCTTGGCGGCAAGGGAACTTGCGCCGAGCAGCAGTGCGGCAACGACGGCACGAGGGCGGAGATGGGGGCGATAGGATGGTTTCATGTCTTCAATATCGTATAATGGTGCAAAGCTACACATTTTCCGTGAGGCTTACAATGTCCCCATGGCCTTTTTCAGGTAGACTTCGCTCATCTTCACATCAATCTGTGCATCAATCTTGGCCGATTGGGCCGAGAGCCATGCGGTCTGGGCTTCCAGCACGTTGCTGGTGGGGATGACTCCTTCCTGGAAGCTCAGGCGGGCATATTTCAAGTTCTCTTCGGCCTTCTCCATGTTCTTCAGGGCCATCGACAGGCGTTGGGCGGCTTCGTTGACCTTGCTGGTGCTCTGGCTCACCTGCAGCTCGATCTTTTCTTTCG
The DNA here is from genome assembly GCA_004558305.1 of Phocaeicola plebeius. Taxonomy (GTDB): domain Bacteria; phylum Bacteroidota; class Bacteroidia; order Bacteroidales; family Bacteroidaceae; genus Phocaeicola; species Phocaeicola plebeius_B. The sequence goes on from SFDG01000013.1 coordinate 11,130, forward strand.
CGTCGTCCAGCTGGTAGCGGGCGATGCGAGCTTCGGCCTTGGCGGCACGCACCTTGTAAAGGCCCTCTCCCCAGTGGAAGACCGGCACTTTCACCACGACTCCCACTCCCCACATGCCGTGGAACTTCTTCTCGAAGCCGTTCACCAGCGAGGGGTTGGTGAGCAGGTAGTTGGCCGAGAGGGCCACGGAGGGCAGGAATTCCGAACGGGTGATGGCGATTTTCTGCCGGTAGATCTGTTCGGCCAGCTCCAGGCTCTTCACCTCGCTGCGGAGAGACAGGGCCGTACTGATGTTGCTCTCTACGGTGGAGGCGGGCAGTGCCAGGTCTTTCAGCTGCTCGTCAGCCAGGGCGATGGGGCTGTCCATCGGCAGCCCGCAGAGCTGGCAGAGGGCCATTTTGGCCAGGCTCAGTCCGTTGTCCACCTGGGTGAGGGTCACTTCGGCTTCGTTGACCTTCACCATGACACTCAGTTCGTCGGCCTTGGTGGCCAGTCCCTGGCCCTTCATCTTGGTCACATCGTTCTCCAGCTTCTGCACAGACTGCAGATAGCTTTCCGCCAGTTTTTTCCGGTTTACCAACGATACGACCTGCCAATAGGCTTCGTCGATGGCCAGTAGGACTTCCTGCAGCTGGGTGGTATGCTGTGCCTGCGCCAGTTGTTCGGCATAGCGGGTCAACCGATGGTAGGCCCTGATTTTTCCGCCCATATAGAGCGGCTGGGTGAGGGAGGCCGTACCGGCGAAGAGGTTGCGGGTGTCTGTCTGGAGTGCATTCACAATGCCTTGTCCTATGGCTCCCCCCACGGCTCCCAGTGCCTGCTGCTGTTCGTCGCTGAGGACGGAAATCTCTTTTTGGGTGTACATGTAAGTGCCCATGACATCGAGTTTGGGCAGGAAATTCGTGGATGCGGCTTTCTGCTGGTTATGGGCGGCCGTGATCTTTTCCTGCGAAATGCGCAGGTCCTTGTTGTTGGTCAGTGCCAGCGTGCGGCAACTGTCCAGCGACAGTGGCTGTTGGGCATGGCTGCCGAAAATCGTTCCGACAGCCAGCAGAAGGCTCAGACCTATTCTGTTCATGTTCATATACCTTTCGTAGTTGTTTTTCCTCTATTAACAAAATCCGTCCCGGAAAGGACACGGGAATGTTTACAATTTAGCATTTTTTAATCGATGGTCCATCGGGTGGATGGCCACTTTCCAGGCTGCCGCCGCACGTGTCTGTACCGCCTGGACCTCGGGGGTCTCCCCACCGGTGGTCGGGAAGCTGCCTGTCGCCATACGGGTGAGGACAGGTGACAGCAAGGGGTCGGCGGCATCTCCGAAGGCGGGCAGCGGAGCCTCCAGGCTTTCGAGGGCGGAATAGTCGGACGGCAGGCCTGCCTCGTAGTAGTCCATGAAATCTTCCGCATTGCTCAGGTAGCAGGTGGTCAGCCACAGCTCCAGCTGGGGATAGTCTTCGTGGGTATAGAGGCTTTGGGCCAGGTTCTTGCCGAAGGTCGCTTCGCCCACCTGGAAGAGGCGTCCGTCCATGTACGGACGCAGGCAGTTGATCAGGATTTCCGCTGCCGACGCGGTATTGCCCGATGTCAGCAGATAGAGGTTCTCGTAGTCGGGATGGTAACCAGGTTCTTCAAAGGGCAGCACGTCTGTCCGTTGCAACCGGTCGTTGTAAGTCATTTTCAGGAAGGGCTGTCCCTGACACGAAGCGGGGGCCAGCAGGCTGCCCAGCTGGCAGGCCGTGGTGACGTAACCGCCGGGATTGTAGCGCAGGTCGATGATGAGATCATCGATGCCCTGGGCTGTCAGTTGTTGCAGGACTTTCTTCCACTGTTGGGCATCGTCAGTGCCGAACTCGTTGTAGACCACGTAGCCTGCTTTCCGGTTCCCCGACTGGAGCACCTGGCTGGTCAGCAGGTGCTGCTCGTTGACATAGGTCGGGGCCGGCATCTGGACGGTGCGGAGGGTGTCAAACCCCGTGCCGTCGGTGTACTGTCCCAGGGTGAAGGAGTAGCTTTCGGTCGGTCGGCTCACGTACTTGGTATAGCTGTCGGAAGCGATTTTCCGGTTGTTGGCGGCAATGATCCAGTCTCCCCGTTTCAAGCCCGCCTGTTCGGCGGGAGATTCGGGCTGGGTGTAGACCACCTGGATGGCATAGTCGCCTGAGGACGTGCGGACGAGAGCCCCCTCGAAGCCGAATGACGGATAGGTGCTCAGGGCACGTGACGCGGGGGTAAACACCGAGTCCACGTGCGAGAAGTAGACGCCGTTCTTCTGGTCCTTTTTCGACACCAGCTGCTGCAGAAACTCGGCCGGCTTGCGGAAGAAGGTCTTGTTGTCTGTCACCTCAGGCACTTCGTCGTAGAACAGATAGTCCTGTTGCATGACTTCGTAGATCCAGGTCTTGGGCCCGACAAGGGCATAATATTCCCCGCTGCGGTCTTGTCCGCAGCCGGTCAGCAGGAAAGCGGCCAGTGCCAGCAGTCGTGCCCACGAAGCGAGTTGTCTTTTGTTCATGCGTCCGCCTCCTTACTGCATACTGAAGGACCCTTGCCCGATCATGTTGCCGTCGGCGAAGATATAGACCTGATAGGTACCTGCGGGAAGGTATTCCTGAATGTCCCAATAGACGGTGACCGACTGCTCTTCACCCGTGTACTCGATGTATTTCTTGATGGAGTAGGTCAGTTCCTTGTTTTCGTAGGCAAAGGTGGTATTGCCGTTGCTCAGGATTTCGTTGTCGGGCTTGGCGATACGCACATACAGGGTCTTGTTGCCGGTAGAAGCACTGATGTTCTTGACGATGGTGAACGAGATGGCAATCTTCTTGGCGTCCTTGACCTTCTTGGCGGTCTTGCCCCGCTTGTTGAGGGGCTGGGCGACGATGTTGGTGGCATCCAGCTGAGCGGCCAGGGTTACCTTTTCGTTCAGCTTTTTCTTTTCTGCCGAGAGGGTATTGATTTGGGCGGTAGCGGCATGATACTTGTTTTTCACCTCCGTATTCTCCTGGGCCAGCACCTTGTTGAGGCGGTCCAAGGAGTCGATTTGCATTACGTAGCTGCGGAGGACGGCCCTCACCGTCTTCAGCTCCTTCTTCAGACGCAGGATTTCGGCCGCATTGCTGGTCTTCACCTGGCGGAGTTCCTCCAGCAGCCGCTGGGTCTTCAGCTTCTCGCTCTCCAGCTTCTCGCGCAGAGAGTCGTTGTTGATCTGTACCTGCAGTTCGTCGTACTGGGTGGCGAAGGTGCTGTATTCGTTTTCCATTTCTTCTTTTTCTACGGCATACAGCTGTGTCATCTCGCTGTTCTTCTGGTATTGGGTGACGGTGAGTACGCCCAAGGCGACTACTATCAGCAGGAGGGCCGCAATGGCCATGAGTAATTTCTTGTTCTTTTCCATGGATTCTATGTATTTTGCGCAAAAATACAATATTTTGGGCAGATGGCCCTGTTCTATGTGGAAAAAAATCATAATGGAAGAGGGGAAGAGTGTCCGGGAACTTCGGACGGACGATGGTGGGGTCTCGCCGGACACTCATTGAGGAGCCACGAGGCGCAGCGGTACCTGGGTCTCGCCGGTCGTTGTCCATTCCCGGTATTGGTCGCGTTGCGCGGCGGTGGCCTGGTTCAGCAGCTCCACAATAGAGGTGTTGTTGTAGGTGAGGGAAGTGGTGTACTTGCATTGTCCGCTGAGATCACTGAGGGCTGTCCCTTTGTTGTAGAAGCAGTTCCGGAGGGTAGTGAGACTGGACTGGTTGTTGGTTCTAAGGATGGCATAGAGATTGCCGCCCTCTGCGGTGTTATTGGCGGCACAGACCTGCGCTACGAGAATGGATTTCGGACTGTTGGTGGCCATGCAGCAGATATTTCCCAGGTTCTGTCCGATCAGCTTGCAGTTGGCCACGTAGCAGTTGTTCACCTCGCAGTCGTTGAGGCAGGCGATGCCGGCAACGTATTGGGTCGTATGGGTATTCTTGAGCGTACAGCTTTCCACTCCGCAATTCACTACCAGGTTTTGGTTCAGTCCGGTGATGCCGCCGATATATCCTGCATCAGCCACACTGAGATAACAGTCCACCGCCTGGCATCCGTCTATCCGTCCGTAGTTGGCACCGCAGAACAATCCCGCCGAGAAATGGTTGGCGACACCTCCGTTTACCCCTACGCTGCACTGGTACAGTCGCAGGTTCTTCACAATGCCTTTAGAATTGATACCTCCGAACAGTCCCAAGTAGTAGTCATTGGTTTCCAAGACGAGTGTAAGCCCACTGATCGTATATCCTTGTCCGTCGAAGATGTCGGCAAAATACTTTTTTGCCGGGCCGATCATTTTCACTTGCGCAGCTTCTTCTTTGGTAAATGTCAAGTCCTTGCAGAGCCGGTAGGTAGTCCGCCCTTCGGCATCGGTCACGCCGAACTCGTCCAGCCGGCGGTCGCCGTAGGCTTCCCCGTTTATGAGGTGGCTGAAGGCGATGAAATCTTCGGTGGAATAGATGCCGCCCAGGTCCTGGCGGCTGCTGAGCGGGCATACGTAGCGGAGTCCGCTGCCGGGCTGGAAGGTAGGGGTGTCTGCCTGGAAGTGGATGCCCTGGCGGGTAGTCATCTCCACGTGGATGTTCAGTGCCTGTCCATAGGGGACCAGTAGCGGATAGCGGGCATTGTCCTGTCTCGACCAGCAGACGGTGGGCAGTTCGTCGGAACTGAGGGTCGCCTGGCCGCTCCCAGGATCGATGCCTTCGAGACGGACCGAAGAGGTCAGGCGGAGGGACTCCACGAACAGGTTGAGCCGTTCGTCTACTTGGAAGTCAATCCGTGCGAATAAATGGGAGAACTGTAGCCGCGCCTCTTGGAGGTAGGCGACTTCCTGGTCGGCCACCAGCCAGTCGGTGAGTCGTTGGTCTTCGTCATACCATTCGTTGGTCGTTGTCAGGAGGGGAGGCGAGTAGGCCCGCAGATGAGCCGCTTCCTTCGATGTCCAGCACAAAGGGGCGTCTTCGCTCCTCCAGTACCCGTTGTCCCACGTGTACAGGCTGCCGTGGCCGACCACCCCTCCCGTGGCATAGAGTGACATCCGACTGCCTGTCTCCAGTACGCTTTCTGTCTGCCGTTCGCTGCCCCAAAGGCGGAAACCGCAGACCGTCAGGTCTTGCAGAACAAGTCGTTTCGCTTGTTCGGGGAAAGGTTCTTCTTCTGCGCTGCAGGCTGTGCAACACAGAACCACCAGTAGCCAGTAGAAACGGGTAACGTATGCCATAAGAAGGAAATGCTTTTTTTATACGTAACCCCAGTCATGGAAAAAAGTCCACCGGTAAGGGCAAAAAAAACGCTGCCATACCTTCACAGGCTGAGCAGCGCAAGCTACAATACAAAATACAAATACAACTAAACGAGATATTTTAAGTAATAGATAACCTTATCCTTATACAATACCCTGTGCCATCATGGCGCGGGCCACTTTCATGAAGCCGGCGATGTTGGCCCCCTTCACGTAGTTCACGTAGCCGTCGGGCTGGGTACCGTATTTCACGCACTGTTCGTGGATGTCGTGCATGATTGTATGCAGTTTTTCGTCTACCTCCTGGGCACTCCAGCTGATGTGCATGGCGTTCTGGCTCATTTCGAGTCCTGATGTAGCCACACCCCCTGCATTCACCGCCTTGCCCGGAGCATACATGATCTTGTTGTCAATGAACGCATCGATGGCTTCGGGAGTACAGCCCATGTTGGAGATTTCTCCCACGCAGGTCACCCCGTTGGCTATCAGCTGTCGGGCATCCTCGCCGTTCAGCTCGTTTTGGGTAGCACACGGCAGCGCGATGTCCACCTTGACCTCCCACGGACGACGGCCTTCCACGAACGTGGCCCCCGGGAATTCCTCCGCATACGGTGCCACAATGTCGTTGCCCGATGCTCGCAGTTCCAGCATATAGTCTACCTTTTCGCCGCTGATACCGTCCGGGTCGTAAATGTAGCCGTCCGGTCCGGAAATCGTCACCACCTTGGCTCCCAGCTGGTTGGCCTTGGTAGCGGCTCCCCATGCCACATTGCCGAATCCGGAAATGGCCACGGTCTTTCCCTGTATGTCAATGCCCTTCTTGTCGAGCATGTGCTTCACAAAATACAAACCTCCGAAACCGGTGGCTTCCGGACGAACCAGCGAACCGCCGTATTCCAGTCCTTTGCCCGTGAAGGTCCCCGTAAATTCGCGGGTCAGCTTCTTGTACATGCCGAACATGTAGCCCACTTCACGTCCTCCTACGCCGATATCACCGGCCGGCACGTCCATGTCCGGACCGACATGACGCCACAATTCCAGCATGAAAGCCTGGCAGAACCGCATGATTTCCGCCTCGCTTTTGCCGCGGGGAGAGAAGTCTGAACCGCCTTTCCCGCCTCCCATCGGCAGGGTTGTCAAGGCATTCTTGAAGGTCTGTTCAAAGCCCAGGAACTTCAAAATGGACAAGTTGACGGAAGCATGGAAACGAATGCCGCCCTTGTAGGGGCCGATGGCATTGTTGAACTGTACCCGATAGCCTAAGTTCACTTGTACCTTGCCTTGGTCGTCCACCCAAGGTACACGGAAGGTGATGATGCGCTCCGGTTCTACCAGACGCTCAATGAGAGAAACCTTCTCGAATTCCGGATGTTGATTGTAAACATCTTCAATGGAGAGCAACACTTCTCTCACGGCCTGAAGATACTCTGACTCACCTGGATGCTTGGCTTCCAGGGATGCCATTATTTGTTTAATGTCCATAACATTATTTTTTAAGGTCTGACAAAATGAAATATTTTGTACGTGCAAAGTTAGGCTTTTCTTTTCATTGGCAAAACTTTTTTCGGGAATTTTCTATTAAAAATGATAAAAAGTAATGTCTTTTAGAAGGAGAATAAAAAAGGACAGGGGGGCTGTTGCACAAGTCGTGGATTTTTTCTTATTTTGATACCCAAAAACAACAACCGATATCAACAACCATGTTAAGCAAGCTAAAACTGAACCAGCTTTATTTCAAGGACACGCAGTTTGTCAGCCTGATGACCAAACGTATCTTCAATGTCCTGCTGGTGGCCAACCCTTACGACGCGTTCATGCTGGAGGACGACGGGCGCATCGACGAGAAGATCTTCAACGAGTACATGAATCTCAGCCTGCGCTATCCGCCCCGCTTCACCCAGGTCTCCACTCCGGAAGCCACCTGGAAGCAGCTGGAGCAGACATCCTACGACCTGGTGATCTGTATGCCGGGGTCTGACAACAGCGACACGTTCGACATTGCCCGGGAGGTGAAGGTGAAGTATCCGCATATTCCCTTGGTGGTGCTGACTCCTTTCTCGCACGGCATCAAGGAGCGGATGGAACACGAGGACCTGAGCATCTTCGAGTACGTGTTCTGCTGGCTGGGCAATACGGACCTCCTCGTGTCCATCATCAAGCTCATCGAGGACAAGATGAACCTGGAACACGACATCAAGGAGGTGGGGGTACAGATGATTCTGTTGGTGGAAGACAGCATCCGTTTCTATTCGTCCGTCCTGCCGAACCTCTATAAGTTCGTGCTCCGCCAGAGCCAGGAGTTCGCTACCGAGGCCCTGAACGAGCACCAGCGTACCCTGCGTATGCGCGGCCGCCCCAAAATCGTCCTGGCCCGTTCGTACGAAGAAGCGACCGACCTCTATACGAAATACGCCCAGAACATCCTCGGCATCGTCTCCGACGCCCGCTTCCCCCACGGCGGAAAGGTCGACCCGATAGCCGGTGTCACCTTCCTGCGCGAGGTGCGGAGCAACGACCCCTTTATACCTCTTATATTAGAGTCGTCCGAAGAGGCCAACCGCCCCTATGCCGATGAGGTGGGGGCCGTATTCATCGACAAGAACTCGAAGAAGATGAACATCGACCTGCGCGAGGCGGTGTCGGAGAATTTCGGCTTCGGCGACTTCATCTTCCGCGACCCTACGACGCAGCAGGTGGTGGCGCATGTGCACAACCTGAAGGAGCTGCAGAATGTCATCTACTCCATTCCGGCCGACTCGCTGCTCTACCACATCTCGCGCAACCACGTGTCGCGCTGGCTGTATTCGCGGGCCATCTTCCCCGTGGCGGAGTTCCTGAAGCAGGTGACGTGGGACTCCCTGCAGGACCTCGATGCGCATCGTCGCATCATCTTCGAGGCCATCGTGAAGTACCGCAAGATGAAGAACCAGGGCGTGGTGGCCGTGTTCCAGCGCGACCGCTTCGACCGCTATTCCCATTTTGCCCGCATCGGCGATGGCTCCCTGGGAGGTAAGGGCCGCGGCCTGGCGTTCATCGACAACATGGTGAAGCGGCACGTGGAGTTCGAGGAGTTCGAAAACGCTTCCGTGGTCATCCCCAAGACCGTGGTTCTTTGTACAGACATCTTCGACGAGTTCATGGACACCAACCAGCTCTACCAGATTGCCCTGAGCGATGCCGACGACGATACCATCCTCCGTGTCTTCCTCCGTGCCAAGCTCCCCGACCGGCTGGTGGAGGACTTCTTCGCGTTCTTCGATGCCGTGAAGTCGCCCATCGCCATCCGATCGTCCAGTCTGCTGGAGGATTCCCACTACCAGCCGTTCGCAGGCATCTACGCCACCTACATGATTCCTTACCTCGACGACAAGTACGAGATGATCCGGATGCTGAGCGATGCCATCAAGGGGGTCTATGCCTCGGTGTATTACAAGGACAGCAAGGCCTACATGCAGGCCACGAGCAACGTGATTGACCAGGAGAAGATGGCGGTCATCCTGCAGGAAGTGGTCGGCACGCAGTACGGCGACCGCTACTATCCGTCCATCTCGGGCGTGGCCCGCTCGCTCAACTATTATCCGATCAATGACGAACTGGCGGAGGAGGGGACGGTCAGCCTGGCCTTGGGCCTGGGCAAGTACATTGTGGACGGCGGACTGACCCTCCGGGTATGCCCCTACCATCCCGACAAGGTGTTGCAGACCAGCGAACTGGAGATGGCGCTCCGCGAGACGCAGACGCGCTTCTATGCCCTCGACCTGAAGAACATGGGACAGAACTTCTCGCTCGACGACGGCTTCAATCTCCTGAAGCTGCCGGTCAAGGAGGCCGACAAGGACGGGGCGTTGGCGTTCATCGCGTCCACGTACGACCCCTACGACATGGTGATTCGCGACGGCATCTATCCCGGCGGACGCAAGGTGATTACCTTCGCCAACATTCTCCAGCACGATGTCTTCCCGCTGGCGCGTATCCTCCAGCTGGTGCAGAAGTACGGCCAGGGCGAGATGCGTCGTCCCGTGGAGATTGAGTTCGCCGTCACCCTCGACGCACAGACCAAGAGCGGTACGTTCTACGTGCTGCAGATACGGCCGATGGTGGACATCAAGGCCGATTTGTCGGAGGACCTGAACCAGCTTCCCGAAGACCGGCTGTTGCTCAAAAGCATGAATGCGCTGGGGCATGGGGTGATGGACGGCATCTGCGATGTGGTGTATGTGAAGACCGACGGCTACAGTGCGTCGAACAATCCGGCCATTGCCGACGAGATTGAGCAGCTGAACCGGCAGTTCCTGGACGAAGGCCGCCACTATGTTCTCGTAGGTCCGGGCCGGTGGGGCAGCAGTGACCCGTGGTTAGGCATTCCGGTGAAGTGGCCGCATATTTCTGCCGCCCGCATCATCGTGGAGGCCGGTCTGACCAATTATCGGGTCGATCCCAGCCAGGGCACGCACTTCTTCCAGAATCTTACTTCGTTCGGTGTCGGCTATTTCACCATCAATGCGTACATGAACGATGGTATCTATCGTCAGGAGTACCTCGACTCTCTGCCTGCCCGGCAGGAGACCCGCTTCCTCCGTTGGGTCCGTTTCGACCGTCCTCTGGTCATCAAGATGGATGGCAAGAAGAAACTGGGAGTGGTAGGAGTCGACGATTAATCAATTTAAAATTTAAAATTAATAATTAATAATGAACTATTTAAATGAAGAATGATGAATGAAGAAGGAAATCACACGTTGTGTGAAACGATTCGATAATGACGCTGTAGGGGCGGACCTGCGTGTCCGCCCGGAATACCGAGGTGGATGTTTCCGGGCAGACACATCGGTCTGCCCCTACAGCTTTTGTCATTCCGAACGAATGTGAGGAATCTGTCCCATAGCGGAACCGATTCTTCATTTTTCATTCTTCGTTCTTCATTAAAATCATCCATTGTTCCGGTAATCCAGGGGACTCATGCCTACATAACGCTTGAAATACTTGCCGAAGAAAGACATATTCGCGAAATTCAGCGAATCCGAAATCTCCTGGATGGAGAGCGATGTCGACTTCAGCTGAGATTTGGCATCCATGATCACCATGGACGAAATGATGTCCACACACGTCCGTCCCGTAATCTGACGAACGATGGTACAGAGGTGCGCATGCGTAATCTTCAGCCGTTCGGCATACCAGGCCACGCTGCGGGTCTCCTGATAATGCTGGATCACCAGTTGCACGAACAGTCGGCAGGTCTGGCCGGCCTTGGTCAGCGTCACCCGCTCGTTCTTCTGCTGGTAGATGAGGGCAATCCCCTTGTGGATATCGGCGTAGACATTCGGTGCCAGCTCCTCCTTGCTCGCTTCCGTAGCCGTTTCGTACAGGTGGATGAGCAGTTGCAGGAAGTGCTCCATCAGGTCGGCAGTAGCATCTTCCAGATGGATGGCAGGCCGCCCCAGTGTGAAGAACAAGGTGTCCAGATGAGGGCGCGACTGCCCCTTCTTGCTGATGAAATCAGCCGAGAACCCCAGGAAATACACTTTCAGCTCCCCTTCCACCCGGTTCACCTGGAAGATAGTGCCCGGCATCAAGGTCACCAGATCGCCGCTGCCCAGCTGCAGCACGTTGGTATTGATGGTCGCCTCCATGTTGCCCCCCATCACCAGTGCCGTGACTTCGCATTTCAGGCGCACGGGGAAATTGGCATACAGGCTCAGCAGTTCCTTCGTAATGTCCGTTCCCACTATCCAGCTTTCCGGCAGGTCAATCCGGGGAAGTTCTTTTTCGTTGTTCAGGTTAGTCATGTATTTCGTCCTCCATTTGATGCAAAGATAAGGCTTCTTGAAGATTAGACCAATCCGTTCCCCGTAAAATATGTTAGGAACTGATTAATTAGCCAGTAAAAGCGATAAATGGAATACAATTTGCCGGAAACAGCCGCTTCCGGTCCCTGCCGCTTCCGTCCCTCGGATTTTTTAGAAGAAAAACAGGCCGTTTGTTTGCTGTTGTTAAATCAATTCCCTATTTTTGTTGCTAAAATTACCATAAATAGATCCAAAAAGAAACAAGTATGAAAACGACGACAAACTTTCTGCGATGCAGTTGGGCGTGCGCCCTTCTGTTTCTCTGCGTGTCTGTAGCTGCCCAGACGGAGAGCAATACCATGAATCCTGTTTACAAAGTGTCCATGTCCACCCTTGGCTATACGCCGAAGGCGAAGAAAGAAACGGTCGGTTCGGTGCTGACCGACCTGACCAAGACCGCCATCACGGGGCAGAGCAGCCAGCCGCAGGACCAGTATGCCGATGCGGTGCGTGCCGCCATCACTACCGGGGTGGGCCGTGTGCGCCGCTTCTCGGTGGTGGAGGGCCAGTTTGTGCCCGGTGAAGTGGCCGATGCGGAAGTCGCCTACTACGTGGACGGCACCATCGGTACCATCGCCACGACGCAGAAGACCATCACCCCCGAGGACAAGAAGAAGCAGCCCTACGATGTCTTCAAGGGAGAGGTCAGTGCCACGCTCCACCTGAAGGATGTGCATACCGATGCGGTCATCGCGACCGAAACCTTCAGTGTCAGCGGTTCCGACTGCTCGTGGATAGAGACCGCCGAAGGGGCCTTGAACGATGCCATGAACGCTTTGTCGTGGCGCATCACCAACTACTTCAACAACTGTTTCCCCCTGCGGGCACACATCGTGGAGCAGGGAGAGGTGAAGAAGGAGAAGCTGAAGGGCGTGTTCATTGATATCGGCGCGGCAGCCGGTGCCTTCAAGGAGCAGCACTACGATGTCTACGTGGTCCGGCTCATTGCCGGCAAGGAAGCCAAGCACAAGATCGGCCGTCTGCGCATCACCGAAGTGATGGGCGATGACATCTCGCAGTGCAAGGTGACAAAGGGCGGCGAGGAAATCAAGGCGGCACTGGACGATAACCTGATGCTGATAGCTTCCAGTACCGACTGATACAGAAGGGTCTGACTCCCTGAGAGAGGTCTTCCGGATATCGGACAACGTAGGTTGCGACATCGCGCAATGTAGGTGAGTACATCTCTCAACCTGTGTTGGGCGATGTCGCAACCTACGTTGTTATTGGCCGTCTCCCGCTTCGCGGGCGACAGCGACCGCCGTCCTTGCATCGTCAGTCCGGGGTCAGGAGATGGTTCAGGCCGCAGTCTGTCCGCAGTAAGGGCCGTAGCCGGACCGGAGTAAGAGCTACGGACGGGCCGGAGGGAGGGGCACTGACGGGCCGTCTTCCGGCCACATTTTCAGCGGAAAACCCGACGATTGTCCTCGGAGGCTAAAAAAACGGAATAAAAGAGCAGGTTTTGACCTTGTCGGAACGGGAAAGTTTCCGTTCCTTTGTCCTCGATATACATAGTCTTGACTGAACATTTACTAATCATTTAAATAATCAATGTATGAAAAAACGAACGATGTATTTTCTGGCGGCGAGCCTGCTGATGGCCGCGCCTGTGTTTACTTCTTGTAGTGACGACGATGACCCTGTTCCCGAAAAGCCGGTAGACCCGAAGCCTGAGGAACCCGAAGAACCCGAAACGCCGGTCGTCAAGAATCCGATTGAGAGTGCCATTACCTATAAGACCGCCGAAGGGGTGCCCCAGCTGGTACTGACCATGGGCGATGACCAGACCCCTGTATTGGGCAAGGCGGTAGTGTTCACTCCCGATGCCGCGGAGCCGACCAAGAAGGCGACGCTGACACTGACGGGCGACCAGCTGAACCTGGTAGAGATGATCATGTCTGGTATGTCCAGCCGGGCCACCGACATGACGTTGGCCAAGTTGCTGGAGCAGCTGTCGGCTGTCCAGCTGCCGGGCGTAGTGCCGGGCGAACCCTCTACGACGGTGGCAGTGGAGATTTCCGAAATCAAGGACGAGACCGTGTTCTTCTCAGGCAAGAGCGAGCAGGACGGTCGTACCGTGACCTTGAGCGGTACTGCCAAGACCGACCGTCTGGAGCTGAACGTGAATACGGTGTTCACGCACGAACTGGCTGCCACTGCCTGGAGCACGATGCCTGTATCGGAAGACGATCCGTTGGCGCCGTTCCATATCCAGTGGAAACAGAATATTCCGGAAGGTGCAGAACTGCCTGAAATGGAGGCTGTTCTGAATTTTGTCATGAGTATGTTGTCGGTGGGCGACTTGACCTTGAGCGAGGCCTTGAACGCTGCCTTGCAGAGCGTGACTTTCCTGCCGGATGGCAACATCCAGGCTTCTTACTTGGATACGGACAACATGGCTGCCGGTTACCAGACTTCTCCGCTGCACCTTGTCAACTACAGCGTCGATGCAGCGAACCGTATGCTGTACCTCCAGCTCAACATCCCGCAGATTGTCTATGTGACTTCACAGAAAGAGGCTGCTCTGCGCGAGGCAGAGTCTGGATCAGACAGTGCCTTGCAGGAACTGCTGCCGGATTTGTTGGCCGTATTGCCGGGCATTGTGCAGAACGTGATGCCGATGCTGACATCGGGCATTCCCTTGCACTATGAACTGAACGGCGACCAGCTTTGCCTGTACCTCGGCAAGGAAGTGCTGAAGCCGATACTGGATGCCTTGTCACCGTTGACGCAGAGCGAAAAAGTGCAGCAGATGGTGGTCGCTTTCATCGAAGCACAGTTGAAGGAGGCCGGACAGGAGGAATATGCTCAATTGGCTTCCGCTATTGTCAAGGCCTTCCTGGTGATTTATCCGCAGATCATGGAATCCACAGAGGATATCCAGTTGGGTATTGAGCTGACGAAGCTGGCGCAGTAAGCGGTGTTGCTTGAATAGCATAACACAAAGACACAAAGAAAGGAAGGAGTTGAATGAAGCCCCTTCCTTTTTTTTGTTATTCTTCATTTATATGTTCCTCTGTTCTATAGTCCTTCTTTTTTAATGTCATTCAGAGCGTCAGCGAAGAATCTGTAAAGCGTCAGTGGATGTATTCAGATTGGCTTTCCCCTTCGGGCCGCCGAACGTTGTTTCTTCGCTGACGCTACCAATGACGAAACTGTAGGGGCAGACCTATGTGTCTGCTCGGAAACATCCGCCTCGGCATTCCGGGCGGACACGCAGGTCCGCCCCTACAGCGTCATCATCGAATCGTTTCACACAACGTGTGATGGGGACTCAGAATGACAATAAGAAGAATGTTCATTCCTCATTTAATATGTTCTCCGTTTTAAATTTTAAATTATTAATTTTAAATTATACATCATTCCTTGTGAATGAACTCATAAATGGAGCTGCGGTAGAGATTGTCGAACAAGGCATTGTTGCTGACCTCTACATGCGACGCCGTCGTGTTGCGGTTCAAGGCATTGTAGAGCGCATGGAACGACACGTTAGGATTCTCCTTGACAGCATTCATCAGGTTCCGCGTGAACACGTTGCTCAGATAGATGCCGCGGTCGCCGTCCCATCCCGTTACTTTCGAAGTCTCCTGAGCCTGTGCCGCCGCTATCGCCATGACACCGGGGATACCTTCGCACGCCGAAGTGACACTGGCACTGTAGCACGTCTCGGCCAGCCACAGCAGCTTGCGGTAGCGTCCGGCAGCCGCCATCTCCTCCACCGCCTGCTGGAACAGCGCACGGGTGAAGCCGTTGCGGGTGAACTCGGGACGGTCCTTGCACCAGACGAACTGGCCGGGAGTGCCGTGCCCGCTCCAGAACACCAGCACGTTGTCGGCACTGCCCGACTCGATGACATGGGGCAGGCGGTCGCTCTTCCGCCCGTTCAGGATATCGACGATGTCCGCCGGCTGCAGGGTGTGCAACTGGTAGTCTAAGCGGACATCCTGGTTCAGGTCGGCCCCGTCCTTCTCGCTCTGGATGATGCCGGGATAGGGATTCCTGTCATTGTCCGCCAGGTCGTTCTCCAGGATGAGCACGATGTGGTCGTCGTCCATCCCGTTGCGGCGCAGCAGCTGGTAGAAGTCGAGCACGTCGGCCTGGAAGCGGTAGTCCGACCATTGTTCCGATGCGGCCACCAGCAAGGCCCACTGGTCGTTCAGGCGGGGATAGCTGATGCCCGTCGGTTTGTCCTCGAAGATTTCCTCGACGGTCTTCCGCCATTCCCAGGCGGCGACGGACGAGCTGATGCGGTTGGTGCCGGTGCTGCTGGCGAAGCCGAAGGAGATGAACTGGTCCTCGTCGGCCGACCAGTTGACGTAGCAGCTGTTGCGGATGCTGGTCAGGCTACTCGAGTCGAAGGCCAATGGGCCGCTGGCCCCGATGAAGGGAGCGTACTTGCACGCCTGGATGTCCTCCAACTGCCTGCGCAGTCCGATGCTTTCCCAGGCGATGGGGCGGGAGGAGGAAGAAGCGGTGAGGATGCGCCGCAGGGCACCGTTCACCCCGTCGGCCAGGGCGAGGCTGCTGTAGTGGGTCTGGTAGTCGGTCAGGGCGAGGGCGGCCAGCAGCAGCGCGTCGTAGAACTGGGCTTCGGCAGGCAGGTGGGGCATGCCGAACCGGGTGCCGTAGGCAATGGTGAAGCCGGAGGCGGGGTCGGCATAGGGAGCCAGTCCCGACAGGAGATAGCTGGAGGGATTGTCCTTCAGCAGCTCGTTGCTCATGGCGGAACCGGAAAAGCGGATCCACGGGCAGTCTTCGTTATTGCCCAGCCGTCGCACGTACTCCTCCAGCACGCGGCGGCAGTCGTCCGTCGAGGAGAGGGCGCAGAGCAGGAACACGTCGTTGCTCTGCGACAGGGCTTGCCGGACGGCTTCCTCCCGCCGGTCGGGCGGATAGGTCAGCGTCATGCCGGGTGTCATCCCCAGTTCGGTGGCCTGGAAGGCGAACCAGTCGCAGAAAGTCTTTCCGTAAGCGTCGTCCGTGGCGAGGAGGGAGACGGTGTCCGCCCCCAGTTCCTGTGCCCTGAGCAGGAGCAGCTCGCACTGGCTGATGTCGGTCTCGGTGAGCGACCACACGTTGCCGGCTGTCGTGTAGCGGCGGATGATGTCCTCCGAAGTCACCTGGGGCACCAACAGCGGTTTCCGGGTCTTGGCGCAGGGATAGCCCAGGGCATCGAGGTGGTCGTTGTGAAACGGGCCGACGACGGCGGCCAGCTCCTCGCGGGCTGCCAGCTTCGTGCCCAGTCGGGAGAGGTCGGCGGTATTCTCGTCGTACCATTCCAGCTCCAGCTTCACGCCGGTCTCCATGCCGGTCTGTGCCTCCTCCAGGTTCTCCTGCAGCCATTGGGCGGTCTGTTTCCAGTGGCTGCCGTCGGTCGTGGAGAGGGGCATGACCACCGCTACTTTATAGGTGTTCCATTCGGTGGAGGAAGCGGTCTGCGGGGTGTCTTCGTCGCTGCAGGCAGCCGTCAGCAGCATCAGCAGCCCGCCAATCATCGTGCGGCACCGGGAGAAGGCCCGGCGGGTTCGTTCAGTGTAGTCGGTTCTCATAGGCTTGTTCTTTTTCGATGGCAAGAGGATGGAGGGTGGTCTGTCGTTCGGACAGCTCCGGATAGAAAGGGGAGACCGGAATCTCTATCCGTCCGGTGTCAAAGGTATATACGGTATGGGCAGGTTCTGTTTCGCCTTCCAGCCAGCGGATCAGGTGTTCCTCGACCGTGGAGCGGATGTGCTTGACGACGGAGAAGGGGATATCCAGGCTGCGGAAGTTCAGATAGGCGTCCATGCCTGCCATGTAGAAGCCTTCGTTGGTGTGCAGGTAGCTGACCAGTCCCTGGATGCTGCCGCCTGCAAGGGGATAGACGAAGTCGTACTGCCGGGCCAGGAGGGGGGCCATGCTGTACAGCTCGTCGGCCATGAAGTAGCCCTTTTCGTTGTCCGACAGGGTGAGGGAGTCGGGCAGGGTCCGGGTGGCATCGCAGTAGCCCTCGGCAAATCCGTCGGCGGCTTCTCGCAGCAGGTCGGAATAGCCGTTGGCCCGGAGGATGAGGGTGCTTCCCGGCGACGGGCTGGCCAGTGCCGCCAGTTGTCCTGCCTCGTAGCTGGCCCCGTAGAGGGAGAGGTGGAAGGTGGTGACGGGCAGGTCGGTGCGGCGGCTCTCGAACAGCAGGGTGTGGCCCCGTTCGTCGTTGGGCAGACGGTCGGCATACTTGTCGGCCGGTTCTTCGTAGTCTTCGCACGCCAGTACCAGCAGGTGCCGTCCGGTGGTCTGCGGATAGGCCCGCAGCCAGTCATCGAGCAGTGAGTCGGCCTCCGTCACCGACTGGGGGACGATGGTGTGCAGCCGGAAGGGGTGGGCTGCACGTGCCCGATAGACCCCCGCACAGATGGAGTCATTGTAAGTCCCGTCGCCCAGGGCGTTGGGAGCATAGAAGACCGTGACGACAGGCAGCTCGGTAGCGGCTGTTTCCTCGGGGTCGTTGTTCTGACAGGCTGCCACTACCAGCATCAGCAGCCAGCCTATCCATGGGTGGCGGGGGTGTATCCGGGTGTTCATGACAGGGAGATTTTAATTTACGTAACCGAAGTATTTTACATACAACAAACGGTTGGCTGTCCCACCATATGCGAACCAGTCAATATCTCCGCTTTTCAGATTGATACCATAGAATTGAAAGTACGTGCCTAAAAAGAGATAATTATACATGTAGTAGTATTCGTCGGTTTTGTCTCTTACATAGTCCATACCGGCCCGGGCAAAATTTGCGGCATGTGTGTTCCAGTCTTTCCGCATGATTTCAGAGATGAGTTTACTGTCGTTCCTTTCCGCACAATGAGAGAATCCACTTCTCCGGTATTCGCTCGTTACGTGCACCATGACACAGCTTTGTCCCTTTGTGGCCTTACGGATACAGACGAATTTCTTCATGCTGCTGCCTGCGGGATGTACTAAATCCACGTTATCGCCCACTTCGAAGGCCGAGTAGTCGTTGTAGGGCCATGCGTCGCTGGCGATGAAGTGCAACCGGGAAACGTAGGGAACGGAGCAACCCTCCGAGAAGGTTACACTGGCTATCCGTTCCGTCTTCCCATCGACAGGGGCAAAGGTAATGACTCCTTGCGGACGGCGCAGCGAGTCGCAGGGCGAGAACTTGATGACATCGCCGAGCGTGTACACCTCTGCTTCGTCGGGCAGCCAGCTCTTGAACAGCCGGCTGGCTTCCTGTAGGTTGTCCACCCCGATGAACACTTCCGTGGTGTCCGGACTCATTTCCGGAATGGGGACACCGTTCTTGCGGGCAGTGAGCTGTCCTTTCTCGTCGGTATCTACCAGACAACTGCTGAAGTAGTGCAGCTGGTCTTCTACGTATTCAATTTCCTGCTCCTCTGCGGGAGTATCATCGTCCGAACAGGCGGGCAACAAAACAGTCAGGCTGCTGATGGACAGGCCGATGAACAGCCGCCATAGATAGTTCTTTTTCATAATCTCAGTGTTTTGGGTAAAGTGTAATGGTAATGTCGTTGATGGCTTTTATTTGTTGAGGATGGTTTTCAGTACCTTCAGGTCTTTCTGTACCAGTTCGTAGCCGAGCATCTGGGTGACGGGGATGGAAGGCGCGTTCTCCACATACGAGATGGGCCTGCCTGCCTCGCTCTGGGCTGCGTATTCCACCAGTTCGTTGTACTTCTGCTCCAGCTGGCTGCCGCTGATGACTTCGATGCGTGGCAGGAAGCGGCGGGAGTAGATAAAGGTGCGGTCGCCTACCTTCAGGTTGACATTGATGCAGACCACGAAGTCGGGGATGTAGTCGTCGTAGATGTTCAGGCCGTCCGCACTGGTGGGGAAATACACCTGGGGATAGGGGATGAAGCCCTTGTTGGGCGTCGTCTGGTCGAGGTAGCCGTAGAAGCGTTCCACCCGGTCGCCCTTCGTGCATTCCACCAGTTCGCTGGTATTCTTCTCCTCGAAGTAGTAGGAGGTTTCGAAATCGGCCTGTTCGATGAGGTGGAGCTTCATCTTGAACTCGTCGTTGGCCGAGGAAGCGGTGGTGCCGTTGCCGAACTTCGTATGATCGACAATGCTGAGGGCCGACGGTGCCTGGATGCCCACTATCTTTCGGAAACCGGCAGAGTGGCCTTCGCCTGCAAACGGATAGACTCCGTAGTAGGTCTCCACATCCACATCCGTCACGTTGCCCAATTCTTCCGTGTTGAGGTTCAGCCGGATGGAGGTCGGGTCGAGGAAGGACACCATGCGCAGCTGCAGGGTCTCTGTATCGCCGCCTACACCGTAGGTATGGTCACCCTTCACGGCTAGGTTGATGCCCCTGCGGGCAACGCCCAGGCTGTGGTCGCCTACGATATAGACCACGGGGTCGTCCGCCAGCGACCATACGCCCTTGCCGATGATGCAGTCTTTGCTGTCCGTCTTCAAGTAGCGTTTCTTGAAGTTGAGAGGAGGAACGTCGTTGGCACTTGTCTTTGTCATGTTGCCGCTCAAGCTAATCTTTCCGGTCAGGTTCATGTCAATCTTTCCCCGGTGGTATTCTTTCTTGGTGTCATCGAACTTCTTCAGCACCATGGTACCGAGGTTGATCCCAGCTTCCACGGCAGCAAGGACAGCGGTGACGGAACGGTCGGACGCTGCCGCCTTCTCTTTGTCCTTTTTCTTATCGGAAATCTTGCTGACTTTATCGGCCACTTTGTTGTACGCGCTGAGCATGGAATTGCCTTTTTCCAGGGCATTGATGACGGTGCCTATCGTTCCTGCTGTCGAGGTGACAGAGGGGGCATCGTATTCGCCGTTGATGTTGGCAGTCAGGTCGCCGGTCAGGGAGATGGCGGCTTTCTCCCAACTGTAGCAGGCGATGGAGAAAGCATCTTCGTTGGTGTTCTTGTAATAGTCCTCCCGCTGTTGGGTGGGAACGTAGGCGGACATGTCGATATCGAATGCCGTCCAGCCGGTCTTCATCTCTGGTGAGTCGAACTGGATATGGGGTACACAATAAGAGCTGAAGGTGCTGGTGGGGATGATACCTATGCTGGCATTGGGGTTCGTCGAGGCAGGTTCGGGGTGCGACAGGGGGATGGCGTACTGGAGTCCGTTGTAGAAAGGCAGGTGGTTGACATCTTTTTTCTGAGCACCCATCTTTACTTCGAAGCAGTAGTTGGAACCGGATCCTTTGGCTTCCTGCACATAGTAGAACACACGGAGGATGCCGAGGTACTTGTTGTACAGCCCGAAGTAGTTGGTGTTGGGCAGTCCTTCCTGGTTCAGGAAGCTGAATGCCATAATCCAGCCGTCTTCTTTCTTGACATCCTCTGCCACTTCTGTCGGCATGTTGTGGTTGCTGACTCCTGCCCAGGGGGTGTTGACCACTTGGGTGCCGCCGATGGAGCCTTTGTTGGAGAAGATACGGACCTGCTCCTGGTGTTCCCAGTCGGTGAGGAATTTTTCATCGTCGGCGCTGTTGACATCGCACTCGGCATTGATGTACTGTTGTAGCTGCAGCAGGAAGACGGTGCCGTCGGAAAAGTCGAGCTGGGCCACTGTTGCCGGACGTAACTGATTGGGCTCTGCGGCCTGGTGGCTGATGGAGAGGACAGGATGTCCGTCTTCTGTGCCTGTCTGGCGGATGGTGCACCAGTCGGGCAGGTTGCTGACTTTGGTGAGTGACGCGCTGATGCTGTCGATGACTAAGGTCTCGGTACCTGCATCCGCCGAAATGAACATGGCATAGCTACAGTTCCTCTCTTCTTCCTGCGGCGGGTCTTCGGGAGGGGTGACATCGTCCTTGCAGGAGGTGACGAGAGGCAGGGTGATGAGCCATGCCAGCATAAAACGAAAGAATTTCATCGTTTTCATGGTCGTGCTTGTTGGTTAATTAATAGATGGTTGTTGTTAGTTAATCGATACAAAGTTATGGATAATTTACGAATCCGGCAAACGATGGCCTTCTTTTTTCGGTGTGTGTAGGTGAATAACACAAAGGCACAAAGGGAGGAAGGGGATTTGCCGTACATAAATAATTATATTGTCATTCTGAGTCGCCATCACACCCCGTGTGATGGCGACTCAGAATGACAATATGGAATGCCCATACAGGCAGTAGGGACGCTTACTTCACGTTATACCCGCTGACGGTCAGCTTCGGCTGGTTGCCGCGCGTATCCACATCCTTCCAGCTCAGGCGGATTTCCTTCTTTTCGCCCGGCAGGAGCGAGAAGTAGTTGTCGCCGTAGATGACCGGCAGGATCTGCAGGCCGTCCTGGGCACCGGTCAGGTTCAGGCGGATGAGCAGGGCAGGCGTCTGCGAGGGATTCTCTACCACAGCGGTGGCAGTCCATTCGCCGTTGTCACCCTTGGCACTCTCGAACTGTACGCCGAGTGTCACCTTCGGGAGGTTCTTCAGCTCCTGGTAGTTGTTCTCCTCTAAGGTGCGGTGGTAGAAGTTGTCCGACACGAGGCGGTCGCCTTCCTTCAGGGTCAGCTTCAGGAAGTGAACCTTCGAGAGACCTTCCGGATATTCCATGCGGATGGGCTTCAGGGTCGTGTCTTCTTCGCTGTCAACGGTGGCTTCCTTTTCCCAGGCCAAACTGCCGTCCATGTTGAGCAGCTGCACCTTCGCTACCAGTCCCTTGCGGGTACCGGCACTGTAGTTCACCACTTCGATTTCCTCGTTCGCCGGGTTCCACTGGATGTGGAGGGGTTCGGAAGCCTTTTTGATGCCGAAGTAGCCGGCAGTAGGCTCGAAATAGTAGTCGTAGGTCTGCCATACCATCGAAGGCCAGCACGGGTGGCTCATCCACATGAGCAGACCCATGCGGTTCTTGCTGCGGCTTTCGAACATGCTGCGGTGGCCGTCGTAGTTCACCCACTGTGCCAGTTCGGTGAATTCCTTCGCGTTCTGCGGCTGTCCGTAGCCCAGGGCGATGATTTCGTTGAACGAAGTGGCTCCCTGTGCTCCCTGCAGGGTGTAGTCGTGTACGCCCCATTCGTTGTCCTGCGGCCACATGCCTTCGGGCGAGAAGGTGCGCTGGAAGCTCTCGTAGGTCATCACGTTCGGCATACCGCGTTCGCTGTGGAACTTGTCGTTGCCGGCTTCCATGGTGAAGTAGGTCTTGGCCGGCAGCATCCGGTACGGACCGTGTCCGCTCACTACGTCGTCGGCCGAGCTGGGGATGTAGTGCAGGTCGCCGTGTTCTTCCTTCACGATGCGGCGCAGGGCCTTGTCGATGGTTTCGGGCGGGAAGCCTTCGTTGCGTCCGCAATACAGGCCGATGGAGGCATGGTTACGGATGCGCTTCACGTAGTCCTCGGCATTGTCGATGAACATGTCAGGGTAGTAGGGGTCGGGTCCGTCCGCCGGGTTGGCGAGCCAGAAGTCCTGCCATACCATCACGCCGTGGCGGTCGCAGGCTTCGTAGAGTTCTTCGTCGCCGATCATGCCCACCCAGTTGCGCATCATGGTGAAGTTCATGTCGGCATGGTAAGCCACTGCCGTTTCGTATTCACGTCCGCGGTAGTTGAGGTTCGATTCGCTGAAGCCCCAGTTACCGCCCCGTCCGATGAAGCGGCGGCCGTTGATGTAGAGGTTCAGGATATGGTTGTCCTCGTTGAAGGTCATCTGGCGGATACCTGCCTTGAAGTCGCGGGAGTCAGATACCTGTCCGTCGATGACAAAGGTGAAGTTGGCATCGTACAGGTTGGGGGCACCGTAGCCGACGGGCCACCACAGCTTGGGGTTCTTCACGTTCAGCTGGGCGAAGTCCTTGGCATCGAAGGCGACGGCCTTCTCCTCACCGGCCTTCAGGCTGACGGGCTGTTCGAAGGTGATGTCGCCGATCTTTCCTTGCAGGGTACCCTTCACGTCGGCACCGTCGTGGTTCTTCACGATGACTTCGGCACGCAGGGCAGCCGAGGTGGTGTCGGGCAACGGCAGGCGGCTCTGGATGAGCGGGTCGGCCACGGTTACCTTGCCGGAGGTGGTCAGGCGCACGTCGTTCCAGATACCGATGTTACGTCCGCGGATGGTGGAGATCCAGTCCCAGCCGATGGTGGCGTGGAAGGTGGGGTTGTCGGCTCCCAGGATACCGCCGTTGAAGTCGGTGCTCTGCTTGTTCTTTTCCTTGATGGCACCGATGTGGCTGTTGCGGACGATTTCCACGGCCAGCACGTTCGTGCCTTCTTTCAGGAGGTCGGTCACGTCGAAGATACCGCGCTTGAAAGCACCTTCGATACGGCCCACTGCCTGTCCGTTCAGGAAGATGTTGGCCTTCCAGTTGATGCCGTCAAAGTTCAGGAAGGTACGTTCCTGGCGGAAGCCGGCGGGCACTTCAAACTCGTTGCGGTACCAGAAGTTGCTCCAGAAGAAGGCTTCGGAGATGTTCACCTGGTTGTTGGCGAAGTTCGGATGGGGCACTGCACCGATGTTGATGTAGCTGCTCAGCACGGTGCCGGGCACAGTGGCGGGAATCCATCCGGCTGTCGGGAAACCGGTCTGGGAGATAGCTTCTCCGCTGCCAGCCACTTCCGAGGCACGCTGTACGCTCCAGTTGCCGCCCGACAGGCAAAGCTCGCGGGCGTTCTTGCCGGCAGGCTGTGCCACGGGATGGGCCACCAGTCCGCCTGTTCCCATCACGGCCAGTTCGTTGAGCACATAGTGTTCGCCGGCAGCCTGGGTCATCAGTACACGCACGTAGCGGCCTTGGCCCTTGACGCTGATTTCATCGGTCGGTTCGCTGCCGCCGGGCAGTGCGGCCAGGTCTTTCCATTGCCGGGCATTGTCCGACACCTGGATCTTGCCCTGGAGGGCTTTTTCTCCCCAGTTCAGGACCACCTTGTCGAAGGTGGACCGGCTGCCCAGGTCGACATATACCCATTCTTCCTGGTTGCCTCTGCTCATCCAGGCACTGGTGAAGTACTGCGAGGGCTTCATCTCCACCTCTTCGTTCTGGTAGAAGAAGTTCAGGTCGTTAATCCGCCAGTAGGCGGCACCGGGCAGGGTCAGCTGCAGCTTGTAGCAGGCATAGTCGTCGGCATTGCCGAGGGCGATGGTCTCTTCGAGAATCCGCTGGGGCAGGCTGGCCTCCTCGTTCTGTTTGTTGGGGTCGGAGTGCGCTTTCCATCGGGAAGCCTTGCCAGGGAGTCCCTTTCCTGCCTGCTTGCCCAGTTCGGTCCATTGCTGTCCGTCTTTCGAGCCGAGCAGGGCGATGGTGTAGCCTTGGTTGGCCTTGTCTTCCTCGTAGGCCACCGTTCCGCGTACATAGACCCGGTCGGCCTTTTTGGCGTAGTTGTGGAGGGTGAGCTGCAGGTAGGTGTCGGCTCCTTCCACCAGGTTGTTCGAGTAGGGCCCGAAGTCGATGGCCCATTCCTGTTCGCGGCGGGGCTGTGCGCCGTCGGGGGTGGAAAGCGTCAGGTAGCGCGGTGCATCGGCTGTGCAGATACCGTCGGTGACCAGTTGGGCCACGAGGTTGTAGTCATGGGAGGAGGACTGGTAGGCGGCGCGTTGCAGGGCAATGTTGCGGTACGTGTCGTAATCGGGTTTCATGTCGGGCGAGAAGTCTTCTGCCGGAAGACCGGGGTACTGTCCGATGCCTCGGGTGTAATAGTCGGAGCGTTCGAACGATTCGTTGGCCGTTCCGGCTCCTTGACATCCGCCCAGGAGGGTGGCGAATGTGGCGGCTCCGCAGAGGGTCCACATACAGTGTCTGAATGTCTTTTTCATGGTAATTTGGATTTTGTTGATTGCTTTGCCACAAATGTACGGAATTCTTTGCAATATATGAAAGGATATAGGGTGGTTTTCTGAAAAATCTGTGTGTGTTGTTCTTTCTTTGCCTTGATGCAAAGAAAGAACCAAAGAAAAATCAAGGCTGCACTTCCGGGGCTACTCCGAAGGGACAGTGGGCTGAAGGGCTCCAACTCGCTTCGCTCGGACAATCGCCCTTCTTCACGCCCGCTGTCCCTTCTCCGCTTCACGCCCCTCCAGTGAGGCCATTCCCCGGTTCGCCGAAACGCTTCGCTCTCGGCTGGGGGATTCACATAACGTGTGATGGCTACTTAGGGTTTACTGAATAATACATATTGTATTGTACAACAAATAATTAATTATCATAAAAGCTTGCGTTTTTAACAAAAAAGAGCTAACTTTGATGTTAAAAGAAGACTATCTGACATGAAAAAAGTAT
>SFDG01000014.1 GCA_004558305.1 Phocaeicola plebeius
TACTCTTCAACTCTTCAAGACGTTCTGGATTATTCTTTCCTTCTTGTTTCAGATGTCTGTCAACGAGATAGGTAATCGTATAGAAACCACCCACAGACATATACAGATTGCTTCCAGCGTTTGAACATCTGTCAAGAATAGTAAATACGCAGTCAGAGTATTGTCGTCTTTCAATAAACTCTATCAGCACATTCGTATCTAAAAACACTTTCATAAATCGTATTTTTCAGAAAGATAATCATCACGCAATTGGTTCTTGTCAATATAAATCGGCGTGAAACGCCCCTTTAACTTTGACAAAGTATAAGCATCGCTATCTGTTTCCATTGGCTTCACGACATCATTGGCTGATGTTGCTACATTGCCAACCCTCGTGGCAATCCATCCCATTTTAGATGCTATCGCCTTAAAGAAGGCTGTATCACTTTGGGGGATTGTATATTGAATACCATCCGATAATATCGCAGTTATCATATAATTCCTTTCCGTTTTTAAGTTTTTCCGCCTCAAATATACGACTTTCTTTCCCTTCTACCAAGTTTAGACCTAAAAATCTGAACAGTTAGATGTACCTGATACGCCTTCACCTCCATCACCACCTTTAAGGGCGTTTATCTCATTCTGCTTGGCGGCGAGCCTGGGCACTGATGGCTTTTATGGATTTCTCTTCTGATTTCATGATACTAATCTAGGATCCTAAGAAACCGTGTTGTCCGGGATTCAACGTGATGAATGATTATCGATTAATGATGATTGAATAATGTATATCGTGTGATTTGCGATGTAGCTTAATCTATTCTTTCTAAATATGCCGAGGGGATATAGGTGGTGGCGATGGTGAGGATACCATCGACTACGATGGCGACGCGCTGGTGGCCGCAATAGCGGGCTACCTTGCCTTCAATGCCCTTGAAAATGCCGCCAATGACACGGACTGTAGCCCCCTTGTCGAACTTATGCTCGTCATCGGGAACGACGACAAGCTCGCCGGACTGGTCGGCTAAGACCGTGCGGAGATTTTCCAACTGCTTGTCGGGGACGATGAGTGGTTCATATTTTACATCATCACCTAAACCTGTACGACGGCAGTAGAATCGGAGGTAGGGAAGGTTGGCGTTGTCGTAAACGTATGTCTTGAGCTCTTCTTCCGTGCCGCGGGCGAAGAAGATATTGAGCAAATAGGACTGGGTGACCTTCTTACGCTTGTTGTTGACCATCACGAAAGCCTTGATGGTGGGATAGTAGGTCTCAACACCTTTACTCACAAGGTAATCGTTGGCCTTGCTTTCCTGCCCGTAGGTGGCGCGGAGGGCATACCAATGACGAGCCGACCGTGTATAGTGGGTGGACACCCCTCTTGTTGAATTCTCAGCCGGAATGGGCGTTTGAACTTCGGGGAGGGCATCGGGGGTAAGCCCGGTGCGGGGAGGGATAGATGTACCCTCGGGGGTGGTTTTCTCATCGGTGATGAATGTATTCATATCGATGGCCTAACCTATTCAACAATGAACTCGGTTAAGGACATAAAAAGAGCGTGGAATCGTCCTGTTGTCCGTTCCACAATCTGAGGCTTCTCGCATTGCCTACCTGATGAACAGACAACGTCAGAGCCCACGCCGATATGAACTATGCACTATTCCTTTAGAGACCTATATAAACAATGGGTTTGCACCCCATAAGGGCACAACACATGCTTACAAGGTCTCACGGGAGAGTGATAAAATCACACCCGGGGCATCTACCGTTGCTACATTCGAGATCAGGTATTGAAACTTTGCGAGAATTTCAGATTGTCTCAAACACAGCATCGAGTAAACGCCTTCTATATGTCATGGAAATCACGTCCCACCCAGCTACCCGCCTTGTTGTTTCTTCGGCATCGGGATGCCTGAAGTGCAACTCGGCTCGGCGTGGGCCGCCATATAAAATGGCAGTGAAATCCACTGCAAAGGTAGAAAATATATTTTAAATATGTGCTATATACGATAAGAGAAAAATGTAAAATCGGTAAAATTAGATATTTTCAACGATGATTGTAAGTAAAGATACTATGTGATGCCATCATCGCTCTTGTGGTATACCGGACGGATGTCAAGGTCTGTCTTCACTACAAATTTAGCATTATTTTTATTCCTTGTGCATACAAGTAGCGAAATAATGTTTACCTTTGCGGCAGATTTTGGTGCCCGTGGCCGGCAATCCGTCTGCTACGGGTGAAAAGGGAACCAGGTGAAAGTCCTGGGCAGACACCGCTGCTGTAAGCTCCGTATGCGTCTTCGATATCCGCATTCAGCCACTGTTTCCTCCGGGACACGGGAAGGCATCGAAGATGGGGCAAGCCAGAAGACCTGCCAAAGTCGTTGAGTGTGAAGCTTTCGGGAAATAAAAGCTGCGGACACCATACATGATGTTTCCTTCTCCGCATGACCGGTGTATGCGACTCGGCGATGTGGCCCCCTTCCGGGCACTCTCCGGGAAGGCCTGTAAATGGCTCCGTGCGTGTCTTTTGTTCCTCCCGACAAGCCTTTTGGACAAAGAAAAAACGTGTAAGAATGGACAAGAACAGATGGACAGCACTGGTGGGACTGCTGTGGCTCTGCCTGCTGCAGGCCGCCGCACAGGGACAATGGACGCTTTCGGGTTTCGTGAAAGACATCCACGGGAATCCTGTGTCTGCTGCCGCCGTAGCCATACAGGGGACGGCAGCCGGTACCTATACGGACGACCACGGGGCGTATGCGCTGCGGCTGGCTCCGGGTACCCACCGGGTGACGGTCACTCTTGTCGGCTACGAGCCGCAGGAAGCGGAGGTCCGTCTGCGACAGAACGAGCGGCTGGACTTCGTGCTCCAGGAAGCGGCCATCGGACTGGAGACGGTCACCGTGACGGGCAAGAGCAAGACCCAGCGTCTCCGCGAAGGTGCCTACGCCGTCAATGCCCTCGACATCCGGTCGCTGAGCAGTTCCATCAGCAGCCTGAGCGACGTGGTCAACCGCACCACCGGCATCCGCATCCGGGAAGAGGGAGGAAAAGGCTCGGACTTTGACCTCTCCATCAACGGATTGTCGGGCAACTCCATCCGCTACTTTCTGGACGGTGTGCCCCTCGACACGAAGGGAACGGGAATGACGCTGGCCAACCTGCCGGTGAACCTCATCGAACGCATTGAAATCTACAAAGGAGTCATCCCGGCCAGTCTGGACACAGATGCCCTGGGAGGGGCCATCAACATCATCACGCAGCAGCAACAGAAGAACTTTGCCGATGTGTCCTACGGCACCGGATCGTTCCACACCCACCAGCTGGATTTCAACGGCCAGTTCACCCTGCCCAAAACGTGCCTCATCATCCGTCCCGTACTGGGCGTGAACTATTCGAAGAACGACTATAAAATGAAAGGCGTGGAAATCCGCAACGAGGACCGGACGGGGTTCATCGTCACCGACTGCCGCCGCTTCCACGATGACTACCTCTCGCTGTTCGGACAAGTGGAAGCGGGCGTGAAGCGACAGCGGTGGGCGGATGAGTTTTTCGTGTCGGCCTCCATGGCCAAGACGGACAAGGAGCTGCAGACGGGGTCGGTGCAGTCGTGGGTGTACGGCATGGCAGAGCGCAACACCCGTTCCTACAGCCTGGCGGCCCGCTACAGCAAAACGGACTTCCTGGTGAAGGGACTGGATGTGCAGGCCCACTTGTCGCAGACCTGGGACCACTCGGCCACCATCGACACCACCTACCGGAAATACTACTGGGACGGGAGCTATATCAACGGTTCGTACAGTGAAATCCGGGGACGCGCACGCACCTGGCGCCACTACAAGCGGCCGATGACCCTGCTCCGCACCAACTGGGAATATTCCTGGAACGAACATCACTCGCTCAGCCTGAACTACCTGCTGAACCGTACGGGCAACCGCCAGTATGATGAGGTTGACCCGACCTATGTGCCGACCAACGACGTGCTGCTGAAGCACGTGGCGAGCCTTTCGTACAATCAGTCGTTCTTCGGGGGGCGCATGGACAATGTGTTCTTCCTGAAGGAATACATCAACCACCTGAAGGTGGAGCAGACAGAGCTGGGCACCATCACGGGGGCCAGCGAGGCTCCGTCTGCTGACACGAAGGCTTTTCTGGGAGGGGGTGCGGGCAGCCGGTTCCGGCTGGCCGAACCGCTGGCCGTGAAGGCTTCTTACGAACACAGCGTGCGGCTGCCGATTGCCCGGGAACTGCTGGGCAACGGGTCGACCATCTATCCCAACGTACTGTTGCGTCCCGAGTGCAGCGAGAATTTCAACCTCGGGGTATTCGGTACCTGGCAGTTGGGACGCAACCACCGGATTTACTACGAAGCGAACGGCTTCGTGCGGCTGGTGGACGACTATATCCAGGCCACTGTCACCGAGCAGGAGGGCATGATGCTGTACGAGAACGTGGAGGCCGTCCACGTGAAAGGCATAGAGGGGGAAATCCGCTACGACTGGAACGACCGCCTGCACCTCATGGCGAATGCCAGCTACCAGGATGCCCGCGACCAGCAGCCGTTCAAGAAAGACGGCAAGCCTTCGGTGACCTACAAGAACCGTACGCCGAACAAGCCTTGGGCTTTCGCCAATGCCGAAGCGGCCTACACGTTCCACAATGTGGGACTGCCTGCCAGCCGCCTGAAGCTGAGCATGGACTACCAGTGGGTCCATTGGTTCTACCTGACCTGGGAGGCGTACGGCTCGTCGAAGACCAAGGCCCGCGTGCCCTCGCAGCACATCACCAATGCCTCGCTGCTCTACTCGTGGAACCAGGGCCGCTACAACCTCTCGCTGGAATGCACGAACCTGTTCGACAAGCTGGCCTACGACAACTACATGCTCCAGAAGCCGGGACGGGCTTTCTTTGCGAAATTCCGGCTGTTCCTCCAGTGATTTGAATGATTCATCAACCCAAATAACGAAAAACAGATATGAAAACAAAAAGATTCTTATGGAATGCCTGCATGGCCGTGTGCATGAGCCTTTCGGCCACATTGCTGACCGGATGCTCGGACGATGACGAGAAGGTGACCGAACCGGAAACTCCGGAAGTGAAGACCACTTACCGCTTCGACCTGTTCGTCTGTGCCAAGAACCACGGCGGCATGAGCCAAAACAAGAACGGAACGTTCGTGCGCAACGTACCGGCACTGACCGCCGACCAGCCGATGGTGGAATTTACCGGCAAAGGGATTGACATCACCCAGTCGTACACCATGGAAAGCATCACGAAAGGCAAGTACTACTACCAGGTTCCCCAGTCACCCGCCGACCGGTTCTCGAAATTCCAGATCCTGACCGATGCCGAAGGCGATGAATACATCCAGACGGTGGCGGAAGTGCCGTTCAAGGAGAACACGTACTATGCCCGCAAGTACACCCATGCCTGGACGGACGATGCCACGTTGGTGATTGTCGGCACAGATGCTGCCCACAAGATTGTCTACTGGTCGAAACTGAAGGATACGGACACCTCCCTCAGCATCGAAAGCGAAGGCACACTGGACATCCCCCTGCCAGAGAACGCCAGCGCCCTGTCCACTTCGGGCATCCTGACCTATCGGGCATCGGACAAAAAACTATACTATTTCTATAACGCCAAGATAGCAGCCGGTATCACCCAGTCGTCTACGTCCACCCTCTACATCGCCATCATCGACCCGGCTACCATGAAAGTGGAGTCGAACCTGCCGGTCGACAAAGCCCTGGCCGAGGAGACAGCCGCCAGTGCCTACGGCGAACTGATGCAGAACACGGTGATGTACGACGACCAGGACAATCTCTATTTGGCCTGCCTGAAGACCATCAACGATCAGGAATGCGGCACTCTGCTCCGCATGAACGCCGGCCAGACCACCTTCGACCCGACCTACAACGGATTCCCGAACCCTGAAGGCAAACTGCTGACCATCCAGTTTACCGGCCACGGAAAGGCACTGGCCTATTCCAGTAACAACGAACTGGGGACGGGCAAGAACGACGTCAGCTACTTCTACTCCATCATCCGCCTCGCCGACGGCAGCCGCGAACGCCTGAAGTTCAACGGACAAGAGATGCGCTATTGCAGCGGCCGCTTCTCGCAGCGCAGTGTCGTGGTGGACGGCAAGACTTATTTCGGACTGACCGAAGGAACGGGCGAAGACGAGTATCCGACCATCTACATCTACGATGCCGAAACCGACAGCGTGGAAGAAGGAATCAAGCTGTCGAAAGGCTTCTGCTTCGACATCATCCGGGTAATGGAAGCTGAAGAATAACTCTCTGGAAGACAGCATGACTTCACAATTTCTGATAGGAGCAGCCTCATCGGAAAGCGGCAAGACCACTTTCACGATGGGGCTGCTGCGTGCCTTGAAGAACCGGGGCTGCCGCCTCCAGCCGTTCAAGAGCGGCCCCGATTACATCGACCCCCTGTTCCACACGCAGGCCTCGGGACAGGAGTCGGTCAACCTGGATGTGTGGATGTCCTCCCCCGACCATGTGTGCACGCTGTATGCCACTTACGGGGCCGGTACGGATGCTTGTGTGGTGGAAGGCGTGATGGGCCTTTTCGACGGCTACGCCCGGTGGGAGGGCAGCAGCGGCGCACTGGCCGCCTTGCTCGGCATTCCGGTCATCCTGCTGGTCAATGCCCGTTCGGCAGCCTACTCGGTCGCCCCGCTCATCAGCGGCTTTGCCCACTTCCGGCCCGATGTACGGGTGGCGGGGGTGGTATTCAACCGGGTGGCTTCAGCGAGCCATTTCCAGCACCTGAAAGAAGCCTGCGACGATGTAGGGGTGGACTGCTTCGGCTACCTGCCCCAGTCGCCCGACATCCAAGTGCCTTCGCGCCACTTGGGACTGACCTTGGAGGCCCGGCAGGAAAGGGAAAAGCAGATAGCCTTGGCTGCCGACCTGATTGAACGCCATGTCGACATCGACCGGCTGCTGGCGGCCAGCCTCCTCCCCTCCCCTGTCTGTCCGCCCGTCCCGACTGTCCGTGGAAAACTGCGCGTGGCAGTGGCCCGTGACGATGCCTTCAACTTCATCTACCGCGAGAACCTGGCGCAACTGCAGCGGCTGGGAGAAGTGAACTTCTTCAGTCCGCTCCGCGGCGACCGGCTGCCCTCTGCCGACCTGGTCTACCTGCCCGGCGGCTATCCGGAACTGTTTGCCCCTACCCTGTCGGCCCGACGGAACACCCTGAACGACCTGAAGGACTATGCCGGACAAGGCGGACGACTGCTGGCCGAATGCGGGGGGATGATGTATCTCTCCCGATCCATCACCGATGCCGACGGCGAGCGGTCTTATCCCATGGCCGGCGTACTGCCCTTCGACTGTACCATGGCTCATGCCCGCTTGCACCTGGGCTACCGCCGTCTGGTCATCGGCGACAGCGAATGGAGGGGACACGAGTTCCACTACTCGGATATCGTACAGCCCGACGCACTGCCCTCCATCGCAGGACAGTTCAACGGAAAGGGCCTCCCCGTCGATACGTCCCTTTACCGAATCAAGAATGTCATTGCCGGCTACACCCACTTATACTGGGGCGACCGGAATATTTTGGAACTATGGAACTGACAACAGAAAAATACCTCAAACGACTCGGCCACCTGTTGCTGGCCACCGCCGGCTGCACTGCCCTACTCCTGCTGGCCGGCTGCTCGGGCAAGAACCGCCAGCTGGCGGCCGACACGAGCGACGCTCCGGCCGGAGTGGCATTTGCCGAGCCCATTGTACCGGCCTACGCCGAAGGATTCCACGTGAACTACACAGACAGTTGCTGCCTGTTGGAGATTGCCGACCCCCAGCAAGAACAGCGGCGGATGTTCCGTTACGCCTTAGTGCCCCGGGGCCGCTGTCCGGAACGGCTGCCCGAAGGCTACACCCCCATCGAGGTACCGGTGCGCAGCGTCATCTGCATGACCTCGCTCCAGCTCTCCAACTTCATCAAGCTGGACGAACTGCAGCGTGTGACCGGCATCACGAGTACCCGCCACCTCTTCAATGCCACCATCCGCGAGCAGCTGGCAGCAGGCAAGACCCACAAGATCGGCATCGAGGGCAACTTCGACAACGAAATCATTCTCGGCATCCATCCCGATGTCATCCTGATTTCCCCCTTCAAGCGGGGCGGCTATGATGCACTCCGCGAGGTGGGCATTCCGCTGATTCCCCATCTGGGCTACAAGGAAACCAGTCCGTTGGGACAGGCCGAATGGGTGAAGTTCGTCGGCCTGCTCACGGGAACGGAAGAAAAAGCCAACCGGGTCTTTGCGGACATCGAACAGCGATACCTCCACTGGAAGGAACTGGCGGCCCACGTGACGGAACGCCCGACGGTGTTCAGCGGCGACATGCGGGGCGGCAACTGGTATGCTGCGGGCGGACGGAGCTTCCTGGCCCGGCTGTTCGAGGATGCCGGTGCCGACTATTTCCTGAAGGACAATCCGCAGTCGGGCGGCGTCACCTTCGACTTCGAGACCGTCTACGAACAGGCTGCCACCGCCCGCTACTGGCGCATCGTGAACAGCCATCCGGGAAGCTATTCCTACGACCAGCTGAAGGCAGAAGACGCCCGATACGCCGACTTCCGGGCCTTCCGGGAGAAGGGGGTGATTTACTGCAACATGACCCGGAAGCCTTACTACGAGAGTATGCCGGTAGAACCCGACCGCATCCTGGCCGACCTGATCCACGTGTTCCATCCCGACCTGCTGCCGGCTGATTACGAACCTGCCTATTACGACCTGCTGCGATGAAACCGTCTGTCTTTCTCCCCATGTGGCTGCTGGCAGGAACCGTAGTCCTGCTTTTCCTGCTCAACCTGTCGCTCGGCTCCGTCTCCATCCCCCTGCGCTCCATCTGGAACATCCTCTGGGGATTGGACGGAGACGAGTCTTTCATCTGGCATAACATCATCTGGAAATCACGGATGCCCCAAGCCCTGACCGCCACCGTGGCCGGAGCAGGGCTGTCGGTCAGCGGCCTGCAGATGCAGACCGTCTTCCGTAACCCCCTGGCCGGTCCATCCGTCCTGGGCATCAGTTCGGGAGCCAGCCTGGGCGTGGCCTTTGTCGTCCTCCTCTCGGGCAGTCTGGGCGGCAGGGCCTTGAGCCAGCTGGGGGCCGTGGGCGAGGTAGCCCTGACCCTGGCCGCCATCGGCGGCGCACTGGCCGTCATGGCCCTCATCGTCTATGCCGCCCGGAAAGTGCACGGCCATGTCACCCTCCTCATCATCGGTGTCATGATCGGCTACGTGGCCAATGCCGTCATCGGTGTCCTGAAGTTCTTCAGCGTGGAGGAAGACATCCGTGCCTATGTCATCTGGGGATTGGGCAGCTTTGCCCGTGTGTCGGGCAACCAGGTCACCGTCTTCGTGTGCATCATGGCCGTCCTCCTCCCTCTCTCCTTCCTGCTGGCCAAGACCCTGAACCTGTTGCTGCTGGGCGATGCGTATGCCCGCAACCTCGGGCTGAACATCCGCCAGGCCCGGCTGTGGGTCATCGGCTGTTCGGGCATACTGGTGGCCATCGTCACCGCCTACTGCGGGCCCATCGCCTTCCTCGGACTGGCCGTCCCCCATCTCTGCCGGGGCATCTTCCGCACCTCCGACCATCGGGTGCTGCTGCCTGCCTCCCTGCTGACCGGCAGTGCCTTGGCCCTGCTCTGCCACCTCATCGCCCGTCTGCCGGGCTTCGAAGGTGCCCTGCCCGTCAATTCGGTCACCGCCCTCGTCGGAGCACCGGTCGTGGTGTCCGTCCTGTTCAAGAAACGCCGTAACGATTGGAGTGAATGATGAAGAAGAAAGAAGAAACCATCCGCCTGGAACACCTGTCCACCGGCTATGCGGGCCGAAAAGGTCCCAAGGTCATTGCTACGGACATCAATGCCACCCTCTGCAGTGGCGAACTGACGTGCCTCATCGGGGCGAACGGGGCCGGAAAATCGACCCTGCTGCGGACGCTATCGGCCTTCCTCCCCCCTTTAGCCGGAGAAGTCTGGCTACTGGGACGCCGACTGGAAGACTATACCGACAAGCAGCTGGCCAAAGTCATCGGGGTGGTGCTGACCGAGAAGTGCCACCTGCGCAACATGTCGGTCGCCGACCTCATCGGTATGGGACGCAGTCCCTACACCGGCTTCTGGGGAAGTTTCCGACCGGAAGACTACCGCATCGTCGAGGAAGCCCTCCGCCTGGTGGGCATCGAGGCCCTGAAAGAACGCAAGGTAGAGACCCTCAGCGACGGCGAGCGGCAAAAGGTCATGATTGCCAAGGCACTGGCACAGGAAACGCCGATTATCTTCCTCGACGAACCGACCGCCTTTCTCGACTACCCGAGCAAGGTGGATATCCTGCACCTGCTCCACCGCCTTTCGCGGGAGATGAACAAGACCATCTTCCTCTCGACACACGACCTGGAACTGGCGTTGCAGATTGCCGACCAGCTGTGGCTGATGGACCGCCAGCAAGGAATATGGACGGGGACACCGGAAGACCTGGCCCTGGACGGACGGCTCGCCGGGTTCTTCCCGGCCCGCGGCATCGTCTTCGACAGCAGCACCGGCCTCTACCGCATTGACCAAGCCTATACGGCAGAAGTGCGACTGGAAGGCACCGGGTGCCGGGCAGCCATGGTGCAGAAGGCCCTGCGCCGCAACGGCATCCGGGCCCACAACGAGGCCTGCTCGACCTGCTGCATCCGGGCCGGTAAAGGCACGGATTTCCAACTACTGGACCACGAAGGGCACGTGACCACCGTCCGTACCATCCGTGAACTGATAACGACGGTGGAAGAATTACTGCAACGACCATGAAACACCTATTACTGATTACCGGCGGAGCCCGCTCCGGAAAGAGTGCCTACGCCGAACGGACCGCCCTCTCCCTGTCACCGAACCCCATCTATCTGGCCACCGCCCGCATCTGGGACGAAGACTTCCGGAAGCGGGTGGAACGCCACCGGCAGGCCCGGGGACCGGAGTGGACCAACATCGAGGAAGAAAAAGAGCTGAGCCGCCACTGCGTGGAAGGACGGGTAGTCCTGGTGGACTGCCTCACGCTGTGGTGCACGAACTTCTTCTTCGACCTGGATGCTGACATTGACCGCGCTTTCCAGGAACTCCGGCAGGAATTCGACCGGCTGACGGCCCAAGAAGCCACCTTCGTGATCGTGACCAACGAAATCGGTCTCGGAGGAACCTCGGAAAACGAAATGCAGCGGAAATTCACCGACCTGCAGGGATGGATGAACCAGTATGTGGCAGCCAGGGCCGACGAAGTCGTACTGATGGTATCGGGCATCCCGGTCCGCATCAAAGGCTGAACCACCACGAACAGACCAAACAAGCAACGATACATATCACCGAATAGCAATGAATATGAAAACATTCCACATCGAGCAGCCGGACGAACAACTCCGCCCTGCGCTCATAGACAAAATCAACAACCTGACCAAGCCGAAAGGATCGTTGGGACGACTCGAAGAACTGGCCCTGCAGATTGGCATGATCCAGCAGACCCTCTCGCCCTGCCTCACCCGGCCGCAGAACATCATCTTTGCCGCCGACCACGGCATCGTGGAAGAAGGAGTGAGCCTGTCTCCCAAGGAAATCACCTGGCAACAGATCAGCAACTTCCTCCACGGAGGAGCAGGGGTCAATTTCCTGTGCCGTCAACACGGTTTCGAACTGAAGATCGTGGATGCCGGTGTCGACTTCGAACTGCCGTATGAAAAGGGCATTATCAACCGAAAGGTGCGGAGGGGCACCCGCAACTATCTGCACGAAGCCGCCATGACACAAGAAGAACTGGAGCAGTGCATCACCTCCGGCGCACAGCTGGTCTGCCAGTGCCACGAAGAGGGCAGCAACGTAATCAGCTTCGGCGAGATGGGTATCGGCAACACCTCTTCGTCCTCGCTCTGGATGAGCTGTCTGGCAGGAATTCCCCTGGAAGAATGCGTAGGAGCCGGCAGCGGGCTGGACCGTGAAGGCATCCGCCACAAGTATGAAGTGCTCCGCCGCGCCTTGGACAACTACCCGGGCACGGGCGAGCCGCTCGACATCCTTCGCTATTTCGGCGGACTGGAGATGGTCATGGCCGTAGGGGCCATGCTGCAGGCCGCCGAACTCCGGATGGTGATTCTGGTGGACGGCTTCATCATGACCAACTGTATGCTGGCAGCCAGCCGGCTCTATCCCGCCGTGACCGACTATGCCGTCTTCTGCCATTGCGGCGACGAAGCGGGCCACCGCCGGGTGCTCGATGCCCTTCATGCCCGCCCGCTGCTGGACCTCGGCCTGCGCCTGGGCGAAGGTACGGGAGCCATCTGCGCCTATCCCATTGTCGATTCGGCCGTCCGGATGATCAACGAGATGGACACCTTTGCCGGAGCAGCCATCACCAAATACTTCTGACCCATGAACCTGCTGGCTGCCCTGATTTTCTTTACCCGCCTTCCCCTGTGGAAATGGAAGGCGGTACCGGCCGAATGCTTCAAGCACGTGGTTCCCTACTGGCCGCTCGTGGGGTGGCTGACGGGCGGCACCCTGTGTGCCGTCCTGTACGCCGCCGCACAGGTCTTTCCGCTGCCCGTAGCCTGGCTGCTGGCCCTGACGGCCCGCCTCCTGCTCACCGGATGCCTCCACGAGGACGGACTGGCCGACTTCCTCGACGGGTTCGGGGGAGGGACGACCCGCGAACGGACACTGGCCATCATGAAAGACTCGCACATCGGTACCTATGGTGTCATCGGACTGGTGGTCTACTTTCTCCTGCTCTGGCAAGTGGGCAGCCACCTTCCGCTGGCGGTTCTGGCCCCACTGTCGGTATGCGCCGACTGCTGGTCCAAAGCAGCCAGTGCCCAGCTGGTGAACTTCCTGCCTTATGCCCGCACGGAAGCGGAAAGCAAGGCGAAGGTGGTATATAGCCGGATGCGGCCGACCGAAGGAGGACTGGTCCTCCTCGGCGGCGGACTGCCGGTGCTCCTGCTGCTTCCCGGCTCGTGCTGGATGGCTCTCCTCGTCCCCTGTGGCATCGTGACGATTCTCATCCGCCTCATGAAGCGGCGCATCGGCGGCTATACCGGAGATTGCTGCGGAGCGACGTTCCTGCTCAGCGAACTCGGTTTTTACCTGGTCTGCGGCGGCCTGCTGCTCTGTTCTTAAAGGCCGGCATGGAACACTGTTGTCATTATTAATAAAGAAAGACAGATGGAATTAGTACTTATCCGACACACCTCGGTGGACGTTCCGCCCGGTGTATGCTACGGCCAGACGGATGTCCCCTTGAAAGACAACTTCGAGGACGAAGCAGCCCACACCCAGCTGCTGCTGCAGCCCTACGCCCCTTTCGATGCCGTGTACACCAGTCCGCTGACCCGCTGCACCCGACTGGCCGAGCGATGCGGCTATCCGACGGCCCGGCGCGACCAGCGACTGCTGGAACTGGATTTCGGGGAATGGGAAATGCAGGCTTTCGATGCCATCCGCGACCCACGCCTGCAGGAATGGTATGACGACTACCTGCACGTGGCCCCCACGGGCGGCGAGTCCTTCCAACAGCAATACGCACGGGTCAGCCACTTTCTGGAAGAACTGAAAGGAAAGCCTTACCGCCGGGCAGCCGTCTTTGCCCACGGAGGGGTATTGCTCTGTGCCCGGCTTTACGCGGGGGAACTCACCCCCGACCAGCTGTTCGGTTCCCTCACCCCCTATGGGGGAGTGGTCTGTCTCCAGCTATAGGAGCCAGACGGCCAGACCGACCAGCACCAGCATCAGGATCTCCGCCCGCCGGGTGATACGGATGGCCACCCGCATATCAGCAAGGCCCAACGGTCGGTCGGTGGTTCCGATGAACGGCTTCCACACCACCTCCCCGAAGTAGGAATGAGGACCGCCAAAACGGCAGTCGAGGATGCCAGCCATCGCCGCCTCAGGATAACCGGAATTGGGGCTGGCATGGCACGTGCCGTAGCGAATGACGAATCGCCACCGGGACAAGTAGTTGGCGGCCACCAGCAGCAGGACAGCCGTCAAGCGGGCTGGCACGTAGTTGGCCACGTCGTCCATCCGGGCGGCGAAACAGCCGAATTCGGCATACCGCTCGTTACGGTAGCCAATCATGGAATCCAACGTATTCACCATCTTGTAGGCCATCATGCCGGGCACTCCCAGCAAGGCCCACCAGAACAGTGGGGCAACAACCCCATCGCTCAAGTTCTCCGCCAAGGTTTCGAGGGCAGCCGTCCGCACCTCCTGTGCGGTCAGTTCCGAGGTATCGCGACCGACGATGCGGGCCACCTGCCGGCGGCCTTCCTCCAACGAACGGTCGACGGCGAAGAAGACCTCCCGCACTTCCCGCACCAGCGTCGTCCCGGCCAGACAGTAGAATATCAGTACCACCTGCAGAGCCAATGCTACCCAAGAAGAAATGAGGCTGGCCAAAGCCAGTACCCCTCCGACCGCCAGTCCGGTACCTGCCACCAGTGACAAAGCCAGTACCGCCCCTTTCCAGCGGCGTCCCTTCCCCCGGTTCCAAGCATGTTCCCCCTTGGCAATAAGCCGGCCGAATCCCACTACCGGATGCGGCAGAGCGACCGGATCGCCCAACCAACGGTCGAGCAGCCCGGCCAACAACAGTGTTATCAGTCGTTCCATATACTTCTCCTCCTATATTTTCAGCCATTGCTCAATGGCCACCACCAGGCGGTCGTTCTCCTCGGGCCGCTGCGTGGCAATTCGAAAAAAGCAATCATCCAGTCCCTCGAAGTTCGATGCGTCCCGAATCAGCAGACCATGCTCCTTCGCCAGATAGTCCTTCAAGGCCGCTGCCCGTCCCACCCGCAAGCGAGCCAGCAGGAAGTGGGTCTGCGTGTCCCAGACCTCCACGGCCCCCAATGACTCCAACCGCTGCCGCAGCCGCCGGGTCTCGCGCAGGTAAGGCTCCACCTCCATCGGTGCCTCTTCAGGATGGTCGAGCAAGTACATCCCGGCCTGGATGGCCAACTGATTGACCGACCAGGGCATCCGGTTGGCCCGCAGCCGCTGCAGCAAGGAAGGGGCTCCCGTCACGTAGCCCAGGCGCAGACCGGGAACCGCATAGCGTTTCGTCAACGAATGAAGGAGCAACACATTCGGGAAAGCCGCTGCCTCCGCTGGAGACCACAGGCGTTCCAGCGTAAAGGCTTCATAAGACTGGTCGATGACGAAGCACACCTGGGGATTCCGCTCCACCACACGCGTCAGGATTTCCCGGTCCGTCACCAATCCTGTAGGATTGTTGGGATTGCACAGCCACAACATTCCGACCCCTTCCGGCAGGCGGTACTGCTCGCGGGAGCCGGGCAACGCATACAAGGTCTTCACCGTGTGGGCGTGCATCCGGCAGGCATCGGCATACTCGCTGAAGGTCGGTTGCACGACCGCCGAACCGCTGCCGCGGAAGGTCTGCGCCAGCAGATAGATAGCCTCCGTCGCTCCGTTGGTCACACACACGCCCCCCTTCGGCAGACGGAAACGGTCTGCCAGCCGGGCCTCCAATGTATACGGTTCCGGTTCGGGATAGGAACCGAGGGTGTCTAAGCAGGCCCGCAAGTGGGCCTTCAGTCCGCTCAGGTCGATGTCCGGACAGACATTCGAACTGAAATTGGCCGTAATGGCCGCGTCATACGCATATGCGTCGTCTCCGTGTCCGTTAATCATGATGGTTGGTTGTCAGTATTTCGTACAGCAAAGGCAAGTTCACGTACTTCCGCACGTGGTCGGCCAGTTTGTCGTACTGTTGTTCCTTGAATTGATGGTAATCGAAGCGGGAAGCCCCTGCCGACAGTTTCGCCCGGTGCGGCTCCAGCAGGAAGTCCACAAAGGCAGGATTGTCCAGAATGCCGTGGATATAGGTTCCCATGCAGCCCGGTCCGGCCCAGCAGCCTTCATCAGTTCCGTCGGCCAACCGGTTCAGCGGCAGTGCCGACGTGCCCGGCCTACGCTCCGTCTTCCCCATGTGAATTTCATACCCTTCCATGGCCTCGTCGCGTCCATGCAGCGTGAAACGGACCTGCCGCGTCACCTTCTCGCCTTGCATCTCGGTCACCACCGGCAGCAGGCCCAATCCGGGCAGACTCTCCTGCTCCCCTTCCACGTGGTTCGGGTCGCTCACCCGTTCCCCCATCAGCTGATAGCCGCCGCAGATGCCCATCACGGTCGCCCCGTTCCGGCGGGCGCGGACAATGGCCTGCGCCACCCCATTGCGACGGATGTCGTGCAAATCGTCAAGGGTACTTTTCGTCCCCGGCAGCAGAATGATGTCTGCCTGAGCCAGTTCGTCCACATTGTTGGTATAGAACAGGTGAAGCCGTTCGTCGCGCTCCAGCACGTTGAAGTCGGTGAAGTTGCTCACATGGCGCAGCAGCACGACCGCCACGTTCACCTTCCCCTGTTCGGCCCGGTACGCTTTGGCCGCCAGGGCTACCGAATCCTCCTCCTCGATGTGGATGTCCTTGAAATACGGGATGACCCCCAGCACGGGAATGCCGCACAGCTCTTCCAGCTGCTTCACTCCCGACTCGAAAAGACGGAGGTCGCCACGGAACTTGTTGATGAGGATACCTTTCACCCGCTTCCGCTCCTCGGGACGGAGCAGGAGAAGCGACCCGTAGACACTGGCAAAGACCCCTCCCCGGTCGATGTCCCCCACCAGCAGCACATCGGCTCCGGCATGCATCGCCATGGGCAGGTTCACCAAGTCGGTGTCGCGGAGATTGATTTCCGCCAGGCTGCCTGCCCCTTCGAGTACGATGGGATGGTAGCGGGCCGCCAGTCGGTCGTAGGCCGCACAGACCGCCTGCCGCAACTCCTCCCGACCTTCGCGACGGAAATAGTCATACGCGCTCCGGTTCCCGATGGGCCGTCCGTTCAGCACCACCTGAGAGGTATGGTCGCTCTGTGGTTTCAGCAACAAGGGGTTCATGTCCGTGTGACAGGGAATGCCGGCCGCTTCGGCCTGCACCGCCTGTGCCCGCCCGATTTCCAGTCCCTCGGGCGTGGCAAACGAATTCAAGGCCATGTTCTGGGCCTTGAAAGGGGCAGGATGGTAGCCATCTTGCCGGAAGATGCGGCAGAAGGCAGCGGCCAGCACGCTCTTGCCCACGTCGCTGCCCGTTCCCGCCAACATCAGCGGATGAAGTTGTCTGTTCTTGTTCATAGGTTTCGTCGATAGGAAAAAGACTGCCACCGCTCCTCCTGCCGGTCTGCCTGCCACAGCGCATGGCGAGCCAAGACGAAAAAGAGGTCGGACAGCCGGTTCAAATAGCGCAGCACGAGTTCGGGGACAGGGTCTTGCCGGTGGAGGGTCCAGAGCCGCCGTTCGGCCCGCCGGGCCACGGTACGGGCCAGGTGCAGGTGGGCCGCCACGGGTGTTCCTCCGGGCAGCAGGAAATGGGCCGACTCGCCCATCTCGGCGGTCAGTCTGTCCATCTCGACTTCGCAGGCCTCCACCCACCCTTCCTCCAGCCGGTTGGGATTACCGTGGCGCAAGGAAGAAGG
Organism: Phocaeicola plebeius; assembly: GCA_004558305.1. Lineage (GTDB taxonomy): Bacteria > Bacteroidota > Bacteroidia > Bacteroidales > Bacteroidaceae > Phocaeicola > Phocaeicola plebeius_B. Next base: position 17,553 of record SFDG01000014.1, read on the forward strand.
AGTGGCCACCTGGCTCATCACGGCCATCAGCTGCAGCTGCACCTCACGCAGCAGCGACTGCCAGTCATGGCTGTCGGACAGCAAGGAGCGGACCACGCCCACCACCGCATTCAGCTCATCCAGACAGCCGTTCGCTTCGATGCGGATGTCATCCTTCGGCACCCGCCCGCCCCCGGCAACGCGGGTCATTCCCCCGTCGCCGCTTCGTGTATAAATCCGTTTCATATAAACTTTCTGCTTAACTGGCTGCAAAATTAAAAATAATATCCTAATTTTGCACTGACTTGGGCGAATGAATCCCTACATTAATCGACTACTAACAGTATATTCTGCATTATGGACAATCCAAGGTTGGTCGTGGCCGGCATAGGGCCGGGCAGCGCAAACGACATCACGCCGGCTGTGATCCAGGCGGTACAGAACAGCGAGGTAATCATCGGTTACCACTATTATTTCCAGTTCATCGAACCCTTCCTGCAGCCCGGCACCCGCTGCATCGACACGGGAATGCGGCGCGAGCGCGACCGGGCCCGACAGGCTTTCGAGCTGGCCGAACAGGGACAGCGGGTCTGCATCATCAGTTCGGGGGATGCCGGCATCTACGGCATGGCACCGTTGGTGTACGAGATGAAGCGGGAGCGGAACAGTCCCGTGGAGATCGAGGTCCTGCCCGGCATCAGTGCCTTCCAGAAGGCAGCCGCCCTCCTCGGTGCCCCGTTGGGCCACGACTGCTGCCTGATTTCCCTCTCCGACCTGCTCACACCCTGGGCCACCATCGAAAAACGCATCCGGGCGGCTGCCTCGGCCGACTTCGTCACGGCGGTCTACAATCCCAAGAGCGAAGGACGCTACTGGCAACTCTACCGACTGAAGGAACTGTTCCTAGAGGAACGCGACCCGAAGACACCGGTGGGCTACGTGAAGCAGGCAGGACGGCCTGACGAACAGACCGTGGTGACCACCCTGGCCGACTTCGACCCCGAACAGGTGGATATGTTCACCATTGTCCTCATCGGCAACTCCCAGTCGTATGCACCCGGCGGCCCGGTCATCGTGACCCCGCGCGGCTACTACTCGACACCGGAAACCGAATCGGGGACCGGCATCGGGCAGGAAATCATGATGAACAGCTTCCGCACCATCGAACAGGAGCTGCAGCACCCCGACCTGCCCCTTGGAAAGAAATGGGCTTTGCTCCATGCCATCCACACCACCGCCGACTTCGAGATGGAACGCTGGCTGCACGTAGACGAAGGAGCCGTAGAAACCCTCTACCGCGCCTGTGCAGAAGGCCGCATCCGCCACATCATTACCGATGTGACCATGGCCGCGGCAGGCATCCGAAAGGGGGCTCTCCAGCGGTTGGGCATCCAGGCGGAATGCTACCTGGGCGACGAGCGGGTGGCACAGCTTGCCCGCGACAAACACATTACCCGCACCCAGGCCGGTATCCGCCTGGCGGTGGAAGAACATCCGGAAGCCCTCTACGTGTTCGGCAACGCCCCCACCGCCCTGATGGAACTCTGCGACCTGATACGCAAGGGCAAGGCACGGCCCGCCGGCATCATCGCCGCTCCGGTAGGGTTCGTCCATGTCTGCGAGAGCAAGCACCAGGTGAAGCCATTCACCCATATTCCCAAACTGATTGTCGAAGGGCGGAAAGGCGGCAGTAACCTGGCTGCCACACTGGTCAATGCCATCCTCTGTTTCGACGATGCAGCCACCTTAAAACCCGGACGCGATGTGTAAGCAGACCTTTTACGTCATCGGACTGACCGACGGCCAGGAAACGTCGTTTCCGAATGAAGTCCGCGAACGGCTGACGCAAGGGACGGTGTTCTCCGGCGGCAAGCGCCACCATGAAATCGTAGGCCCGCTGCTGCCGGAAGGAGCCTTGTGGATTGACATTACCGTGCCCCTCGACAGCGTGTTTGCCCACTATGAAGGCCATTCCGAAATAGTGGTCTTCGCTTCGGGAGACCCTCTGTTCTATGGATTCGCCGCCACCCTCCAGCGGCGGCTGCCCGAAGCACGACTGGTGGTCTACCCCACCTTCCATTCGCTGCAGCTCCTGGCCCACCGCCTTCTGTTGCCGTATCAGGACCTGCACCCGGTGTCGCTGACCGGCCGTCCCTGGAACGAGCTGGACGAAGCCCTCATTAGCGGCGAACGCCTCATCGGAGTGTTGACCGACCGCCGCAAGACCCCGGCAGCCATTGCCCGGCGACTGCTCGACTATGGCTACGACAACTACCGGATGCTTCTCGGCGAACGGCTGGGCCATGCCGCCAAAGAACGGGTGCGCAAACTGCAGCTTTCTGAAGCGGCAACGGCAGAGACTGGTTTTCCCAACTGTCTCCTGCTGGAGCGAACGGCCCTCCGACCCCGCCCTTTCGGACTGCCCGAAAGCGAGTTCCACCTGCTGGACGGACGGGTAAACATGATTACCAAGATGCCTATCCGCCTGTTGACCCTCAGCCAGCTGGACCTGCGCCACCGGCACACGTTCTGGGACATCGGCTTCTGCACCGGCTCAGTATCCATCGAAGCCAAGTTGCAGTTCCCCCACCTGCAGGTCGTGGCATTTGAGCAGCGCGAGGAAGGGCGGGAACTGATGGAGCAGAATGCCCGGAAATTCGGGACACCAGGCATCCAGGCCCTCATCGGTGACTTCCTGGAGGCCGACCTCTCCGACTTGCCCCGTCCTGAAGCTGTCTTCATCGGCGGCCACGGAGGACGGCTGGCCGATCTCCTCCGACGGGTGGACGAAGTCCTGCTGCCAGGCGGGGTCATCGTCTTCAATTCCGTCAGTGCCGACAGCCTCCGTCTGTTCGAGGAAAGCCTGATTCCCCTCCACCGCCGCATCACCCGCCGGATGGCAGTGACTGTCGATTCGTTTAACCCTATAACCATTCTCAAAGCCGAATGATTGCTATCCTGTTGATTTCCGAGTCGGCCCTTCCCCTGGCCGAAACCTTGCGCCGTGAACTGGCCGACACCGTCCTCTATTCCCACAAGGAGCTGCCGGGCTGCACTGCCGTCCCTTCGTTCTCCTGTTGGCTCTCCGACCATGTCCAGGAGTATTCCGCCATTGTCTTCATCGGGGCCTTGGGCATCTGCGTAAGGACCATAACTCCTTGCCTGCACAACAAGTACACTGATCCGGCCGTGGTCTGTGTAGACACCACCGGACGCTACGCCATCCCGGTTCTTTCGGGTCATATCGGCGGAGCCAACGAACTGAGCCGCCGCATTGCCGCCCTGTTTGGCGGGGAAGCTGTCGTGACCACCCAAAGCGACAACATGGGACTATGGGCCCTCGATACCCTGGCCCGACAGTATGGCTGGCAGACCGATGCCACCCGGGCCCACATGAACCGCTGCATTTTCCTCTTTGTCGGCCAACGGCCCACAGCCCTGCTGCTGGAAGTGCGCGACCGGGGAACAGCGGAGCTTGAAAGAAACCTGCCGGCTCATGTCCGGGTGTTTTACCGCCTTGCGGACATCCCACAGGATGAATTCGAACTGTTGATTGCCGTCACTCCCTTCCTGCCTGTTCCAGGCGAAGTACATCTGCCGGTCCTCTACTATTACCCCCCAGTGCTCCACCTCGGCATGGGCTGCAAGAAGCAGTGCTGTCCCGACGGAGTGGCCGACTACATCTCTGGGCAGCTGACAGAACGCCGTCTCGCTCCGCAGTCTGTCGCTTCCATCAGCACCATCACCCTGAAACAGGACGAGCCGCTCCTCCTTGCCCTCCACAAAGCCTGGCCCCAATCGCGCCTCCATGTCTATCCTGCGGAAGAACTGGCCGACATCGAAGTTCCCCATCCTTCGGAACAAGCCTTCCGGGTGACGGGACTCTACGGCGTGGCCGAAGCAGCCGCCCTGAAGAGCGGACAGGAAGGTCCGCTGCTCATCGACAAGCAGAAAGGCTGCCTGCAGGAGGGACATCATTTCACCTTCGCAGTCTGCCTCGACCGTCCCGCATCGCGCTGCGGACACATCGAGATTGTGGGAGCCGGCCCCGGTGACCCCGAACTGGTTTCAGTACGGGGCCGCCGTTTCCTCGAACAGGCTGACCTCATCCTCTACGCCGGCAGCCTGGTGCCCGTCGAACTGACTGCCTGTGCCAAGAACGGCGCCACAGTGCGCAGTTCCGCCTCCCTCACCCTGGAAGAACAGTTCGAGCTGATGAAGTCGTTCTACGACCGGGGCCTGCTGGTGGTGCGCCTCCATACGGGCGACCCCTGTATCTACGGGGCCATCCAGGAACAGATGGCCTTCTTCGACCGCCACCACATGAGTTACCACATTACCCCCGGCATTTCCTCGTTCCAAGCCGCTGCTGCTGCCCTCCGCTCACAGTTCACCATTCCCGAAAAGGTACAGACCATCATCCTGACCCGCGGCGAGGGCCGGACTCCCATGCCGGAAAAAGAACGGCTCCACCTGCTGGCCCGCTCACAAAGCACCCTGTGCATCTACCTGAGTGCCGGCATCGTGGAAAAGGTGCAGGAGGAACTGCTGCAAGCCTATCCGCCCGAGACACCGGTGGCTGCCTGCTACAAGCTGACCTGGAAGGAGGAGCGCATCTACCGGGGACAACTGAAGGACCTGGTCCGCCTTGTCCGCGACAACGGACTGACTCTGACCACCTTGCTTGTAGTGGGCGAGGCTATCGATAACCGCCGGGGACTGTCACGGCTCTATGCCCACGATTTCCATCACCTGTACCGGCCATGATACTGATTTTAGGAGGAACCACCGAGGGACGGCTGGCAGTGAGGGTGGCCGATGAAGCCGGTTCGCCCTATTTCTACTCGACGAAAGGACACGAGCAACAAGTGACTTGCCGCAACGGGACGCACCTGACGGGCGGCATGGACGGGGCGGCCCTGACGGAATGCTGCCGCGCCCACAGCATCCGGCTGCTGGTGGACGCAGCCCATCCCTTCGCCACTGAATTACACCGCCATGTGGCCGAAGCTGCCCGGCAACTGCACCTGCCCGTCGTACGCATCGAACGGCAGTACCCACCCCGTTCGTCGGACATCGTGTGGTGTGACGACTACGACGATGCCCTGCGCCGTCTGGAACAAGACGGTATCCGACGATTACTCGCCCTTACCGGTGTACAGACCATCGGCCGCCTGCGCCCGTACTGGCAACACCACACTTGCTGGTTCCGCATCCTGCCCCGTCCCTCTTCGATGGCACTGGCGCGGGAACAGGGATTCGACGAACGCAATCTGGTATTCTATCAAGAAAACGACGAGGACCGGTTGGTGAAGCAGCTGTCGCCCGATGCCCTTCTGACAAAAGAAAGCGGCGAATCAGGCGGATTTGCGGCAAAGGTAACGGCTGCCCGTGCCGCCGGCATTCCAATCTATGCAGTGAAACGCCCTCCCCTGCCCGACGGGTTCCGCCTTGTGACGGGTGAACATGGGTTGCGCAAGGCCATCGAACAGGCCATTCCGGGATTCTTTCCCCTCCGCAGCGGCTTCACTACGGGTGCCTGCGCCACAGCGGCCACCAAGGCGGCCCTGCTGGCCTTGCTGGGGCAGACGGTCGGCGAGGAAGTCACCATCACCCTGCCCGACGGCGAGCACATTGCCCTCCCCCTCCACGAAGTGACACGGGAGAACGGTGCCGCCACTGCCGCTGTCCAGAAGGATGCAGGCGATGACCCCGACATCACAAACGGACGGCTGATCCTTTCCACTGTCCGCTTCTCCTCCTGTCCGGGCATCCGGTTCCTGCCAGGCGAAGGCGTGGGCCGTGTCACCCTTCCTGGACTGGGACTGCCCATCGGCGCACCGGCCATCAACCCTACTCCCCGACGGATGATGGAACAGGAAGTCGCTGCCCTCTATCCCGGCGGAGTCGACATCATCCTTTCCATACCTGGCGGTCGAGAACTGGCATTACGCACATTCAATCCCAAGTTAGGAGTGGTGGACGGCCTTTCCATCATCGGTACATCGGGGATTGTCCGTCCGTTTTCGTCGGAAGCCTTCGTAGAGACCATCCGCCGCGAAATCGAAGTTTTCCGAGCGGTAGGCGGTGAACGGCTCGTCATCAATTCGGGAGCACGGAGCGAACGCTTCCTCCGAGACCGCTACCCCAACCTGCCGCCACAGGCTTTTGTCCATTATGGCAACTACATCGGCGCGACGCTTCGCGCAGCGGCAGACCAAGGAATCGACCGGCTCACCTTGGGCATCATGATCGGAAAGGCTGTCAAACTGGCGGAAGGCCAGCTCGACACCCACAGCCGGCAACACCTCATGAACAAGATTTTCCTGCAACGACTGGCCGCCGAGGCCGGATGCAGCGAAGCAGCCCGTAGCGTCATAGAAAGACTGACGTTGGCCCGCGAACTGTGGACCCTATTGTCGGCAGCCGACCTCGACCGCTTCCTGACAGTCCTGGTGGCTGCCTGCCGCCACTGGTGCCGCACGGCCTATCCCAACGGCGAACTGACCCTCCTGCTAATGGACGAGGAGGGACAAATCAGATGCGGTTGATTCTCCGGCGGATGATCCAACAGTTCATCCCCGTGACGAAGAGGCTAAGCACAGTGCCCAACACGACGGCCAGCCAGGGCGTTCCCCCCTTCAGGTCGGGGAACATCTGGCCGATGGCCGACAGGTAATAGTCGCGCACCGCCACTACGACCCCTAACGACAACACCAGCACCACTGCATTGAGCAGGATGGTCAGCCCCTGATAGGGGAAGGACACCCGTGCCGGACTATACCCCATAAGCAACAGGTTTTCCAGTTTCGTGGTATTCTTCTGGAGCAACAGATAGATACTGAGCATAAGGATGTAGAACGAAAGCAGGCTGATGAGCAGTCCTACCGAAAGAACGATGCCCACGATAAGTTTGAGGAACCAGGTTGTCTTTCCGGCATCCAGCTTATCGCCTTCCGTATCGTACCCCTTCTGTCGGAAATACCGGGCAATGCGGTCGTCAGTAGGATTGTTTACCTCCACAATGAGGCGCGAAGGACGGACTTCCGCTCCGCTGCCATAGGTAGCATTGGCCCATTGCAAGAAGGATTCGGGTACCAGCAAGGTGTTGAGTCGGTTCGAGAATCCGACGATGCGCCCCTTCATCCGTCCGGCCTGTCCGTTGCCGCGGAGCAGGACATCGAGGTTCATCATGCCCATGACCCCTTCGGACACCTGCGGCAGGTGACGGCTCTGGGCAAACCCGAAGTTATAAAGGTTCAGGTAGCTGCGAGGGATGATGATAGGGATTTCCTCCTCACCGGGATGGAACTGCCATTTGTCGAGCCGGATGTCCACGAAGCGGTCGGGGACAGACTCGAAGAACATATCGGTAGCGAGGTTCATGCCCTGGATGCCTAAGCTGGCCGACACCCGGAAGCAGGTGGGCAGAAAGGCCCCCACACTCTTGGTGAACGGCTGTTCCCGCAATTCCTCACAGTCGGCCTCACTGAACGTACTGCTCTTGCCGACAAAAGTCCCGAGGGTACTGACTTTCTTGCTCACAATCAGGAAGTCTTTCTTGATGAAGCTGTCGCCTTGCGTAAAGACCGGCAGCACATCGCAGTAGAACTGCATACTCAGCAACACGATGACCATGCCTACCCAGTTGGCGAGGAAAAACCCCGTCAGTTGGGGAATGCTGAGATGATGGCGTAACAATTTCCAAACCATATAATTGCTGATACTTATTGTTAGGTGTGAAGCGTTTCATCATAGGCCAAGGGCAGGTGGTTACCGATGGAAGTCACCACAACCCCGGCTCCCTGCCGGTCGGCCTCGGCGGTCAGGATATCGGCCATGACCGCCGCATTGGCACCATCGAGGTGGCTGATCGGCTCGTCGAGAAAGAGAAAATCGAACGGCTGGCACAAAGCCCGCACGAAAGCCACGCGCTGCTGCTGGCCGAAAGACATCTTGCCGATGCACTGGTCTTTCTTATCGTCTATACCCAGCTGCCGGAACCATCCGTCGAGGGTTTCCTTCGACTGGAAGCCTCCTGTAAGGCGGTTCTTGAGCTGCACGTTCTCCCAGGCTGTCAGTTCGGGAAATAGGCGCAATTCCTGAAAGAGCAGGCTGAGCGAGCGAGTACGCAGGCGAGTCCACTGCTCCGTAGAGAACGAGCGGATGTTCTGCCCGTCGAAAGAAATGATGCCCTGATAGTCCTTGCGGTAGCCGTAGACAAAGCTACAGAGCGACGACTTGCCGGTGCCCGACGCCGCCTCTACCAGGTATTTCTTGCCCTTCTCGAAGACTACCTGACAATGCCAGATGCCGGAATCCACGAAGGAACGGTCTGCAAAAACCTGCGGCAAGACATATTGGAGTTCAATACTGTTCATCGCCACATCGTTTGCAAAAAGTTCTGACGTTTATCCTTCATCACCAATTCCACCCGGGCATTCACTCCGTCCTCGCTCTCCACGGTCAGGTAGTCCAGTCCCGCCAGGATGGCAAGGAACTGTGCCATGACATCACTGCCTTTCAACCGTTGGCTGAACGTATGGTGCAGCACATTCGCATTCAGTGCCAGGTAGAAATACTTGCCGGCCACCTCTCCGCCCCAAGGATTGTCGCGCAGGGACAGGCCCAGTACACGGGCATCCACCAATCCTCGGTCGTTGGTCAGGTAGAAGCGGTTCTCCTTCACCCCCAACCAAAGACTTCCTTTGCCCAGCCATCCCCCCTTGGTGCGAAATTCGTAACCCTCCTGTCCGCCTCCGAGCAACTGCATCTGTCCGCCCGTCAAGGCCAGCAGCGGCTTCAGTTCCTCGAAGGTATGCAAGAACTCAGTTCCGGTCACATCAGCCCAAGCAATGAAATGCTGGCCAGACAAATCGGTCAAAGCCAAGGCGACATCCCCCTTTACCGCCGAGAAAATGGCCTCGAAGTCGATGGGCATCATCGAATGCTCCAGCTCGTGGGCCACCGTGGGATTCTCACACAGCCAGCGGTAAAGGGCTGCCCCGTCCCATCGCCCGGTCATCCAACACAGCGTATTGGCCGGAAACAAGTCGAGGTACTTCCCCTCGACAGGGGCCACCACCTGGTGCAGCTTTTCTTGAAAAGCCAGCATCACAGGGTCGGTGGTCAGCGAACGGATATCCATCACGGCCCTGCCTGCCTCGAAACGGACCACCGAGAGGTAGTTTACGTTCTCCTGCCGCAGTTCGGCAGACAGTCCCATGGTCAGCGGTGCCAACCACTGGTGGGGAAGCAGGTTCATGGCCGTGAGGGCCACGATATCGCCATCAGCTGCCTGCAACTGCCGGAAAGCGTCGGTACCAGCAAAGCCCGACTGTTCGTCCTGGCGCAGGAGCAGGGCTACCGCCGACTGCATCTCACGGGCATCGCTCGTCTGCGGATCCACCATCGCCACGAACGCACTGCGGTTGAAGGCCACCAGCACCTTGCCCAGCGTCGTCCATGTACATCCGTCGCTTTCTTTCAGTTCACTGCAAATCTGTTGTTCTGCCAGCACTTCCATCAACTCCTCCAGCTTACCTTTCTGCAACACTTTGGCCAGGAGACCGAAGCGTTCCCCTTGAGGCTCGGCGAAGAAATAGACATTTGTCTTCAGGTCCAGTCCGCTCTCGTCGGGCCGGTTCATGATGCGGTCTATCAGTCCGGACGATCCTTCCATCCCGCTTTTCAGCGCATCGCTGATGCGACGGATGGCCGGCTGTCCCGCCGCTCCGTTCAGTCCGCTTTTGGCTGCCATGGAGGCAAAGTCGGCCCTCACCACCAGTGCGGCATCTTTGGGCAGGGCACATTCGTAACTGTGCCGAGGCCCGCAGGCGGTGAGGCACAGCAACAAGAGCAGCAGCCATCCGCCCATCCTTTGTTTCGTTTTCATGTGTTTTGTATGTTTAGTTCGACAGTAGCTGGAAAGTCATGACCCCCGACAAGGCCGCCGTCTCGGTGCGCAGCCGCGACCGTCCTAAACTGACCGCTTGAAAGCCGGATGCTTCCGCCAGCTCCACTTCCTCAGGACTGAAGTCCCCTTCGGGACCGATGAGCAGCAGAACTTCTCCGCCGGGTTGCATCACATCTTTCAGCAGCGGCTTCTCGCCCTCGTAGCAATGGGCGATGAATTTCTGTCCGCCAAAGTCGCGGGACACGAATGCACGGAAGTCCGTCAGGTCATTCACTACCGGTTTGCGGGCCTTGAGCGACTGTTTCATAGCCGATACGACAATCTTGTCCACCCGTTCGGTCTTGAGCACCTTCCGCTCCGAAAAACGGCAGAGAAGGAACGTCAGTTCGTCGAGCCCCAACTCCGTTGCCTTTTCGGCAAACCATTCGGTGCGGTCCATGTTCTTGGTGGGTGCCATGGCTAAGTGCAGCCGTCCCCTCCAAAAAGGTTCCTGGGGGAGCGTTTCCGTCACCCGCACCTGGCAACGTTTGCCCGATGCCGCACTGATGACCGCACGGTAGAAGGCACCCTTGCCATCGGTCAGCATCACCTCATCGCCTACACCAAGGCGCAGCACGCGCAGACAATGGCCGGCCTCTTCCTCCGGCAGTTCCGGACACGTAGCGATATCAGGGGTATAGAATACATGCATTTCTCAATTATCTCCTTATTATATATATATATTTTTTTCCTCTAAACAAGTTTCGCCGGCTTCTTGGGGTGAAACAGCAGAGAAAACAGCAGCAGCACTACCAAGGCATAGGCCGAAAAACACCACCAGGCATACTTCCATTCTATCACCTGCGCATCAATACTCCCGAAGTCGACGAAATGATTCACCACAGCCTGTGCGCCCAACATCCCTACCGTACAGCCAACGCCGATCGTCATCATGAGGAACACCCCTTGCGCACTGGAGCGGAGAGACGGATCGGTTTCCATATTCACGTACAAAGACCCAGACACGTTAAAGAAGTCGAACGCCATACCGTAGACCACCATGGACAGCACGAACATCCACACGCGATCGCCGGGATTACCGGCCGCAAACAGAGCAAAACGCAACACCCATGCCAGCATGGCCACCTGCATGACCCGCTTGATGCCCAGCCGCCGGAAAAAGTAGGGAATCAGCAACAGACAACAAGTCTCGCTAATCTGCGACAGGGAAATCAGCAGATTGGCATGACGTACGCCAAAAGTTTCTGCATATTCGGGAATCCTACTGAAATTCGTCAGATAGGGATTACCAAACCCATTGGTAATCTGTAGCGAAGCACCCGTCAACATCGAAAAGACAAGGAACAGGCACATCTCTCGCCGGCGGAACATGGACAGCGCGGTCGTTCCCATCTTGACGAACAGGGAGCCAATGGTATTCCCTGATGAGGCACGAACCGGACAGTCGGGCAAAGCAAACGAATAGAATGCCATCAGCAACCCGATAATGCCACAACAGAGAAACTGGAGAGGACTATCCTGGAAGCCCAGCAGGTCGACCAGACACATTGACACAATAAACCCTACAGGTCCGAAAACACGGATGGGCGGATAGTATTTCACCAGGTCCATTCCTACCTGGTCGAAAATTGTATAAGCCACTGAATAAGAAAGTCCTATAGTCGGCAAATAAAACGCCACGCCTATCGTATACCCGCCAAACAGCCACATAAACGAAACGTTTTCGCCTGACACCCAGCCATAATAACCTACCGCCAGCATACTCAGTGCAGAAATGCCGTGGCAGATTCCCAATACCCGCTGGGCAGGCAGGCAATAGTCCGCTATCCCCCCAACCAATGTCGGCATCAACAATGCCACAATACCCTGTATGGCGTAAAACAGACCAATCTGTTCCCCAAAACCGATGTGAGCCAGATAGGTTCCCATAGAAATCTGGTAGGTGCCCCATACCGCAAACTCCAGGAAATTCAGTCCTATCAGTTGCAATTTACTTTTCCTCATAGTGTTTTTAGTGTTAAAGTGTTTTCTTTGATGCAAAAGTACGTCTTTTTTTTGAATCCCTCGTTTTCTGAGCCGCCTTTTTCAGCTGCAAAACATCAGAATCGGCCTTATTAGTTAATATACATTAATCACAAGCATTTTCCTTATCAGTAATTATGTTGTATAGCATAAAATTCATACCTTTGCACCATGTTTTTCATGGTATTAGATTTAAGGTTAATGAAGATTGGGAATCTGTGAAGATTCCCTTTTTTTTGCAACTTCCGGAAACCTTTCAAGGGTCATGCCCGGCGACAGCAAAAGCCGACACCCGACATGACCGTAAAGGAATAACCTTCGTTAAAGGCCATCGTGACGATGTGGGGACACTTTATCCGTCCCTGACCCATCATTTATAGCAGTCGAAGATTCCGTCGACGGTGCGACGGTCCATCTTCGGGGTACACAGGCTGACAAGGGCCACCACCGCGAAACCTCCTACCATCGCTACCGCCCCACAATCAATCGGGTTAAGGAGGACATTACCGAGCATCATGTTCACCACAGTCAGTCCAACGCCCCAAACGAAGCACGCCCATACAGCAAGGCGGGTCACGCCTTTCCAATAGAGGCCCATCAGGAACGGGGCGAGGAAGGCACCGGCAAGTGCTCCCCAAGAAATACCCATCAGCTGGGCGATGAACTGGGGCGGATTGAGGGCAATCATCAAAGAAAGGGCAATGAAGAACACGATGAACACACGCATGACCAATACCTTGCGACGCTCGACCTTCTCGGCCACGAGGTCATCGATTTCGCCACCGGCCACCTCGCCATCCAGCGATTTCTTGTCGCGGTAGATGAGATCGAGGGTCATGGTGGAAGAAGAGGTAAGTGCCAGTGAGGCAAGGGTGGACATCGAAGCCGAAAGGACCAGAAGCACGACAAGGGCAATAAGCACATCGGGCAGAGTTTCCAGCATTGAGGGTACAATACTGTCGAAGGCATACTTATGCTTCTCCATGCTGAAAGCCGGCTCGGGAAACAGGCGACCGAAGCCCCCAAGGAAATAACAGCCTCCTGCCACCACCAATGCAAAGATCGTGGAGATGATGGTGCCGCGGCGGATGGCCGACTCATCGGTGATAGAATAGAACTTGCCGACCATCTGCGGCAATCCCCATGTACCCAGTGAGGTAAGGATGACTACGCCGAGCAGACTCAGCGGAGCAGGGCCGAAGCAGGAGGCGAAATCGCCGGGCTGGAAGTGAGCGAAGAGTCCCGACTTGTCTTCCAGATCGTGGGCCGTCGGCACTGCCTCACCCATCTTGGATACCGCCTCCACCAGTCCCCCCTGATGGTTGAGTACCACAGCTATCACGGTCGTAATGCCAAAGAGCATGATAATGCCCTGAATGAAATCGTTGATGGCCGTTGCCTTGTATCCACCGAGAATGACATAGACGGCGGTGAGCAGGGCCATAATGATGGCGCAATAGGCATAAGGAATGCCGAAGCCCATTTCAAAAAGTTTGGAGATGCCCATATAGACACCTGCCGTATAAGGGATGAGGAAGATAAAGGCAATGACAGAGGCCGCCACGCGAAGGCCCTCATCCGCATACCGCGTACCGAAAAAGTCGGGCATGGTGCGGCTCTGTATGTGCTGCGTCATCAGCTTGGTGCGCTTGCCCAACACCAGCCACGCCAGCAACGAACCGATAACGGCATTGCCCACGCCAATCCACGAAGCCGACATGCCGTATTTCCAGCCGAACTGGCCGGCATAGCCCACGAACACGACGGCAGAAAAATATGACGTACCATAGGCAAAAGCGGTGAGCCAGGGACCCACGGAACGTCCACCCAGTACAAAGCCGTCAACCGACTTCGCCTGCTTTCTCGAATACACTCCCACTGCCACTGTGACGCAGAGGAAGATAATGGTCAGTAAAATCTTGATAAACATATAGCTGTATTTTTCTTAAAATGCCACTTGTACTTGTGCCTGCAGCAGGCTCCGATCATTGCCCTGCAGTGCCTTCATAGCATCGCTGCGCAGGCTGTAGGTATATTGTGCCTGCACACGACACTTCTTGAAAATCCAGTACTGCAGTCCAGCCATGAGGTTCGTCTTCTTCAACCGGGCATCGGTATTATAGTTCATATAATCGGCCATGGCCACTACATCCAGGCCTTTATAAATGGGAAGGGCCGTAGAGAGGTAGGCTCCAAAGCTCTTGCAGCCACCGTCCTTGCCACCAATCAACTCCGAGCGGACCACCGCGCAACGATGGTGATGGTAGTCGCTGCCCGCCCGCTTCGACTTCCACTCCACACCCGCCGAGTAGCGGTTCTGGCGATACGTTTCGCCCACTTGCACAGTAGGATTATAAGCGGAAGCGTTCATGGCCGTCCCATATCCCAGTTGTCCGGAGACAGAGAGACGGAAGTTGGGAACCGGCTTGTATTCAAGTTTAGCAATCACGTTCTTCCTCTTGTCTTTGTCGGCAGCGTTGGTCTGTCCACCATTCACCACCTCCAGCACATAAAACAGACGACCACCGAAGAGGTGTCCGTAAGCCATCAGTCCCATGTCGCGGCCGGCCGGATTGCCCATCAAGGGATCGGCCCCACACAGCCAGAACACACCTTGCGACATAGGCGAAATGCTCTCCAACACGGTGGGCGACATGGGATTCTCCATCGAGATTTCCGTCTTTGACTGTCCGAACCGGAGACTCAGTGCCTTCAACGGACGGTATTCGAGATAATACTCCTGCATGTCTTTGCTCTTGAAGTCGTGCATAAAAAAAGCATAGAACTGGGGAGTGACATTGGCCCCCACCATAAGAATGGCGCGGTACATTTCGAACGAGTTGGCATTCTGGCCGTTCTCGGTCAGGGTGGCCGTGTAGCCGGCCTGCGCATACCCCGTCACTTTCAGCCGCGAGGCGACGGCATCGGCCCAGTAGGCCACTTCTTTCTCCTGGTTCTTTTCCGGGGGGCTGGTTGTCTCTCCCCATGCCATGGCTGCCGGAAGCAGCCAGGCAGCTAGGGTAACAAAGGTCTTGTTCATAATGTATGGATTTTGTATCGTTTAAGCTTTAGCGGTGCAAAGTTAGCTTTAATTCTTATAAAAGCAATAAATAACTACATTTTGTTTATCGATATGGATATTTTAAATACAAACACACAAAAAGAATCTCTTTCTGTTGGCGTATAAATTCCAAATGAGGGTGTGCCTAAACGTTAGATTTTGTTTAGGCACACCCTCAGCCAGCTGGTAGTTCAAGCGATAGGTCAGTTAAGGGATAAGGAATATCCGCACATGGAGCAAAGGAAATTCCGGGAGCAGGCAAAGTTAGCGTTCTTCACTCATCTCCACCCGCAGCACACCTCCACGGAGAACTTCCGACTGAGGTATACGGAAATCCCGAATGGGACGCCCATTGAGCGTGACCGAACGGATGTATTTGTTGCGAGCAGATGCCCCCGGGGCTTCGATGACGAAGTACGGGTTACGGCGGGACAACCTTCCAGCTCAAAGGTCAGGCGGCGCGGACTGTCAAACTGATGCATCTCCACGAAGATGGGGAGCATCCTCCTACCATCACGCTCGTATTCGAAGGGAGCCGATTGAGCAGAGCGGACAAGAGTAGACGAAGCCTCGCCCATGCGACAGCGGTCGGGGGTGGTAAGGCGGATGCAGTCAAACACAGCCCAGGATCCTTTGACGGTTCCGGGACGAATGCGGTTCATGCCAATCTGCAGCCATTCCGCAGGAAAATCCACGTGGAATTCACGGAAATGCCCCTCCTCTTCGCCGGTAAGCAAACGGCGGGTATTCTCGCCCTGCAGTTCCTGTTCGAAACGATGCCCGTTGATTTCTACACGGATGCGGGGTGGACGTTTGTCGTTGCCCCCGACAAAGCAACAAGTGAGGCGACAGTCGCCCTGTCGGGCCACTCGGTCGAGACGAAAATAAAGGGAAGGAAAATGCCGGGGATGGTAGCCGGCCCAATAGCCGCCTCCGGCCCATCCGTCCAGGGGGCCCGGAAGCACGTACGACCAATGTAGTTCGGGCGTGGAGTAACCCACGTAATAGGATTTCTCCCCGCCGTGATGGGCGAGGAATCTCATTTCTAAAATTCGTTAGGGTTAGGTTTGTCCGGCAAAGCTGCGAATTTTTTCTGATATTTCTTTGGTTTCAACAAAAAGGAACGAAGGATTTTTTCCTTTCTTATTGTCGTGCCCCCCCTTTTTATCTCCGTTTCATGTTTAGAATTCCGCCTCCCTACACAGACAAATCCGTTGATGAGTAATGGGATGGACAAACTCCAGGGCTGCGGCATGCAGATACAGACGACGAGCAGGAGTACCATAGAGCATATCCCCCACAATCGGAAGATTCAGGCCACGGACATGCGCTGCATGTACCCGCAACTGATGCGTTCGACCAGTCAGCGGGAAAAGATCCACCCGTGTACGGCCATTCTGACGGCTGCGCACCACATATCGCGTCTGAGCAGGTTTTCCCTCCACTTCATCTACCTTCTGACGCGGACGATCAAGCCAATCAGGCGCCAAGGGCAAGTCTATCATCCCAGAGTCCGAAGGAAGCAGTCCCTCCAGCAACGCCGTGTACCGCTTGTGCACCTGCCGGGCCTCGAACAGCCGCTGCAACTGTTCATGCACCTCTTTTGTCTTGGCTGCCACCAGCAGTCCCGACGTGTCCATGTCCAGTCGGTGTACCAGTAGTGGCCCTGTGGCCGACGGATAGCGATGGCGCAAACGCATCAGCACCGAATCGTCTGCCCCCTTGCCCGGCACCGAGAGCAGTCCAGCCGGCTTGTTCACCACTACAATCCACTCATCTTCGTAGACCACTTCCAGCCCCATTTCCGGAAAAATCCGATCCAACGGGTTCGGCTCCACCTCCAGCCCCTGCAACGCATGACGCAGAATCGGGGCACACTTTCCCTGACAGGAAGGATAAAACGCCCCCTGGCGGCGCACCTCGTTCTTCGGAGAGTTTCCCCACCAGAATTCTCCGAAAGCCAAAGGATGAAGTCCATGTAAATAGGCATGCTGAAGCAGCTTCGGCAACGCACACTCCCCAGCCCCAGCCGGAGGTGTCCGCCCCGGCGTATCTCGGAACAGTTCGGTCAGGTTACGCACCTCTCCCCGCGCATTGAGCAACCGGAACTGTCGGAACAACCGGTCCTGCAAGGCCGCCGAACGCGACTTCCGTTCCTGCTTCCATGCCTCCAGTTGTCCGTCCCATTGCCGAAGCTCCGCCTCCTGCACTTCCACTTCCGATTTCAGCCGCCGTTCCAACCGCTTGAACTCCGCCCTTTCAAACTGGCTTTCACGCACCAGTGTCTGACGGGCCGCTTCATCCAGATTTCCCTGACATCGCAGCTCCTCCCGGCGACATTTCTTCTCCTTCAAGGTCCGGCGTGCTGCCTCCAGTTGTTCCTGCACCTCCTGCCGTAACTCTTCCGTACGACGTTGGCAGTCCTTATAGGCCGCAGAAGCCTGGATCTCCTCAATACGATGGTTGATACATGAAATCTGTGCCTCTTCCTTGCGAAAAAAACCGTCGGGACGCAGCAGGTCATAGACTGGAGGAACGAAATATTCATGGCAGTTACTCCCCGCCAGGATTCCCGAAAATGCTGCCGTAAACCCCACACTTCCGTCCTCCAGCTGCACCACGAGTACCCCGAACATCTTGCCCGCCTGCAACTCCTCCTGCCAGTCAGTACGGGCAGAAAGATAACGCTCCACCTCCTGAGCGGCCAGCACCGTCAGGGGATGGGGCGTATAGTGAAAGGGATACGTGAACCGTTCGGGCAAAGGAATGTCCTCGATGTCCGTTGTAAAACGATGGATCATTCCAGGATGCGTTGGCGCGTAAAGCAATCCGCGAATTTCTTGCCTACCTCTTCCACAGCCTCCTTGAAAATGCCGAAGACCGCCGAACCTGAACCGCTCATCTGCGCGTAAACCGCCCCTTGGTCGTACAGCTGATCCTTGATGGCTGCTATTTCTGGATGGCACACGAAAACACTTTTCTCGAAATCATTCTTCAGGCAGTCCTTCCATTCCACAATGGGCAGTGCGATAGCTTCCTTCAGCGGTATTTCCGGACGCTGCGGACGGATGTTGGCATAAGCCTCACGCGTCGAGACAGAGATGTCGGGCTTGATGACTACAATATGATAGCCCTTCAGCGAGAGATCAATCGGCTCGAACACATTCCCCGTCCCCGTCGCCAATACCGGACGATTCTGGATGAAGAACGGGCAATCCGCTCCCAGCCGCGACGCATAGCTTTCCATTTCGGTGAAACTGAGCCCCAGATTGAACTTATTGTTGAGCATCTTAATCATGAACGCACAGTCCGACGATCCTCCCCCCAGCCCCGCTTCGGTAGGGATATGCTTATGCAAGTGGATGTCCACCGGCACCAGATGATGCTTTTCATTCAGCAATCGGTAGGCTTTCACTACGAGGTTGTCTTCCGGACTGCCGTCAAGGTTGGCCCCGGTCACGTGCAGACGGAACGACGCATCGCTACCGGAGAGACGCGTCACCTCCAGTGCGTCCTGCAGGTTGATGGGATAGAACACCGTTTCAAGGTTATGGTATCCGTCAGGTCGTTTTTCGACCACGTTCAGTCCCAAATTTATCTTTGCGTTCGGATAGGTTATCATGTAGTATTCTTTTTGATTACGGGGTCAAATATAAGCATTCTTTTTGATTATTTCTTTCAAAACACAAAAAGAGCAAAGGCACAAAGCAGGAAATTTCTTCCTTAATCTTTGTGCCTTTGCGTTGAAAAGATGGTGTCGACTTGTGCTTACCGAATCACCCGATGGAAGCTATGAATTCCTTCATCATCGGAGTAGCCTTGCGCACCTCCTGATACAACTTGTATTGTGCGCGCGTGCGAACAATATTGTGTTCAGGATACTTAATCTGATAGTAGGTATCGCCATTCAGGTAGTCAGCAAGGAAGCGGACAGCCTGCATGTAGGGGAACAGGGCAACAGCATACGGCAACATCTCCTTCTCCAACGGAGTGAGGAAACTGGAAGCGGATTCGATATAGCCCTTTGCAAAGCTCTTGAAGATTTCCTCGTTGAAATGAATCTTGTCCACATCGGGTTCGTCTTCGGGAGCCGTGTTGGCAGCCGAACGCAGGAAATCACCGAAGTCGGAGAAGACGAAACTGGGCATCGTTGTATCAAGGTCGATGACGCAAAGCACTTCGCCACTCTTATCGAACATCATGTTGCTGACCTTCGTGTCACAGTGACAGATGCGCTTGGGCAACTTGCCTTCGCTGTAGAGGCGTTCGGCAGAGCACATTTCGTCGGCATCCTTCAGGATATCGTCCACGAGTGGCTGGACTTCGGCCAGGCGGCCAGCCTTGTCGGCTGCCACTGCCTCCTGCAACTGTTTCAATCGGAACTCCATGTTGTGGAAATCGGGAATCGTTTCACCGAGTGTTTCGGGGAGGTCGGCCAACATGGCTTCAAACTCACCGAACTTCACGCCCACAAGGTAAGATGTTTCGGGAGTCACGGCATCAAGCGTCATTGAATCAGGAATAAACGCACATACGCGCCAGTAGCCTTCGCCGGTGAAGTAATAGGTCACTTCTTCCTCGGTGGGGATAAAACGGAGCACCTTGCGGTCGATGTCTTCCTCTCCTTTCGCTTCCAGCTTCTGGCGGATATGCCGGGTCACCAATTCAATGTTGCGCTGTAGCAGAGGAACATTTGTAAACACCTGATG
Source organism: Phocaeicola plebeius (assembly GCA_004558305.1). GTDB lineage: Bacteria > Bacteroidota > Bacteroidia > Bacteroidales > Bacteroidaceae > Phocaeicola > Phocaeicola plebeius_B. The sequence goes on from SFDG01000014.1 coordinate 37,240, forward strand.
ATTAACACGCTGCAAAATATAATCGCAGGCTGCAGGGTCTTCTGTCACCACGCGGTAAGTCTGGTTGATCAGTCCGGATGTCAGAGCGACAATTTCCTTGACCGGACCCACTTCGGGGAAATGTTGCAGAATCTGTAAAAGTGAATTTAATTTTGCTTCTTCCATGATAGGTTGTTGTGTATTAGAATTAGTAATTAAAGTAATGAGGGCAAAGTTAGACATTATTTTTGAATTGCCAAGAAAAAGGAGGCGGTTTTAGGCTACAGGATGAGGATTCGGACAAAAAATCGAAGGAAAACAGCTGCAAATCAAAATTATCTTGTAATTTTGCCCCATTCTAACAGAACAGATCTGCCCAATGACGGACAATCCTAAAAACGAACTATAATGAGAGCATTCAAGGACATAAAGATTGCAGTGGCCGGAACCGGCTACGTAGGACTGAGTATCGCCACCCTGCTGGCCCAACATCATGAGGTGACAGCAGTGGATGTAGTGGCCGAAAAGGTAGAAAAAATCAACCGCCACATTTCTCCCATACAGGATGAATACATCGAGAAATACCTGGCCGAAAAAGAGCTGAAACTGACTGCTACATTGGATGGACGGGCTGCCTACCGAGAGGCAGACTTCGTAGTGATTGCAGCACCTACCAACTATGATCCAGTAAAGAATTTTTTCGACACCCACCACATCGAGGATGTCATCGACCTGGTGCTGGAAGTGAACCCTTCGGCAGTGATGGTCATCAAGTCAACCATCCCCGTAGGTTATACCCGCAGCCTCTATGTAAAATATGCTGCAAAAGGGGTACGGCAATTCAATTTGCTGTTCTCTCCTGAATTCCTGCGCGAGAGCAAGGCACTCTACGATAACCTCTATCCGTCGCGCATCATCGTGGGCTACCCGAAACGCATCGACCGTCCGGAATTTGCAGAGGAGAACGAAGCCATCGAGAAAGTAACGGATGAAACCCGGATGCAGGAGGCGGCCCACACGTTTGCTGCCCTGTTGCAGGAGGGGGCCATCAAGGAGAATATCGACACGCTGTTCATGGGCATGAAAGAAGCAGAGGCCGTGAAGCTGTTTGCCAATACCTATCTGGCCTTGCGTGTCAGCTATTTCAATGAGCTGGACACATACGCTGAGATGAAAGGTATGGACACGCAGTCCATCATCCACGGAGTGGGACTGGATCCACGTATCGGTACCCATTACAACAATCCGTCGTTCGGTTACGGGGGATATTGCCTGCCCAAAGACACAAAGCAACTACTGGCTAACTACAAAGATGTGCCGGAGAACCTGATCGCGGCTATCGTTGAGAGCAACCGCACGCGAAAGGACTACATTGCCGATGCCGTGCTTCGCAAGGCGGGCTATTACAGCTACAATGCCGACAACGGATTCTCGTCGGAAAAGGAGCGCGCATGTGTCATCGGTGTGTTCCGCCTAACCATGAAATCGAACTCGGACAACTTCCGTCAGTCGGCCATCCAGGGCATCATGAAGCGTATCAAGGCCAAAGGGGCGGAAGTTATCATCTACGAGCCGACGTTGGCCGACGGTTCCACTTTCTTCGGTAGCAGGATTGTCAACAACCTGGTCGTTTTTAAGGAACGGAGCCAAGCCATCATAGCCAACCGCTACGACGCCTGTCTGGATGATGTCGCGGATAAGGTCTATACCCGCGACATTTTCCGCAGAGATTGATCAGCCCCGAAAATCGGGGAGTGAGACCCAACGACAGTTGTCTCCGTTTACCAAGGAGCCGCTACCTCTATAATTTGGAAAGAATAGGGCGGCAACACACAAGTACACCCGTCGCTGACGATGAACTGCGACACGGCGGGTGTAGCGTGGGTATCGTCCGGTTGTCCTTGCAGACGGGTGAGCGTAGCCTCCGTAGCGGACAAACCCGGCCAGCTAAATTCTGTGGAAACAGGGACAGGCAAGAGATTGGCCAACTTGACGAAGCAGCTGCCTGTCTTCGTGTCGTATACTACCGATGAGGCGACGCGAGCGGCCACTTCCTGACGGGAGGTGGACAAAGTACGGTCGGCAGGCAGATAGCGGTCGCCCGATGCGCAGCCGAACATCTGCTGGACATAGTAACCCACCGTGGGCTTCACTTCGAGGTTGTTAAAATAAATCAAGTCAGGGTTCCACTGAGTGTGATGCTCTTTCGCCAGCAACGGCGCATACGAGGTCATAGCCACCACATCGCCGTTCCTCTCCACTGCCATCAGATACAGGGCTTCAGAGAGGGCCGTTTCGATGTTGTTAGCTCGCCCGGGCACATGTGAAGCATACTCACCGAGATAGACTTGCGTCTTCCGGTCACGTGGATAGCGGTCGTAGAAATCTTGGTTGTAAATGAACCAGCCGGGAGTATTATAATAATGTTCGTCCACAAGGTCGATACCCTCAGCTTCGGCCAACTGCCAGCCTTCTTCATAGTCGGACCCTTCGTAGAACGGACCGACCGTACCCACCACCTTCATATCAGGATATTTTTCCTTTACCGCTTTATAAATCAACAGGAAGCGTTCGCGAAACACTTCTGTAATGAGGTCTTCGTTACCGATGCCGATATATTTCAGCCCGAACGGTCGGGGATGTCCGGCTTCGGCCCGCAGCCTGGCCCAAGGACTGGTACGGGGATCTCCGTTGGCATATTCAATCAGGTCAAGAACATCCTGTACGTAAACATCCATCTCCTCTATAGGGATTCCGCCTTGCTGACCGCCACTAAGCGGTTCCCCGGGATGGCAGGACGAATTCTGGCAAGGGACGCCAGCTGCCAGTACGGGCAGGGGATCAGCCCCCATATCCTCGCAAAATCGGAAGTATTCATAGAAGCCCAACCCCATGCTTTGGTGGTAGCCCCACAGGTTCTTCATGGGTATCCGCGCCTCAAGCGGACCAATGGTATTTTTCCAGCGATAGATATTGTCGATACCGTTACCGTGAGCCACGCAGCCGCCGGGGAAACGCACGAAACGGGGGTGAAGGTCGGCAATGACTTGGGCCAGATCAGCTCGCATACCATTCTTGTGGCTTCGAAACGTGGCTTGGGGGAAGAGAGAAATCATGTCCAATTCCACCCCACCCGTCCCTAGCGGGAAAATGGCCAGCGAAGCTTGGTCGGCTCCCTGGCGGGGCACGAGCACAAAGGACTGCTTCTTCCATTCCTTCGAACCGACGGTCACTTCCCGGCTGCATAGTTCACGGCCATCAGCTGCAAGCAGAGCAACCTTAAGGCGACGAACCGGCAGTACGGCAGACTGACGGGGTGCACGGGCGAAGAAGGAGCAGTCGTAGGAATGGCCTTGCCGGACAGCAATGCCGTCGAATCCTTCGTTAAGAAGGACGGCACCGGTTGCATGGGACTCGAAGCAGGCATAATGGGGATTATGGGCATGGATGGGAGCATCCGTGGCAATCGACAGGGTCCCCTGCCCTTCCACCTTCCAGGCGGTAGTAGCCGTCCACCCCTTGTGGTCGTCAGCCGTATATTCAAAGTCGCGATTCTGCACCAGTTCAGCATAAAGTCCACCATCGGCCCCGTAGTTGATGTCCTCGAAAAATACACCGATGAGGCGATTGCTGATGGGTTTGGCGTCCTCAGGACGGAGGGTCAAGGTCTGGCGGACCGTATCCAGTCCAAGGAAACGGCGGTCATCGTCTGCCATCAGTTCGCCGTGGCGGCTGTTGCGCCAGGCATGATGGCCCGCAAAAAGCTGTAGATAGTTCACATCGTCCCAAGACACCCGTAACACGGTACCTTGCTCCCTGTGACCATCAACTACAGCTTCCTGCTCCATACCCTGTGTCCAGGCGGAGGATACATAGCCGGCGGCAGCAGCGGTAGTAAAGTATCGCTGGGCATGCCAGTCAGTCAGATTCCCAGAAGAGGCCACCGCCCATTCGTTGCCGGTGGGATTTATCTGCCAGACAGCATGCCAGGTACGATTGGCATCGCGGTAGAGCACCGGACGGAACATCCGCTTCTCTCCACCCCAGTTAGCATAGTCGCACTTGACAAAGCCCATACCATTGCCGATGGAGAACCACTGCTGCCGGTCACGGCTCCAGGCCATGCGCAAGCCGCTCCGTCCTTCGTCTTTGGCACTGGCATATGAAAACAGGTACACAGAATCTTTCTGGAATGTTCCGAACTGGGCATACGTGGTCGACGGAACAACGGCAGCCACTCCCAACAGGAGGGCCACAAATGGCTGAATCATCTTCTTCATGGGCAAACTCAACGGGTGGGTTGGACACGGCAAATGGTTCCATCGGGATTGAACTCGATACGGTCAATGCACACCTCACGGTGGACACCGGGACCTTTCGATTTCTCTAGATAGTCCTTATGGATGCGGTGGTAGACAATGTACCACTCGTCCGTTCCGGGCCTGCAGACCACAGAATGATGGGCTGTACCATAGATTTCCTGGGCTGGATCCTGCGCTATGACAACGGGCTGCTTGGCCACCCGGATAGGCCCCAAAGGTGATTTGGCTGTGCCGTACGCAACATGATAGTTGGGCGATCCGGTATCATCGACCGACCAAGTGAAATAGTACGTTCCGTTGCGGTAGAATACATGGGTACCTTCACGATAGGCATAGTCTTCCAGGGTACCTCCTTTCGGGGTGAGAACAGTCACCGTCTCTTCCTTGATGGAGGTCATATCATCGTTCAGTTCCGCTCCGGCCATGTAACCATTGCCCCAGTAAAGATAATATTTTCCGGTGGCAGGATCCATGAAGACATCCACATCAATCTGCTGCCCCTTCCCGATGGGAGAGGCAGTGATGATGGGGTGTCCCAGATCCTTGAACGGTCCTTCCGGACGGTCGGCTACAGCCACCCCGATTTGCTTGCCGCCTCCATCCAGAGGCCGGGCACTGTAATAGAAGTAATACCGGTAGGAATCGCCTTCTTTCTTCTCAATGACAGAGGGGGCCCAAGCGTTGCCGGCTGCCCAAGGCACCTGTTCCGAATGAGTGTCGAGCATGATGCCCTGGTTACTCCATTTCTTCAGGTCGTTCGAGGAGAAGACGGTGAAATACCAGCCTCCCCAACCTTCCAGTCCATCAGTGGTGGAATAAATATAATATCGGTTTTTCTTTTCCGAATAGAGCACTTCGGGATCTGCATGAAAGCCGGGCAGCACGGGATTGTGATACTGCTTTTCCGACACGCCCCAACGAGCTACTACCCGGTCGTATTCCTCCTGAGTGATGGGAATGACCGTTCCGTGCCGAGGATGGAAGTTCATGTCTACCTTATCGTCGACGGCTGTGAAGTGCTGGAGGTCGGTCGTTTCACAGAACTGGTAGCCACCTTTTTTATAGACATCGTACATCAGGATATATTTGTCCTGACCGATAAGTTTGAAGGTACCTGCTCCCTCCACGCTTTCGGGAGTCTGTTGCTTGTAGTCGTCACTTTCCTCCCACTGTCCGGAGGTCAGCGAACGGGTGGTGGCAACTCGGATGCCGTCACCATGGCCTTCTGTTTTATAGAACAGGTAGTAGGTGCCGTCTTTATAGACAATGTCACCGTCGATACACGATTTCTTCTCGCGTGGGAGGAAAAGGGCCTTGGGATCAGTCACGAGATCAGTGAACTCATCGTTGGCATAGGCATAATAAATGACATCCGGCCCGTCCTGATACTTCATGGACCAGTAGACCATGTATCGGCCTTTCTCACGGTCGTAAATGGTCTGGGGTGCCCACACCCGTTTCAGGTACTCCTGGTTGGGATATCGTTTCTGGATATTGATGACGGAATGGCTCCAGGTCACTAAATCGGTAGACTTAAGCAGCACCATAGCACGATTGGAGTCCCAGCCATTGCCGCAGACCATATCAGTGACTACCATATAGAAAGTCTTGCCGTCCTCGCAGCGTAGGATGTGCGGGTCGCGTACACCACCGGTGCTACTGATGACCTTTGAATCCATCACCGGACGGTTGTGGTTTAAGGCTCGGAATGTATAGCCGTCCTTGCTGACAGCAAAGCAGATGGCCTCATCATCAATGTAATTGCCGGTGAAATATGTGAACAGGTAGCCGGCGTAGTTGTTCTCGCTGACTGCTGCGGCATACCCGAACAAGGGCAGACAGCAGCAGAGCAGCCATAAATGGAAAATTCGGTTCTTCATGTTGCTTGACTAGTTAATGATTTTCCGCAAAGATAAGTTTTTATAATGAATATGTCCCCGACTATTTATGCAAAATAGATGGAAAATCGTTCAGACGAAGAAGGGAACGGGTGCAAATGACGGACGGATGGGACAAGAAAGTGCTCCGGACAGACACTGACCCCCGACTGCTGCGAAAGAGTACAAAAAAACCAGGAAGTTCATCACTGAATGTCCTGGCCTTTTAGGATAAAAACAACCGTTTTACCCTAATCATTGCCAATACTTATTGGCTACCTATTAAAACCTAACCCTAATAATTTAACCTATGTAGTCATTGTGTGCTACCAAATCCAAAAATCAAACGTACGGTTGTCCTATGCAGAAGGGACCAAGAAGAATCTATACCTACTATCTATGGTGACCTTCAAGACATTCCCTCCAAATACCTGCCACCGGTAAGGAGGAAGCCGTTTTCTTCGATGGTGCAAAGGTACAACAAAAAGAGGAATTAACGGATATATTTTAATCAAAGAATATAAATTTTCGGTCATAATATCGATTTTTTCCAGTAATTGAACTATTTTATAGGGTCCATAGCAGAAAAATCAAGGCGACAGTCGGCCAAAAATGTGTACTTTTGCGGAAAATAATCAACTTATCAATTTATGAAAATATGAAAAGAACTACTCTCTTCAGCCTTTTACTGACAGCCCTCAGCTCACTGAATGCCCAACAAGTGGTGGTAAACAGCCCCGACCAACAACTGAAAGTCACAGTCCACCTCCAACAAGGACACCCCCTCTATTCGGTTACGTACAAAGAAAAAGTCTTACTGGAAAACTCTCCGCTGGGCTTCGTGGCCAACACCGGAGACTTCAGCCGCGACCTGTCTTGGGTAGGCCAAGTCGAAAGTCCGGTGGAACGTTCATTCGTACAAGACCGAATCAAGCAGTCGTACATCAGCTATCAGGCCAACCGTCTGGCCGTTACTCTGGAGAACAGCCAGAAGATTCCTTTTGACATCGTGTTTGAAGTGAGCGACAACGATGTAGCGTTCCGGTATGAGATTCCGAAAAAAGGAGAAACCGGCAGCATCGTCATCCGTGAAGAAGCCACCGGATTCGACTTTCCCGCACAGACAACCACATTCCTTACGCCGCAAAGCGATGCCATGATCGGCTGGAAACGCAGCAAGCCCAGCTACGAGGAATGGTACAAAGCAGATGCACCGATGAGCGAACGGTCACAGTATGGCCACGGATTCACCTTTCCCTGCCTGTTCCGTATCGGTGACGACGGGTGGGCACTGGTCAGCGAGACAGGAGTAGACAGCCACTATTGTGCCTCGCATTTGAGCGACGCTACTCCGGAAGGCCGCTACACCATCGCCTTCCCCCTGCCTGAAGAAAACAACGGCAACGGCACAGTAGCTCCCGGTATGGCACTGCCTGCCCAAACGCCATGGCGCACCATCACCGTGGGAGACAACCTGAAGCCCATCGTGGAAACCACGATTCCCTGGAGTGTGACGGAACCGCTCTACACGACCGAACACGAATACCGATACGGACGGAGCACATGGAGCTGGATTGTCTGGCAAGACAACAGCTGCAACTACGAAGACCAAGTGACCTATATCGACTTTGCCCAGCAACTAGGCTTCGAATACATCCTGATTGATGCGGACTGGGACCGAAACATCGGTTACGAACGGATGGAACAATTGGTGAAATATGCCCACAGCAAGGGGGTGGATGTCTTTCTGTGGTACAGTTCCAGCGGATATTGGAACGACATCGTGCAGAGTCCCATCCATCACATGGACAACACCATCGTCCGCAAGCGGGAAATGAAATGGCTACACAAAATTGGCGTGAAAGGTATCAAAGTGGACTTCTTTGGAGGAGACAAGCAGGAAACGATGCGCCTGTACGAAAGTATCTTGAGCGACGCTGACGACCACGGGCTGATGGTCATCTTCCATGGTTGCACACTACCGCGAGGCTGGGAACGGATGTATCCCAACTACGTGGGCAGCGAAGCAGTACTGGCTTCGGAAAATTTGGTGTTCGAACAGAAGTTCGACGATGCGGAGGCTTTTAACGCCTGCCTGCATCCGTTCATCCGTAACGCGGTGGGCTGCATGGAATTTGGAGGCACCTTCCTCAACAAGCGGCTGCACAAGACGAATGCCAAAGGGACAATTCGCCGCACGACGGATGCCTTCCAGTTGGCCACTTCCATTCTGTTCCAAAATCCCATTCAGAACTTTGCCTTGACTCCCAACAACCTGACGGATGCACCGAAAGCAGCTATCGACTTTATGAAACAGGTACCCACCACGTGGGATGAAATCCGTTTTCTCGACGGCTATCCAGGACGATACATCGTACTGGCCCGCCGCCATGCGGACACCTGGTATGTGGCCGGCATCAATGCAGGCAAGGAAGCGCTGAGCCTTTCCTTGGACCTGTCTGACCTCTTCGCGGAATCGTCAGTACCTGTAGTTTACACGGACGGAAAGTACCGCGAACTACTCTGCCAACCTTTGACAATGAAAGATACCAAGAACGTAAAGGTAACTATAGCCCCCGAAGGAGGCTGGGTGCTGAAAAATAAATGAAGAATGAAGAATGAAAAACGAAGAATGAAAAATGCCCATCCGGATGGATTCTTCATTCTTCGTTCTTCATTCTTCATTTATTAAATATTACTTCGCTACCTTCTCCAACCACTTCAGCATGAACAGCATGGTAAACATGGAGATGCAGCAGGCAACGACGAATACAGTCCAAGTCATCCAGATGGGGATGGACTCGTAAAGCACAGCACCAATAAACAACAGCTGGTTACCGATGGCAGTAGCTCCCAACCAACCGCCTTGCATAATGCCCTGATACTTGGGAGGAGCTACCTTCGATACAAAGGAAATGCCCAGCGGAGAGATATACAGCTCGGCAATGGTCAGCACCAGATAAGTCCCCATTAGCAACAGCGGAGTGACCTTGACGGAGGAAGTACCTGCTGCCAGTACTTCTTCGTGCAGAGGCAGATTGCTCACAAAGGAGCCGATTGCCATAATCACGAACCCCGTAGCGGCAATACCCATACCGATGGCAATCTTCTTCGGAGTAGAAGGCTCACAGCCCTTGGCACGCTGGCGGGCGAAGACAGCCATGACTACCGGAGTAAGGAACACTACGAAAAACGGATTGAGCGACTGGAACAGCTCTGCAGTAATCGGCATTCCGAAGAGGTTCAGATCAGTGTATTCCTTGGCAAAGAAGGTCAGCGTCAGACCATTCTGATGGAATGAGAACCAGAAGAAGATAACCACACCAAATACGGCGAACAACGCCATCATGCGCTGCTTTACCTCCTGTGCGCTCATTTCCACCACCTGTGCACTCTTGGCTGCAGCAGCCTTCTTGCTGGGATCGGGGAACTTCGCTTTGTTGACCACGAAGATGACCAGCGAAATCAGCATGGCAACGATAGCCACAGCAAAGGCATAGTGGAAACCGGTAGAGAACACATTCAGGTAGGCATTGGCAAACTCCGTGAGGTCGGCTACAGGGGCACCGCTCACTTCCGCAGCCAGTGTCGAGAAAGTCTCGGCGGCTTGCGGCTGCAACGTGCCGGCCAGATGGCCATGACACAGAGCGGGCAGGTCAGCATTATAGGCAAATCCGTTGTGGGACAGCCACCAGTTGCGCACACCCACAGCGGCAGGAGGAGCGAAAATGGCACCGATATTGATGAACATATAGAACAGCGAGAAGCCGGAGTCGCGCATACTGGCGTACTTCGGGTCGTCGTACATTTGGCCCACCAATGCCTGCAGATTACCTTTAAACAGGCCGTTACCGAAAGCGATGATGAACAATGCAAGACAGGTAATGCCCAGCATCAAAGTCATGTTGGAAACGGGTGTTTCCGACGGGATAGACAACAGCACATAGCCCAAGGCCATCAGCGAAATACCTGCCAGAATGGTACCTTTGAAGTTGCGGGTCTTGTCGGCAATAATACCGCCCACCAACGCGAGAATGTAAATCGAGAAATAGAACGTGGAATAAATCCAACCTGCCTCCTTGCCACTCAGGGCAAACTTGGCCTGCAAAAAGAGGACCAGGATGGCCATCATGGTGTAGAAACCGAAGCGTTCGCCCAGGTTCGCCAACGATGCAGCCACTAGTCCTTTAGGATGTTTGTTGAACATAAGTGTTATAGGTTTAAGTGATTAATAAAAAAATTCTATTCAGCAGGTAGTTCTTCACATTCCTTCAGCCATAACGCCGACGAGGCATCGCTGGGCATCCTCCAGTCACCTCGGGGACTGAGCGATACCGAACCTACCTTGGGACCGTCGGGCAAGCAAGACCGCTTGAACTGCTGGTTGAAGAAACGGCGGCAGAAGTTGGTCAGCCATTTCTTGAGGGTAGCCCTGTCATACTGTCCCCAGAAAGCCTTTTCGGCCAAGTAGAAGATCTTCGACGGACGAAAGCCGAAACGCAGAAAGTAATACAGGAAGAAATCGTGCAACTCATACGGTCCAACGAGGTCCTCCGTCTTCTGCTTGATGTTCCCCTGTTCGTCAGCAGGAATCAGTTCGGGACTGATGGGCGTATCAATGATGTCGAGCAGCGTTTCACGCGAACGGTTGTCCACCCCGCTCTGTGCCACCCAGGCAACCAAGTGACGGACCAAGGTCTTGGGGATACTGGCATTGACCCCATACATCGACATGTGGTCTCCGTTATAGGTCGCCCAGCCCAGCGCAAGCTCCGACAAATCGCCCGTACCGATGACCAGTCCGCCTACTTTGTTGGCGTAGTCCATCAGAATTTGGGTACGCTCGCGGGCCTGTCCGTTCTCATAGGTCACATCGTGCACGCTCATGTCGTGGCCTATATCGTTGAAATGCTGGATACAAGCTGCCTTGATACTGATTTCCTTCACGGAAACCAGCAGGGAGTCCATCAGACTGAGCGCATTGTTATAGGTGCGATCGGTGGTCCCGAATCCCGGCATTGTAATGCCCACAATTCCCTTACGCGGCAGTCCTAACTTGTCGAATGTCTTCACGCAGACCAGCAAAGCCAACGTGGAGTCCAGTCCACCTGAAATTCCCACCACTACCGTCTTGCAACGGGTATGGACCAGTCTTTTGGCTAGTCCGGCCACCTGGATGGAGAAAATTTCCTCACAGCGGGCATCGAGCAAGCGTCCTCCATCGGGCACAAACGGATGCGGCTCAACCTCACGGGTCAGCGAAAGTTCCTTGGTCGGCACCAATTCTGTTTGAATACGGCGTGCCAGCTGGTTCTGATGCACACGGGCACTGGCTGCAAATGTTGTATTCACAATACGTTCCTGGCGCAACCGTTCAACATCGATTTCGCTGATGACCAGCTGTTCCTCGAAAGAGAAGCGGTCGGAAGCCGCCAACAACGATCCGTTTTCGTAGACTAATGCATTCCCGGCAAAGACTACATCTGTGGTCGATTCACCGAAACCGCTGGAAGCGAACACGTAGCCAGCCAAACAACGGGCTGACTGCTGGGCCAGCAGCGACCGCAGATACTGGTGCTTACCGATATTCTCAGTATCGGCCGAAAGGTTGAAAATAATCTCCGCCCCCTTCAGTGCCAAATAGGAACTGGGCGGGACAGGGGCCCATACATCTTCACAAAGCTCCACACCAAAGCAAACTTCAGAGGTTTCGAACAGAAGATGAGGCGATACTGGAACTGACTGTCCGCACAAGCGGATGGTTGCATCGGCAGGCAATGTCGGTGACGGGGCAAACCAACGCTGCTCATAAAACTCCTTGTAGTTAGGCAGATAGGTTTTGGGAACCAGCCCCAGCATCTTCCCCTTCTGGATGACCACCGCCGCATTCACCAGCATCCCGTTCACCGCCACAGGCATCCCAAGGATGGAAATGATATCAAGCTGCCGTGTGTTATTCATCACCTGCATCAAGGCAATCTCAGCCTGTTCCTGAAGCAGGGTCTGCTGGAACAGGTCGCCGCACGCATATCCCGTCAGATTCAGTTCCGGGAAGACGATTAGCTGCACTCCCTTTCCTTCAGCAATAGCTATCAGTTTTTCAGCCTGCTGCGCATTGTACAGACAGTCTGCCACCCTGACGGACGGGACGGCAGCCGCCACTCTAACATAACCGAATTTCATATATATTATAATGTATAATCAAGCTTTTGTGCAAAGATAGTAGAAAACAATGAAAGTTCAGCATTATCTGAAAAAAAAGTCGCCCAAATGCTTGCAGGTTCGGAAACAATTTGTACCTTTGCGATGGATAAAAATTGAAACGATTACAAAATTCTAAAGATAACATGAAGACTGTTTACGATTACCTGCTCAGCTATGGCATCAAGCCGTCCGTCCAGCGCATCGCAATCATGGATTATCTGATGAAACATAAGACCCATCCTTGTGTAGACGATATCTATATAGCGCTGAACAAACAGATTCCCACCTTGTCGAAGACAACGGTGTACAACACCTTGAAATTATTCGTTGAGCATAAGGCAGCTGTCATGTTAACCATCGACGAACGGAATGCTTGCTTTGATGCGGAATTGGACTTGCATGCCCATTTCCAATGCAAACATTGCGGAAAGATTTTCGACCTGCCTTTGGATTTGCACAGTGCAGAAATGGAAGGACTAACCAAAGATGGCTTCGTCGTGAACGAAGTGCATCGCTACTATAAGGGACTTTGCCCGAAATGCCAGGACAAGTCTCGTTTAAACTAAGAAAGGCGTAAATAACTAACAACTAAAAAATTGTGATTTATGAAAAAGTTTATTTGTACAGTTTGTGGTTACATCTACGAAGGTGAAACAGCTCCCGAAAAGTGTCCGTTGTGTAAAGCTCCGGCTTCTAAGTTCAAGGAAATGGAAGCTCCCGCAGAAGGCGGTATGGTATTCGCTGACGAACATGTGATTGGCGTTGCCAAAGGTTGCGACGAAGAAATGATCAAGGACTTGAACAACCACTTCAACGGCGAATGCACAGAAGTTGGTATGTACTTGGCCATGAGCCGCCAGGCCGACCGCGAAGGCTATCCCGAAATTGCTGAGGCTTTCAAGCGCTATGCGTTTGAAGAAGCTGAACACGCTTCCAAGTTCGCTGAATTGTTGGGCGACTGCGTATGGGATACCAAGACTAACCTGGAAAAACGTATGGCGGCTGAATGTGGTGCTTGCGAAGACAAGAAGCGTATCGCTACCCGTGCAAAGGCACTGAACCTGGATGCTATCCACGACACCGTTCACGAAATGGCCAAGGATGAAGCTCGTCATGGTAAAGGTTTCGAAGGTTTGTACAACAGATACTTCAAAAAATAAGTATTACAGTTGACAAGCTGTTGAAAGAAAGCGGAGGAAGCATAGCTTCTTCCGCTTTTTTGTGGTCTTATAAATCCGTAATATCCGTATGCGTCTGGGTTCAATACCTCCGCTCCACAGTACTACAGCCAGGTCAGCTTATGCCACAGACTTTCCAGCGGACCACGCTTGTAATGGCGGAACCACCAGTGCGCAAATGCCAGCTGAGCCAAAAAGAATACGATGCCAATCAGCAGACTGTATGTTGTGCCGCATACCTGATGGAGTCCCAAACCATAGCCGAAATACAGAAAACTGCCGATAACCGACTGCATGACATAGTCCGTCAGACTCATCTGGCCATAGGGAGCCAGAATACGCTGCACCTTCCCCTCGTTGGCCCAATAGAGCAACAGGAAAGCGCCTACCATGGTCAGCATGAAGAACAAGTTGTACCAGGAATTCAGGATGGTACGCAGTGTGGTGAGCAGGAACGGCTGCTCCACCTGGGAAAAGACGAACGACTTGACATAATACATCACGACAGCCAGCGGCAGACTCAGGCAAAGCACCTGGCTCCAGAAATGGCGGGAGCGGCCCAACGCCTCGTCAGAAGAGGAACTGAAATATCCTTTCCGACCCATCCACAGTCCGATCATGAACAAGGAAGCGGTCTGGAAGACGCGACCATAGCACCAGGCCCAGTTCAGGCTGGCCAACTGTCCGGTTACGAAATTGGCCTTCACCATCTCCCACCAGGAAGTGCCACCCAGTTGAGGATAGACATCTCCCAGAGAAAACACCATCTGCTGTGGGTTAGCTTCGGGAATACAGCAGGCATAGACAACCTTCGCCCACTCCACCGGCTGTAACATCAGGAAGACGGCCAATATCATCAAGGCACGGTCGCTCCAGTGGCGGACCGGTACCAGCACGAAACCAAGTAGGGCATAGAGGACCAGGATCTCACCCGGGAAGAACAGAGAATTGACGAAACCGAAGCCCAGCAACAGCACCAGCCGCCACATATATCGGTCCTTGAAATCCTCACCACGCTTCTCGGCACTGCGACTCTGCAGATAAAAGGTGAAACCGAAAAGCAAGGCAAAAATGGCATACGCCTTGCCGGAGAAGGAAAAGAAAAGGAAATCCCACAAAGTAGTATTGAGGGCCTTCAACGTCCCGCTGTCTTCGGGAAACGAATAAAAATTGAAATGTTCGATGTTGTGCAAAAGGATAATGCCCATAACGGCAAATCCCCGCAATGCATCCACAGCCAAGATGCGCTGTTTGGCAGGTACAGATTGATTTTCCATGATTGCAATAAAAAGGATAAAGCAAGAAAAGAAGGTGCGCCAAAAAGAAAACAGCTATTCCGTTTTCCCATTTTGACACACCTTCTTTATATCGAATGAATAAAAAAGGTTAATCGTAACAGATTTATTCGGCGGATTCGGTCGGAGCGGCAGCAGGAGCTTCACCGGAAGGAGCCTCAGCCGGGGCTTCATCAGTAGCCGGAGCGGCAAATCCGGAAGGAGCGTTCAGCGGATTGGTCTTCTGTTCCTTCACAGCCTGGTCCATGATGACAGAAGAACCTTCGTGGACAGCAGGCACCACATAGGAAGTGGCAATGCTGACTACGACCATGAAAATGGCCAGTCCCCATGTCAGCTTTTCGATGAAATCGGTCGTTTTGCGGACACCCATAATCTGATTAGACGATGCAAAGCTGGAAGAAAGCCCTCCCCCTTTGGAATTCTGAATCAAGACGACAAAACACATCAAGATGGCAGCGAGCACCATCAACACAATAAATAACAAATACATTTTTCTTCTATTTTGATTTAGCGTTAATAATCAGTTTTTCCAAAAACCTAATTTGGTCTGCAAAGTAAGCGTTTTTTTTCGGATATTTCAAATTTAATTTTTTAATTATTTCAAGGGCCTTGTCATATCGTTGCTGTTTAACATAAATTTTCGCTAAAGTTTCCGTAAAGTAGCTTTCTTCCTCACTCTCGGAAACTGTTACGGCCACCGGTTCCAGCAGTTCAGCCTCCCTTGGCTCCTCCGGAAGGGATGGCTCCGGTACTGCCACCTCCTCTGACTGCTCGATGAAGCGGTCAATCAGCTGCTGTCCGTTCAGAGGGGTATCAGAAGCAACCGGTACCTCTTCATCGCGCATCAGCCAGGAAGTATAGTCCACACTGACCTCCACGGGAGGGATAGGCAACTGGTCAGACGGTTGCTCAGGCAGGTCGGACAAGAAGCGGTCGATCAGGTCGAGCGTGCGGTCGGTGTCCCCACGATGGTCATCCTGATCCTTGGCCGTGTGCTGCTGTAGAGTGAAGCGCTCCCCTTCGATGTAGTAGAACAACATTCCCAAATCGGCCACATAGAGCGCACTGCGGTGCAGCTCCTCCTTGAACGAAGGGTCACCCAGTATATACAGGTTCTTCAGATAGAGTAAACGGGCCGTCTGATAGAACGGGAAACGCTCCAACAATGCCCGTAGCTCGTACAGCGAAGCCGTATCCAGCTGTTCAGGGTGCCGCATCCATTCGTCGATTCTCTGCTGTATCATAGGTCCGCCTCCTGTAGGATTACCAGTTGGCCACGGTAGCATTGAACACTTGGTCCACGATGTCTTCAATCATCTTCGTGACCAGGTCCTCCTGCACCGATGCCAGCGACTGGCTAGAGTTATATTCCTGACTGGCAGAGAACTGGCGTTCAAAGTCTTCCGAATGGTTACTATTGTTCGTGAACCGTACGTTCACCGTCATGCGCAGTTCGGCCATAGTCGAATAACCGTCCGAACCCACTCCTTTGTTGTAGGCATCATAGTTGGTGATTTCACCAGACAGTTCAAGGTCACCGCCCTGCTTGATCTGGCGCAGGCGCGTCTGCCGCAGGTAACGGTCCTGTAGCGAAGTGTTAAACATCGTTTCCATAGGACCCCACACGAAGGCGGCCGATCGGTTCGGGAAATTGTCGAACGAGATGGTCTTCACCTTGTCGTAGTTGATTGAGGCTCCGTTGAACTTATAGGAAACCGAACAGGCGGCCAACACGCATACCAGCACCGCCATGAGCGGTCCATACAGCCGAAAGTGTCTAATCGAGTCCATATTCTTTGATTTTTCTATAGAGAGTACGTTCTGAAATCTTCAAGTCGGCAGCCGCGTTCTTGCGTTTGCCATGGTGACGCTCCAGAGCCTTGCGGATCATGTCTTTCTCCACCTCGTCCAAAGAAAGGTTCTCCTCCACATATTCCGCAGCCTGTTCGTCCGAATCTTCCGCAGGCAACTTCACCGATGTCACGGGATGCACCGACGGACGGTTCGTAGCAGACGGATGAATCAGCGCCAGCGCATCATCAGGCAAGACTTCCCCCGACAAGTCCATGGGCGAACGCAGGTACTGCACCGACTGCACCGACGGATGAGAAGTGGCAGGACCGCCGGCAGCCCGTTCCGCCATAATGTCGTGGACTAGTTTCTTGAGGTCCGTCACGTCGCGACGCATATCGAACAGGACCTGGTAGAGAATCTCCCGTTCGTTCTCAAAACCCTTGCTGCTCCCCGATGTCTTGCCGGCGAACAAAGCCGGCAGACGCGACTCCTGGCGAGCGGGCAAATAATTGCGAAGAATCTCTGCCGTAATATCGCGGTTGGTCTCGATGATGGAAATCTGTTCTGTAATGTTCTTCAGCTGTCGGATATTACCCGGCCAAGGATAAGCCACCAATAGGCGTTTGGCCTCTTCCGTCAGCTGGATAGCAGGCATCCGGTATTTTTCGGCGAAATCGGAAGCGAACTTGCGGAACAGCAGGCCGATGTCATCAGGTCGTTCCCGAAGGGCCGGCACCTTGATGGGGACCGTGTTCAGACGGTAGTACAAATCCTCGCGGAAACGCCCGTCGGCAATGGCTTCCGAAAAATTCACATTGGTGGCCGCCACGATGCGGACATCGGTTTTCTGCACTTTCGAAGAACCGACCTTGATGTATTCGCCCGACTCCAGCACACGTAGCAGACGGGCCTGGGTAGACAGCGGCAGCTCCCCTACTTCGTCCAGGAAAATGGTACCGCCGTTGGCTTCAGCAAAATAGCCGTTACGGTCGCTGATGGCTCCGGTAAAGGCCCCCTTCTCGTGTCCGAACAGTTCGGAATCGATAGTCCCTTCCGGAATGGCCCCACAGTTCACGGCAATGTAAGGGCCGTGCTTGCGTCCACTGAACTGATGAATGATTTTCGGGAAACTTTCCTTACCGACCCCGCTCTCTCCCGTCACCAGTACCGAGAGGTCGGTAGGTGCCACCTGCATGGCGATGTCAATGGCCCGGTTCAGCCCCTCCGCATTGCCGATGATGCCAAACCGCAGCTTGATGTTCTGAATTTCTGTTTTAACCATAGTTCCGTAAGTCATTGAAACATGACAAAATTACAAAAATTCTGGGACATAAATGCAATTTTGGCAGAAAAACTTTCCGCCATCAGAAGACGGTACGAATCATCAGACGCACGCCCCACTTGTTGGTAGTGGGCAGATTGTTGTAGGTCAGACGTTTCACATACTCCACATGCAGCAGTTTGAAGATATTGTGGATACCTGCAATAACCTCCACATACGGCTTCTTCTTATCCATCACATGGCTGGAATAGTGGTAGTTGCCCATCTCGTCGTAATGACCCGGGAACTTCATCAGCACATTGTCGTGCTGGTTTTCTTCGAGGAACGGGTTATTCTTGTCGGTGAGCGTTCCCCACAGGCATTTCACCCCGAAGAATTCGCGCCATTTCAGTTTCTTCAGCAGCGGAATGCGGTTGAACAGCTTGCCCTGCATGTTCCACGATACATCGAGCGAGGCAAAGCGGTCGTTCAGGAACTCCATGTTATTGATGAGGTTGAACGTCTCGTCCTCGATGATGTACGACAGGTTGGCAGCCGGCATGATCAGCAGCGGGAACGGCACTTTGTTCCACTGGATACCTCCCTTCAGGTAGACATCCACATTACCCCACGAGCTGAGCCAGAAACGCTTGTAGATACTCAGGTCCGTCATATTGTACGTATAGTCAGCTCCCATCACTCCCTTCAGTGCCACGGTATGCATGAGCGAAAAGACCGGTGCATCGAGGTTGATGGGCAGACGGCGCTGCTTGGTATTGATGAACGTTTCTCCGGGGGCGTAGCGGAAGCCCAGTGATGCCTCCACCACGGTCAGGTCCTTCGTATTGAACGGCGACTTTACCCATTCCGCACCTTCCAGTTGTCCGGATGCCAGAGCATTCTGCAGCTGCGACTCTCCTTCCATCGTGCGGTAGAACAGCTTTCCGCACGGCTCGTAGTTGGCATAGCGCAGCTGGGCCGTGGTCTTGAATCCCCACTCCCGTTCGCGTTCGTACTTGATGGTCGCCTTCCGCTCGTAGTTATACTGGTCCACGGTGGTCACCTTCAGCGAAGTGAACACATTGTCCTTGTCGGTATGGATAAACTTGTCCGAGGGGAGCATATTGTCATACTGGTAGGTCACGGCCAGCGAATGCTTCGGAAACTCGCGCGGCAGGTATTCCTTCTTGTCGAACGAATACTCCACCTCGCCCATGTATTTCGAACGGTGGTCCTTGAATCCGTAGGCGTAATAGCCCTTGAAGAACCAGTTCGGATGCAGGTTGGCCGTGGTCTGAGCCGAGGCTCGCAGGCGGAAGCCGTCGATGTAGTTCGAGGTAAACATGGTATTGATAGGACCGATATCCACCTTGCTGTCCGGCACACTGGTTTCCACGAAATTCTCGATGAAGGCTTTCAGCACGAACATGATATACTTAAATCCCTTGATGCGCGTCAGGTCGTCCACGAAATTGCCCATCCGGCTTTCCGACCGCGTCAGGTCTTCCTGCCGGTACTGCGCCCAATATTCGTCGTCACGCATCATGGCATTCACATCCTTGATTTCCTTTCCCTTCTTTTTGAAAATCTTGTCGGGAATCGGGTCGAAGCTGAAGTCGAAATAGCGGGTCGTTCGACGCACCATATAGTGGCCCGACACTTTCTTCCAGAAGGCCAGTTCACAGATCATGTCGTCCTCCATCAGTGTCCATTCACCCGTGGGCAGCTCGCCGAACCGCTGGTCGATAATCATGTTGGTCACGAAATTGATGTCCGTCTTCTTTGGCAGGTTCAGTACGCTCTGCTTCACCCGGTAAGTCGAGTCAGCCAGCACATACAGATGCCCCGTAAAGCCGAAGTCCTGCGAATTGTTGGGCACAAACGTCAAGTGAATACACTTGTCCGTCTCCACATAGAGCGTGTCCATAATGTAGTACTTGTAGAAGGCAATTCCCGCTGTCGATACGGGGCTGTCGAAGGGATACTGCAGCAGGCGGAACTGGTCCTGATAGATGTCCACATCCTGAAACACATCCTTCAGGATGGTGGTCAGCATATCCCCCGTGTTGAACAGTTCGTTGATACCGGTTGAATTCAGTCCCTGGATGATGGTCTTCTCGTCGTGCGGATCCTTGCGGTATACTTTCTCCGACACCGTCTCGTCCACCGAGATGGGCAGGATACGCTTGCCCGTTATCTCACATTCCTCCACCTGGTCGCGGAAAAACGGATAGCGCTTGAACAGGTTCGACTCGCGCAGCGAGTCGGCCGTAATGTTGTTCATCGCCAGCGTCAGCTTCTGGTACTTGTTGTAGTGGTAGTAGTCGTTCGTTTCCAGGTTCACCTGCTTCTTGGCAGCCACCACCTTCTTCATCAGTTCCACAGCCGGATTATTCTTGCGGGAGTATTTTTCCTTTTTAGGCTTCACCACCACTTCGCCCAGCATCTGGTCTGAAGGCTTCATGCTGACATTCAGCAGCGTGGTCTTGGAAGAGACCGTCACCACCTGCGTGTCGTAACCCACCATTGAAAAAGTCAGTTGCGTCCATCCGGGGTAATACTTCACCGAATATTCCCCGTCGATGTTCGTTGTGGTTCCCACCCCTTTCCCGTCATAATATATATTAAGGTATGGAACGGGGTCTCCCGTTTCCGCATCGATCACAACACCATGTATCTGCGCCACCAAATCGGCTACGCACATCCATAAGAAACCTATCAGCAATAATCGTTTAAACATAAACAGCTTTGTCCTCTTTTTTCGTATCCTTTAAAAACCGCTGCGAAAATACTGCCGAAAATCGGTATTGACAAATCCCAACCCATGAAAAACGATAAATCGACCGACTTTTACGCAGTATTAACCATTATTAAAATAGATTTTTAAGGGAAACAATTCAAAGAAAAGCACTACTTTTGTAAACTATTAAAATAAATGTTATGCCAAAGATACCTTTCTTCCACCAACTCATCTCCACGGGCTTCGGTTCGGGCTATTGTCCTGCCGGTCCCGGAACGGCGGGTGCCGCTTTGGCCCTGCTCCTTTGGTGGGGATATGCCGCCTTCCTGTCCCCCTCCTCCACTCTCCTGCTCACGGTTGTGCTGGTGGTGGTCTTCACCGTACTGGGGGTCTGGTCTTCGACTGTAGCCGAAAAGTACTGGGGCAGCGACCCCAAGCGTGTGGTAGTTGACGAGATGGTCGGAACCTGGGTGGCCCTGCTGGCCGTTCCGTCCGACAGCCATTGGGGCTATGCTTTCGCCGCCTTTGTCCTTTTCCGCTTTTTCGACATCGCCAAGCCGCTGGGGGTGCGGCGGATGGAACGCTTGAAGGGAGGCTACGGCATCATGGCCGACGACCTGTTGGCCGGCATCTACAGTTGCCTCATTCTTGTACTCATTATCCAGTGTTGCGTGTGAAAAAGCTATGGGAATCATTCAGTAGGGGGAAAGGCATCTTCATGTTCGTCAGGGCACAGTTGTCTGCACAGATAGCCACTTTTGTGGATTTTCTGCTAAGCATTGCCCTCCACCAATGGTTCGATGTATACTATGTCTACGCCACTCTCTACGGCTCCATTACGGGCGGGCTGGTAAACTGCGTGCTCAATTACAAATGGACTTTCCGCACTGACGACTGCCGTCCGGCCAATGTAATGGTGAAATATATCCTGGTATGGCTGGGCAGCATCGGACTGAACCTATGGGGCACCTACTTGCTCACCGAAATCCTCTCCAGCCCTACAGGTTATTTGGCCCTGGGCGAATCGCTCGCCTTCATCTCCTCGAAAGTGACCATAGCTCTGCTGGTAGCCGTCTTCTGGAACTACCAGCTCCACCGCACGTTCGTCTTCAAGGACGCACAGCTCAAACAGTTATTCCAAACCAAGCTAACAAAAATTTTACATCGATATGGAAATAAAGCAACAAGCCAAGAAGATGCGTGACGCTCTTCAGCAATTCATCTACAAGGTTATCCAACCTCTCATCTGCGGCATGATCAAAATCGGAATCACGCCGAATGTGGTCACTACCCTCGGGTTCTTAGGGAACCTGGCAGGTGCCGTCTTGCTCGTTTATGCCGGCACCCGGCATGGTGTCCCGCCCTTCTCCCTCATCGGCTGGGCCGGCGGAATTATTCTCTGCTCCTCCCTTTTCGACATGATGGACGGGCAGGTGGCCCGCATCGGCGGCATGGCTTCCACCTTTGGAGCCATGTACGACTCCGTTCTCGACCGTTACAGCGAGCTGGTTACCTTGGGCGGCATCTGCTTCTGCCTCATCCAGCACGATTACTTGGCCGGTACGGTACTGACATTCGCGGCCCTCGTGGGATCGCTCATGGTAAGCTATGTCCGCGCCCGTGCCGAGGGGCTGGGGCTGGAATGCAAAATCGGGTTCATGCAACGTCCTGAGCGGGTGGTCCTCACGAGTGTGGGCTTGCTGGCCTGTGGCATTGCAGGTACCTGCTCCCCCACCCTTTCGTTCGACCCCATGCTGATTCTCATTGTCCCCATGGGCTTCATCGCTATTTTCGCCAACCTGACGGCCTTCGCCCGTATTGCTTACAGCCGCCGTCAGCTCATGAACAAACAATAAGGCCCGATGCGTATGAAGTGTCTGTTTACCGACCTCCCCTCCCGCCGTGAAAGCCTCACGCTCGTGGGGGGCCTGGCCGTCTGGCTGGCCGTCACCGCCTCCTTTGTCGGCTTCCGCCCTGAGCATCCGGTCCTGGCTGTGCTCATTGCCGTCCTGTTTTTCCTGCATCCTTCCACGCGGAAACTGGTAGTGGCCCTGCTGCCCTTTGCCCTGTTCGGCATTTCCTACGACTGGATGCGCATTGTGCCCAACTATGAGGTGAACCCCATTGATGTGCAGCAGCTGTACGAAACCGAAAAGCAGCTGTTCGGCATCGCCACCGCCCAGGGAACCGTCACCCCCAATGAATTCTTCCAGCTCCATTTGTGCACCCTGATGGACTTTCTCGGCGGCGTGTTCTACCTCTGTTGGGTGCCCGTCCCCATGCTGTTCGGGTTGGGCCTGTACTTTACCCGCCAGCGGCCTGTCTACCTGCGTTTTGCCCTCGTCTTCCTGTTGGTCAATCTCCTGGGATTCGCCGGCTATTACCTCCATCCTGCAGCTCCCCCTTGGTATGTCATGAAATACGGTTTCGACCCTATCCTCCACACGCCGGGTGACGTGGCCGGCCTGGCCCGTTTCGGCGAGTTGACAGGCTGGCACGTTTTCGACGGCATCTATGGCCGCAATGCCAATGTATTTGCTGCTGTCCCCTCGCTGCATTCCGCCTACATGGTGGTCGCCCTTTTCTATGCCTTCCGCTCCCGTTGCGCCGGCTGGCTGCGCTTCGTGTTTGCTGTCATCATGTGCGGTATCTGGCTCACTGCCGTCTATACGGCCCACCACTACCTGATTGATGTCCTACTGGGCATCGGCTGCGCATTGCTGGGGATTGCCCTCTTCGAGCTGGCCCTGATGCGTGTGCCGCCTTTCCGGCAATGGATGGAACGCTATACCTGCTACATTTCGTAATGCGCCACCGGCATCATCCGTCTTGCGCTCCCTCGAAAGAACGCCACTCCCCTGCCGGAAAGCCCCGGACAGGGGAGGCAGGACGGCCGCACGAAAAAAAAAGGGCTGTATCATCATTTTAATGATACAGCCCTTTTCATGAAGCGGAGAGAACGAGATTCGAACTCGTGATACGCTTTTGGCGTATACACGCTTTCCAGGCGTGCCTCTTCAACCACTCGAGCACCTCTCCAAGGTTTGTCGCTTTGTACAGGAAGCGGAGAGACAGGGATTCGAACCCCGGGTACCTCGCGGTACAACGGTTTTCAAGACCGCCGCAATCGACCACTCTGCCACCTCTCCTGGAACGCTTTCCAAGCGCACTTCCTTTCAAAAGCGCTGCAAAGGTACGACTTTTTTCCGAACCTGCAAATTATCGAGCAGTTTTTTCGCCATTTTTTTCCTATCTCATCCTTTTATAGTACTTTTGCAGAGCGTTCAGGCGAAGGGAACCGTCATCTGAAAACACGGTCACCGCCTGCGCCCCAAAACCAACAGTAAAGAAAAAAACGATGATTTATCCGCAGAATTTCGAGCAGAAAATAGGATTCACCCAAATACGCCAGCTCCTGAAGCAGAAGTGCCTGGGACCGCTGGGACAGGAACGTGTAGACGACATGGACTTCAGTGACGATTTCGAGGAAATCGACCGCCGGCTGGAACAGACCACCGAATTTGTCCGCATCGTACAGGAGGAAGACGATTTCCCCTGCCAGTACTATTTCGATGTGCGTCCCTCGCTGAAACGCATCCGCGTGGAAGGGCTCTACCTCAACGAACAGGAACTGTTCGACCTGCGCCGCTCGTTGGAAACGATCCGCGACATTGTGCGCTTCCTCCAGCAGACTGACACAGACGAGGAGAGTGAATCGGTTTCGACACCCTATCCCGCCCTCCGTACACTGGCAGGCGACATCCTCACTTTCCCCCAACTTATCGCCCGCATCGGCGATATACTCGACAAATTCGGCCATGTGCGCGACAATGCTTCCAGCGAGTTGCTCCGCATCCGCCGCGAGCTTTCTGCCACGACGGGCAGCATCTCACGCAGCCTCAACTCCATCCTACGGACTGCCCAGGCTGAAGGCTATGTGGACAAGGATGTCACACCCACCCTGCGCGACGGCCGTTTGGTCATCCCGGTGGCCCCCGGTATGAAACGAAAGCTCCGAGGCATTGTCCACGACGAGTCGGCCACCGGCAAGACAGTCTTCATCGAACCGGCGGAGGTGGTGGAGGCGAACAACCGCATCCGGGAACTGGAGGGCGAGGAGCGGCGCGAGATCATCCGCATCCTCACCGAGTTCTCCGCCACGGTCCGTCCGCAGGTGCCCGCCTTGTTGCAGTCCTACGAGTTCTTGGCCGACATCGACTTCATCCGCGCCAAGGCCGTGTTCAGCCTTGACATCCGTGCCGTGAAGCCAGCCTTCGAACGCCGCCAGGTGCTGGACTGGTTCGAGGCGGTCCATCCGCTGCTCCAGCTCTCTCTGGCCCGCCACGGAAAGAAAGTGGTACCACTGGACATCGAACTGACCCGCGAACAGCGCATCCTGCTGATTTCGGGTCCTAACGCAGGCGGCAAGTCTGTCTGCCTGAAAACGGTGGGACTGCTCCAGTACATGCTACAGTGCGGCCTGCCCGTCCCAATGAACGAGCGCAGCCATGCCGGAGTGTTCAGCCACCTTTTTATCGACATCGGCGACGAGCAGAGCATCGAGGACGACCTGAGTACCTATTCGTCGCACCTGACGAACATGAAGATGATGCTCAAGGGATGCGACGGGCGCAGCCTCATCCTCATCGATGAGTTCGGCGGCGGCACCGAGCCGCAAATAGGCGGAGCCATTGCCGAAGCCTTGCTGAAGCGCTTCAACGAGCGGAAAACATTCGGAGTCATCACGACGCACTATCAGAATCTGAAGCACTTCGCTGAAGACCATGAGGGCGTGGTGAACGGTGCCATGCTTTACGACCGCCACGAGATGAGGGCTCTCTTCCAGCTGCAGATCGGCAACCCGGGCAGCTCGTTCGCCGTCGAAATCGCCCGAAAGATCGGACTGCCCGAAGAGGTCATCGCTGATGCTTCAGAGATTGTGGGCAGCGAGTATATCCAAAGCGACAAGTACCTGCAGGACATTGTCCGCGACAAACGATATTGGGAAACAAAGCGGCAGAACATCCGTAAGCGAGAGAAGCAGATGGAGGATACCATCGCCCGCTACGAAGCGGAAATAGCAGAACTGGAAGCAAGCCGAAAGACTATCCTGAAGAAAGCGAAAGAGGAAGCGGAGCAACTGCTGCAGGAGTCGAACGCCCGCATCGAAAATACCATCCGCTCTATCAAAGAGGCACAGGCAGAGAAGGAGCGCACGCGAGATGCCCGCCAGGAACTGACGGACTTCCGCCAGCAGGTGGAGGCCATCGATACGGCGGCCACGGAAGAGGCCATCGCCCGCAAGATGGAGCAGCTACGCCAGAAGCAGGAACGGAAGAAGGAACGGAAGGCGCAGAAACAGGCGCAGGCAGCCGAAACACCAAAAGCCAAGCCGATTGAAGAGGACAGCTATGTGCGCATCAAGGGGCAAAGCAGCGTGGGACAGGTGTTGGAGGTGAACGGCAAGAATGCAGTGGTGATGTTCGGCCTGATGAAGACAAACGTGAAGCTGGACCGGCTGGAGCATGCCGACGCACCACAACTGAACAGCACGCCTGCCAAAGCGACTTTCATCAGTGCCGCCACCCAAGACCAGATGCATGAGAAACGGCTGAACTTCAAGCAAGATATCGATGTGCGCGGTATGCGTGGTGAAGAGGCCCTCCAGGCGGTGACATATTTCATCGACGACGCTATCCTTGTCGGGGTAAGCCGGGTTCGCATCCTGCACGGCACAGGCACGGGCATCCTGCGGACGCTGATCCGCCAGTACTTGGCTTCCGTACCAGGTGTGAAGGAGTTCAAGGACGAGCACGTGCAGTTTGGGGGAGCCGGCATTACGGTGGTAGATTTGTATTAGGGACCTGGCACATGGCTTACGGAACATCAACCAGGGCAAATAGGGCGCATGGAAGAATGACCGTATTTCACCATCTTTATACCGATGGAAAACAATGTTTATAGACGTACAGTCTACGACCTGATTGTCTTATGATACGAAGTTACCGTACCCTATTGCGGGGAGGACTGTTGCCGATGGCTATGTCTGTCTGAGTCAACGACCTGAAAGGAAAGGTAGTTGGCGCAGAGGAGAGACAGATGCCATATGCTACGGTCTTTATCGGTGAGATGTCCCGAGCAACGACCACCGACCTCACAGGTGAGTTCTGCTTCCACGGCATACCACAGGGACCTGCCGGCTGACTGTGTCCTTCATCGGTTACAAGACAGCTGTCACGGAGGTGAAAGTGGAAGAGGAGGCAGCACCTGTCCTGAAATGCCTGGAAAAGGATGAAGACTTGACCCTGAAAAGTAAAACCCAGTTGGTTAAAAACATATTCCCCGAAAATCAATTTGGAGGTTTGATTATTTTTACATACCTTTGCTTAAACATTGGGTACTGACATCCAACGTAAAAAAAACGAACCTTTAACCAACTGAAACTGAGAAATAATGAAATCCATCAAAGAACTATACCGAATCGGCACAGGCCCTTCCAGCAGCCACACCATGGGACCGCGCAAGGCAGCCGAACAGTTTCTGGCCCGGCATCCGGAAGCCACCTCCTTTGAAGTCACCCTCTACGGCAGTCTGGCCGCTACCGGAAAGGGCCACATGACAGATGTGGCCATCCTCGATGTACTGCAGCCCCACGCACCCGTAGAAATCGTCTGGAAGCCCCAGGTATTCTTCCCATTCCATCCGAACGGCATGACATTCAAGTCGTTCGACGCCAACCGAAACAAGACGGAGGAATGGACGGTCTTCAGCGTAGGCGGCGGTGCACTGGCTGAAGAAGGACAGCCGCAGGGCAGCTCGCCCGACATCTACGACATGAATACCATGAGCCAGATTCTGTTCTGGAGCGAACGTACAGGACGC
Source organism: Phocaeicola plebeius (assembly GCA_004558305.1). Classification (GTDB taxonomy): domain Bacteria; phylum Bacteroidota; class Bacteroidia; order Bacteroidales; family Bacteroidaceae; genus Phocaeicola; species Phocaeicola plebeius_B. The sequence goes on from SFDG01000014.1 coordinate 64,775, forward strand.
AGCTTCTGGGAATACGTGGAACAGTGCGAGGGAAAGGACATCTGGGACTATCTGGCAGAAGTCTGGCAGACAATGAAGGCAGCCGTGGAGCGCGGCCTGGATGCCGAAGGGGTACTGCCCGGACCGCTGAACCTGCGCCGTAAGGCATCGGCCTACTATATCAAAGCGAAAGGTTACCGCGACTCGCTCCGTTCGCGCGGACTGGTGTTCTCGTACGCCCTGGCTGTGAGCGAAGAGAATGCCTCGGGAGGAAGGATTGTGACGGCACCTACATGCGGTGCCTGCGGAGTGGTGCCTGCTGTTCTGTACCATCTGCAGACCAGCCGTGAATTTACCGATGCCCGCATCCTGCGTGCCCTGGCGACCGCCGGACTGGTGGGCAATGTGGTGAAGCACAATGCCTCCATCTCGGGAGCGGAAGCAGGCTGCCAGGCAGAAGTAGGCGTGGCATGCTCGATGGCTTCGGCAGCGGCCAGCCAGCTGTTCGGTGGTAGTCCGGCACAAATCGAGTATTCGGCGGAAATGGGATTGGAACATCACCTGGGCATGACATGCGACCCGGTGTGTGGTCTGGTACAGATTCCTTGCATCGAGCGCAATGCGTATGCAGCCGCCCGAGCTCTGGATGCCAATATCTACTCGGCCTTCACGGACGGACATCACCGCGTATCGTTCGACCGCGTGGTGGAAGTGATGAAGCAGACGGGGCATGACCTTCCTTCGCTCTACAAGGAAACGAGCGAGGGAGGACTGGCAAAAAACTACCGCCAAATGGACTGACAGGGAAACAGGAGGAAGCTACCCGATAACCATACCAATGACGAAAGCTGTAGGGGCAAACTTGTGTGTCTGCCTGGGAACATCCACTTCGGCATGAAGAGCGGACACGCAGGTCTGCCCCTACAGCGTCATTATCGAATTGTTTCACACAACGTGTGATGGCGACTAAGTCGTCTCTTTTTTATTTCACTACTTCGGCCAGCTTGTCCAGCAGAGCCTGACCTTCGAGGCCAGAGGCAATAATGCGTCCGTCAGGACCGATGAGGAAGTTCTTCGGAATCCACTTCACGGCATAGAGATTGACTACCGGACCGCTCCAGTACTGGAAGTCGCAGACTTGCGTCCATGTCAAGCCATCCTTTTCGATGGCCTCCAGCCACTTGTCCTTGTCGCGGTCGAGCGATACGCCCAGCACAGTGAAGTTCTTCTTCTGATACTGCTGGTAGGCAGCCACTACATTGGGGTTCTCCCGGCGACAGTCGGGACACCAGGCAGCCCAAAAATCGACCAGTACGTACTGGCCTCGAAAAGAAGAGAGGGAGACGGGACGACCGTCTGCATCAGGTAGCGTAAAGTCAGGGGCCTCGGCACCGTCCTGCAGCCGTTCCAGCTTAGCCAGCAGGGCATCCACCTCTTTCACGTAGGCCGACCCTTCGAGGGAGGCATCCAGCCGCTCGCGGGCCGCTTTCACTTCGGCATACCCCAAGCGCGAGGAGTAGGTACGCAGGAACGCATAGACCCCTACGGGAGAAGCTGCATGCTGGTCCAGGAGGGGCGCAACCGACAAACCCTGTGGGGAGGGTGTACGGATGCTAACCCAAAACTGTTGCTAAAGGATATATAATTGCCCCCAAATGTAATAAGCAAATTTTAAAGCATCATTTTTTCGTAAAGTTGATGCATCACCTTTTTTTGTTTAAAATATCTCATCGGTCGGGGAGCGCCCAGCGGCA